>JAITVQ010000161.1 GCA_031285745.1 Puniceicoccales bacterium | reverse complement strand
CACTCGCCTGCGCATAACGCCGGTCGGGGTTCTTTTCCAAGGCGCGCAGGACAACCTCATCGAGCTTGACGTTGATCTGGACCTTGCGCGAGGGGATTTCCAAGGGTTTGCCCGGCAGTTCTCCGGTGAGCATCTGGTAGAAAACAACGCCCAGAGCATAAATGTCAGCCCGGTGGTCAACGGCGGAGGGCGTCTCGCGCTGCTCCGGGGCCATATAGGCCGGGGTACCCATGATCTTGCCGTCTTTCATGAGCAGGGTTTCGTGCGAGGAGACGGCAGCCGGCGAGGATTCTGACGAAGGCGTTTGGGCGTCGGCAACCAGTTTGGCCAAGCCGAAGTCGGCGACTTTCACTCGTCCCAGGCGATCAAGCAGGATATTCTCCGGCTTGATATCGCGATGGATGATCTTGCGGTCATGGGCGTATTGGAGGGCGTCGCAAATCTGCGGAACGATGGCGAGGGCTTCACGCGGGGAAATACGCCCATTGTCCATCAGGCGTCGCAGGTTCAGGCCATCCACATATTCCATGAGGATGTAATAGAGTCCCTGAGCTTGGCCAAATTCGTAAAGGGTGACAATATTGGGGTGGTTTAGTTGGGCGAGAGCCTTGGCTTCGCGGGCAAACTGTCCGGCAAAGGAGGGATCCGCGCTGATCTCCTGCGGAAGAATCTTCAGGGCGACAATCCGGTCGAGTTCCCGTTGGCGAACCTTATAGACAGCACCCATGCCGCCGCGTCCGATGAGTTCCAGGATTTCAAACTGGGGGAATATCTTGGCGAGGTCTTCCAAGGCTGGGGGGTTGAAGGTAACCCCCTTGTCTTCAAACTGGGTGTCATCGGTTGCCCCCTGACGAAGCAAATCGGCAGGGTTGAGGCCACCGAGCGGAGGGGTATCCGGCGTATTGTTCATGGGAGTATTGGTTGTCATACCTTGCATCAGAAGCAAACCGGGAGATTTGTTACCGGATTTTATGAAAAATTATCGATGTCGGCTTAGGGAGTCGCGGTCGGACAAGATAATGGGGTTTGCAAGTCACTTGAATCCAGAGAAATTATGCGAGAATGCTGCCTATTGCGAAGAGATCATTCTTTCCTGAGCAAATTCCCGCAGGGAGAAATGGAGATGTAAAATAAAATGGGACCGGAGCAGTAAACCACGGATGGTACGGATATGTAGGGATAACGAAAGATAGATGAGAAAAGAACATTACGTCGCTTGTTGCGACAGTAAGAGTATTTTTCTTATCCGCTTATCCTTATCTTATCCGTGGTTCTGTTCTTGGTCCTAACTAGAGGCTACATGCCGCTTTCCTTACCGGAGGCTACTTTCAGCTTGGGGCCGGGTTCATCTCCCCACGGTGCAGTGCGATCGCCGTATTTTTCGGCGAGTTGGCGCAAGCGCTTCTCCATGGACTTTCGGGTCTCGGCAAAAGCGGGATTGTCGGCCTCGTTCTTCAATTGGAGGGGATCTTTCTTGATATCGAAAAGCTCGGTGTAGTCGTGCTCGTAATACCATGCGAGCAAGTGATCCTGGGTGCGGACCGCGACATAGACCGGGCAATGATGTTCGCCGGTGTCCTCGTAGAAATGAAAATAGGCCTCGTCGCGATTGGCCGGATCGGCCTTGCCTTGGAGCAGGGGCACCACGGATCGTCCGTGGATGTCTGCCAGCACGGGGACCCCGGCGAGATCCATGAAGGTGGGGGCGATGTCGGTATTCTGGATGACGGTGGGAGTCCGGCTGCCTGCCTTGACCTTTCCGGGCCAGCGGGCGATGAAGGGCATTCGCCCCGATTCATCATAAGGCATCCGCTTGTCGTACCAACCATGCTCGCCCAGGAAGAATCCTTGGTCGGAGCTGTAAATCACGAGCGTGTTTTCCTCGAGGCCGGATTTTTTAAGATAGTCAAGAATCGTGCCCACCGACTTGTCCACGCCCGCCACCGTACGCAGATAGTTAGTCATGTAGCGTTGGTATTTCCAGCTCAGCAACGCATCTCCCTGGGGATTGTTTTTGATAAACAGGTCGTTCTCTTCCCGGTAGGCATCCTCGAGGCGTTTCCGCTCCTCCTTGGACAGGTACCACATTCCGGTCATGTAACCGGGGGAAGTGTCTTTTCCTTTTGCCGGGATCAACAGGTCGCTGGGATATGGCATGTCGCGCAGAATTCGCATGCGGATATCGGAGATGCATTGCGCCTTGCCTTCGTAGGTATCCCGCAGGGTGGGAGGTTCGGGCCAGACGTGTCCCTTGAACAGGTCCAGTTCGTTGGGTCCCGGTACCCAGTTGCGATGCGGGGCCTTGTGGTGAACCATCAGCACAAATGGTTTTTTTGCGTCGCGCTTGTCCTTCAGCCAATTGAGCGCATCCTGCGTGACTGCCTCGGTGACATAGCCGGTGCGTTCTTTTTTCCCCTTGGGAGTGATGACCGGGGAGTTATAGTAGATGCCCTGGCCTACCATGATGGCGTAGTCATCGAATCCTGTCGGGGTGGATTCCAGGTGCCATTTTCCGAAGATGGCGGACTGATAGCCGGCTTCTTTCAGATACTTGGGAAACGTGGGCTGGGAACCGTCAAAAGGGACATGGGCCTCGTTGGAAAAAAACTTGTTGGCGTGGGAGAATTTTCCGGTGAGGAGGGAGGCGCGTGACGGGCCGCAAAGCGGATTTCCGGCAAAGCAATTTTCAAACGTCATCCCTTCGCGCGCCATCCGGTCAATATTGGGGGTTACGGACACCCCGAGCTTGGCCCCGTAGGCCTGGATGCTTTGCGCCGCATGGTCGTCGCTGAAGATGAAGACGATATTGGGCCGGGCAGATTTTCCGGATGAAACCGGCTCTGCTGCCGAGACAATGGCAGGAGCGGCAAGGGATGTTGCGGTAATGAAGGCGGCGAGTTGGGTACGCATATCTTAAAGGAGACTTTCTTACGACATTCAATCGGGCGTTTTGTTTCCACGGTGTCGCAGGTTGGGAGGAACAATCTTGGGGCAGGAGATGTCAAAACCTCTTTCATGAAAAACTCGTTGGCGCGTATCCTGCAACTCTTGTCGGTATCTGCATTTGTTTCCTGTCCGGTATTGGCAAAGGAAAAACCGAATATTGTTTTTGTCCTGATCGATGACCTGGGCTGGCAGGATACCTCGCTTCCGATGGGGGATGCCCCGACGATTTTCAACAAGACGTACCGTACTCCGGCAGTGGAGGAGATGGCCCGGACCGGGGTCACGTTTACCGACGCGCGGGCTTGCCCGGTTTGCAGCCCAACCCGGGTCTCGCTCCTCAGCGGCATGAATGCCGCCCGGCACCGGGTAACAAGCTGGACCTTGCGCAAGGAAGGGGAGACGGGATTTCCCTCGGAGTTACCTGCACCGCGTGATTGGCGAAGGGCGGGTTTTGATGTGAATTGGCCGAGCCTGCCTGGATTACTAAAAAAGAACGGCTATAAGACCATCATGATCGGCAAGGCGCATTTCGGGGCCATTGATACCCCGTCGGCGGATCCGCTCAATCTGGGCTTTGATGTGAATATCGCCGGCCATGCGTCAGGAGGTCCGGCAAGTTATCAGGGCGAGGACAATTATGCCTCCAAGAGCGGGGGTGGTGTCTGGAATGTGCCGGGTCTGGAAAAATACCATGGCACATCCACCAATTTAACGGATGCCCTCACCAAGGAAGCTTGTGCGCAAATCGAGGCTGCAGCGCGCGAGCAAAAACCGTTCTTTTTGTATCTGGCCCATTATGCCGTGCATGTCCCGATTCAACCGGACAAGCGATTCATCAAGAACTATACCGGAACGAAGTATGCCGGGACAGACTTTGTGATGAAGCCGGTGGAGACCCAATATGCGTCCATGATCGAGGGCTATGACGCGAGCATCCGGTCAGTCCTGGATACATTGAAGAAAACCGGGGTGGCTCGGAAAACACTGGTGGTTTTCTATAGCGACAACGGCGGGCTGGCGGCCCATGCGAGAGGCAAGACACCTTATGGCGGCGCCAATTCGCAGAACTGGCCACTCCGGGCTGGAAAAGGGTCCGCCTACGAGGGCGGCACCCGGGTGCCCATGGTGGTTGTCTGGGCCGAGGTGGATGCGGAGGCGTCTTTGCAAAAGGATATTCCGGTAAAGATGGGACTGCGAACCAAGTCTGCCGTGATGCCCGAGGATTTTATGCCGACATTCTTGCATTGGGCAGGAGGCTCATTGCCTGCGGATGCCAAGGGCGTGGTTCATGATGGAAATGATTTTACCGGAGCCTTGACGGGTGCCAGTTCCCCGGGACGACCACTGGTATTTCATTATCCGCACTCGTGGATAAAGCCTGAGCCGGACTATACTCCGCACAGCAGCATTGTCCTGGACGGATGGAAGGCGATTTACTTCTACATTCCCGACAAGTGGGAGCTTTATCATATTGCCGGGGACATCGGCGAAAAAACGGAGCTTTCCAAAGACAAACCGGAAAAATTGAGGGAACTGGCTACTCGTCTGCAAAAGGAGTTGTCTGCTCGCGAGGCCCAATGGCCTTGGAATCCCAAGCTTAAACAGGAAGCTCCGCTCAAGGTGCCGGAGGGGAAGGCAGAGGGATAAGGGTAATTACGAATTACAAATTACGGATTACGAATGGAGGGACTTTTGTTTTCCGGCGTCTTCTCGTTTTCCTGTCTAATTTTCTCACCCATCCTGTAAATCCTGTCTGTTTTCTCCTTTTGGGTTCTCCCTTTGACGTTGTACCTCTTCTTCATTTTACCTCACCAAAAATCGCCACATAGTTTTTACCATATTTCTTCGCGCACTTTGGGCAGGTGGTGTACCATATGTATTGCTTCCCTATTTTAATGTTTTGGCGTTTTGCCTGCGCGTAAAAATCATCACGCCATTTGCCGGTATCCTTGTAAGGGCCTTCGTAGACCTTGGAGAAAAAAGGCCCGTTTAGTCTGCAACTTTGGAGTGCGGGGACTTCACGGTCAATGACCACGTAGACGTCCAGATTCCATTTCGACGTATGGTTGGACAGGCACATGCTGTCACAGATGGAAGCACCTGCCGCTTGAAGTTTATCTTCCAGCGTGCGCATGACTTTGCCGAAGTTGACTGGCATGTAGAAAAATGTCCGGACGCGTACTTTCACGAAGCATTTGTCTTTCCATTCGAACATTTTTTCATCCCAAAGAGCGGGATCGAACGGCGGGCAACAGGTATCAGGGGCCATGAGGAAGGTGGGTTTTGTTGCTGCGACAGTGTTAGAGAAAAACTGGCGACTGCAATTTTCTTTGGCAACAAAGGCTACGCCACCAGTCGCAATCCGGCTACGCCGATAACCGCGAGGATGCCACCCACTACATGTTGCTTGCTGGGTTTTTCACCATCGAAAATCCAAGCCATAAAAATTAGCAGCAACGGACTGGTGGCGACAATGCTGAGCACGATGCCCGCAGGCATGCTGGCGAGTGCCCATTGGAGGGATGCCACGCCGAGCACAGCTCCGACGACCGCATTGCTGGTGGGCCAAAAGATTTTCGTGCCTGTGCTGGCATTGGCATGAGGTACTGATATCGGCAACCTGCGGGTCTTCCAGCTTACCCAGAGATAAATAATCAGGATAATCCCCAACCCTCCCAGACTGCGTTGGAAGGCTTGGGTAATGGGATCAACCAATGTCCCGGTTGCGTTGTTCAACTCGACTGCCTTGCGGGTGGCGACTGCTCCGCTGCTTTGTCCCAGGGCCGCAATCAGGGCGAACAAGATGCCGTAGGCCTTTTGCCGCCAGGATACCTCGGCGAATTTTTCTTTCGGCCAGAGCGCCACGCAAACCCCTGTCAGGACGACAAGGGCGGCTACCATTTGCAGGCGGGCCGGGAGGATGCCCAGCCAAAGCCATTCAATCAGGATGCCGAACGGAGCGGCCAGACATTGATAGATGATGCCCGATAACTGGGGCCCGAGGCGGGGCATGGCGGCAAAGAAGCCTGCGTCGCCGATTCCCATGCCCAGTATTCCGGACAGGAGCAGCCAGTATAATCCGGCTCCCTGCACTCCGCTCCCGATGAGAAAAGCATAAAAAGCCAGCACGAAGGCGGCGATCCCGATACGCAGCAGATTGGCCTTGGCCGGGCCATGGATCTGCGAACTTCGTCGGGCGCAAAACATCGACGTCGCATAAAGAAAACTGGTGAATACTGGGATGAACACGGGTGTGCCCGTTGCCTGAGGGAGAGGGGTGTAAGGTAAAGGTTATTCAGTGAAGCCGCGTTCGCTCATCCGGACTTGGTTTTTAAAAGAAGCCATTCCGCTTAGCATCTTCCGGAACCCGAGTTTGCGGTAGAAGTCCTCCTTGCCGGGAGTCGCGTACAGGATGACGTTGTAGCCTTTCAACTGGCCCATGAGGTGATCGACAATTGCCTTGCCGAGTTTTCTGCCCTGAAGCGTGGGGGATACGGCGATGTCGTAAAGTGCGGCTTGGTAAGCCTGATCAGAGATGGCCCGGCCACAGCCAACCAAGGCGTTCCCTTGAAACAGGAAAACGACATGGGCGCTATTCTCATAGGCCCGGCGATGCAAGTCAGGCTCATAATGCGCCATCCCGCATTCCTTCATCAAATTGGCCAGAGCTGTAAAATCAACCCCGGCACAATCGGTGCTGAAGGAGATATCGTCGGTGGACATAAGAGTCATGATTAGGAGAAAACTTCCAGCACGGCAACACCTATGGCATCGGCTCGCAACCGGCCTTCTAGGGTAAGCTGCCAGCGTGAATCCTCCACTAGCATGAATCCCTCGTCGACCAGTTGACTTCCCAGTTCGGTCAAATCCGGCGGAAGCTGTGTCGCGAATCTTTGGGCGAGCGAAAGGGGGTCAATTCCCTCGTTCATGCGCAATCCGAACACGATGGCATCGGCCAGTTGCAGCGAGGCGGTCAGTTCAACGATTTGTTCATGGACGGGCCGTCCTGATGCAATCCCGGACAGCCAGCGATCCAGGTTGGCCGGGTTCTGAAATCGACGCCCGGCGAATTGCGATGCGGCGGAAGGGCCATAACCCAGCCATGAATGCATCCGCCAAGTATTCAAATTGTGGATGCATTCGTGTCCGGCCCTGGCGAAATTGGATATTTCGTATTGGGCGAAGCCGTGCCCGGCCAGAAACTCCCAGGTGGTCCGGTAGAGATCCGCGTCCCGATCAGGATCAACAGTCACCTTCCCTTGGGCGAGCTTTACAAAAAGCGCGGTGTCTTCCTCAAAGGTCAGGCAATAAGTGGAAATATGATCGGGAGATAGTCGGACGGCTTCCGCGAGATCTTTTCGCCAGCGGGATTCGTCTTGTCCGGGAATCGCGAAAATCAAATCGAGACTGACATCCCGAAATCCGGTTTGCTGGATCAACTCCCACGCCTGGTAAATCTGCCGGGGGGAGTGTTGCCGTCCCAGCGCGGAGAGGGTGGTTTCGTCAAAACTCTGCACTCCCATGGAAATGCGGGTGACGCCCAATGCTTTTAATACGGCCAGTTTATCGGCCTTGGCAGTCGAGGGGGCCAACTCTACTGTCCATTCCGAGGGCGGTGCTTGATTGACGGAAAGAAAGGCTCTACCCAAACGCTCCAGATCGTTTGCAGGCAATAATCCGGGCGTGCCACCACCCCAGAAAAAAGTATCCGCAACCCGCGAGGGTTTCATTTGCTGCAACTCTTTTTCGATTCCGGCGAGGTAGCGTTCGATGTCCCCCCGGCGCGGCTTTTCCTGATAGAATGCGCAAAAGTCGCAAGTCGTCGCGCAAAACGGAACATGGCAGTAAATGCCAAGGGGTCCCGCCATCTCCGGAGCGTCCTTATTCAAGGCCGAGTTGTTTCCGCCCATCGGGCGAAATCATGTTCGGATTCCATACCGGATCCCAGACGATGACGATTTCCGCGCTTTGGACATCGGGAAGAGCCTCGATACGCATCTTGGCATCATTGGCAATCACTGGTCCCATTCCGCATCCAGGGGCGGTCAGTGTCATCTTCACGAAAATCTTGTTTTTCCCGTTGGACTGCGCTTCCACGGCCAGGTCGTAGATAAGACCAAGCTCGACGATATTGAGCGGAATCTCCGGATCATAGCATTCCCGCAGGGCTTCCCAGACCAATTCCTCGGAGAAGGCGGCGGGAGTCTCGGAAGATTTCTTGAGTCCGTAGAGTTTGACCGCCTCAGGGCCAAGCGCGTCGAGATTCCCGGCGTTGACACGAAAGAGTCCCATGGGTGTCGATATTGTGACCGTGCCGCCGAGTGCCTGGGTGACTTTTACCGTGGTGTCTTTTTCCAGAATAATATCATCCCCTGCAGGAACCAGCGTGGCCCGGCAATCGCGATTTAGGACAAATTCGTGGGTACTCATGGCAAAAACCTTTAGCCGAACTTGGGGAAAGTCAATGTCAGGGCGCAGGGAAGTATTTTAAAGAAAAATACATGGCGATGGCGGTGGCTTTGTTGGCGTGTGCGCGTTTTTTCATGGATTATCCGGCAAGTTTATATCTACCTGCATTTGACCCGCTTCAAGACTGAGGCAGGGTTGGTTCTCCTTCCTGTATGAATTGAACTGCGTGAATGAATGATTTCTTCCATCAGTTTTCCTTTTCTCCCGGCAGATGGTTGATTGTGTCAATTGCCATCTGGAGCGTTGGATATACCGGATGGGTCATGGGCGCCGATACTGCCATGGCTCCGCCTTCAGCTTCCCCCGATGCCAGTAACCAGCCGCCCCTTGATCCGACTCATCCGACTCCGGTTCCTCCGTTAAAGCCTGCCGACGATGATAGCGGAGATTTCGTCGTTGCGCCGTTGCCCGGATATAATCCTTCCCAGGAATTCAACCTTACGTTGGTCAGCCAGTATATTTATCATCCGGAAGGACATGGTCCGACCACGCCGCCTTCCATTTTGGCTGCGGCCGGTTTTTATTCTGAAATGGATAGTTGGGCCGGGCTTATTGCCTACAAGGGATCTTCCGCATATGATGATTGGCGTTATGCCGTGGCCGGAGGCTATGCGCGGATCAAATATGATTTTTACGGAACAGGGCAAATTGCCGGGGAAGCTGGACGTTCGATTCCCATTGCCCAGGAAATGCCCTTTGGATTCGGTCAACTTCTTCGCCGGATCGTCCCGCATTTCTATGGCGGCGCCCGTGTGCTAGGCAGCAAGGTGGATATCTCCACCGGTGCATCATTACCACCGGAGATTGAAAATGAGGCGAAACTTTCCATGGCAGGATTCGGCCCTGTTTTCCAGTGGGATACACGGGACAATGAGTTTTTCCCCACGAAAGGGGAGTATTCCAACTTGAACTTCGTTTATTTCCTGGGCGATTCGGATTACTGGAGTTGCGAGGTCGATTTCAACAAATACGTCAGCATAGAGAAAACCAATGGTGTGCTGGCCATGCGAGGGTACGGACGGTTTACTGGTGGTGATGTGCCATTCTACGGAATGTCCCAATTTGGCCAGCGCAGTGACCTGCGAGGTTATATCAGTGGGCAATATCGCGACAAGATGATGTTCGATATCCAGGCTGAGTACCGCCAGCCCTTGGGTGGGCGTTGGACTGTTGTAGCTTTTGCGGGTTTTGGGGAGGTTGCTCCCGACATGGATAAGTTTTATTTCAGCAATATGCTCTGGAGTGTGGGAACGGGAGTGCGGTTTCGACTCTCCGAGAAAAATCCCGTGAATCTTCGCCTTGATTGGGCTTATGGCAAGGAAGGCAGTGCGTGGTACCTTTCGATGGGGGAGGCCTTTTGATTTTTGGAGTGAGTTGGGTGGCCAATCGAAATTATTTTGGCCCTTTTGGGCTAATCCGCATTTTTCATGAAACCAGAACGGAATTTGTGTGTTATTAAATCCACCAAATAAAAATGATCTTTCGACTGGTTCCTATCTTATTGGCACTAGGCCCTGTGGTTTTGTCTGCGCAGGAGTTTTCGTCGACTGTCGCCGGGGAGCCTGTTCCGCAAAAAGTACTTTCGCTCCGGGAGGTCGCCGACAAGGCGTTGCTTCGAAACCTGGGGATTGCCGTTAACCGTATTGATACGGATATCGTCGCTGACAGCATTGACATTGCCGAGAGTGTTTTTGATCCCACGTTTACTGCGGAAACCGGATGGAGGCGTTCTCTTTCGGCCAAGCCGACGGATTATTCCGTTTCCCGCTCGATCAACGATACGTGGGATTCTTCGTTGGGTATTTCCAAGAAATTCTCCACCGGAGGCACTGTTTCACTGGCTACCTCGCTCGGGACAGATTGGACTAATCCGTCAGGGATATACATGTCGCCCGATAATGCCGTGGCGTTTAGCATAGAGGGGCGGCAACCCCTTTTGAGCGGAGCCGGACGCACCGTGAATCTGGCACCCATTGCCCAGGCGCGGCAAAATCTGACCAAGAGCAAGCTGAACCTGCGCAAGGCCGTGCTGGATCTACTGCGCGATGTGGAGGTGGCCTACTGGACCCTTTCAGCCAATCATGCGCTTCTGCAATTACGCCTGAGTAATCTGGAGAGTGCCGAGGCGCTGCTCAAGCAAGCCCAGGCCCGAAAAGTTGCCGGGGATGGCTTGAAGCAAGATGTGCTGCAGGCGGAAGCCGATGTCGCATCGCAACGTGTCGCCATTATTAACGCGCGACAAAGCATTGCTGATGCAGAAGACAACTTGCGGTTGTTGCTGAGTGAGATGAACCAAGTTGATCCTGCGCCGCTCGCCACTGTGGAGCTTCCCCAGACAGCACCTGAATCCATGCCTGCATTTGCCCGGTGGATTCCCAAGGTGCGTTCCTTCGATATTGATGCCCAGGTACGATCCATTGAGATTGAGCAGGCCGACTTGGATGTCTTGGTTGCCGATAATGCCGATCAACCGTCGCTGGACTTGATTGCGGGAGCATCCGCATTGGGTCGGGATCGGACTGTCGGCAATGCCTATACCGGCGTTTTTACGCGGAGCGGATACGGACTTAATGCGGGGGTGGAGCTTTCAATACCCTTGGGTTTTCGTGAAAGCGAGGCCAGGTTGCGTCAGGCCCGCAAGGCCCGTGAGCAGGCGTTTCTGTTGCAGGTGACCACCCAGCAGCAAACCATGTTCAATGCCCGGAGCGCTTGGCGAGCCTTGGAAACATCCCGCGATAGGTTGGCTGCCACCCAGGCCACTGTTTCTTTAAAGCGCGAAGCCTATGATGGTGAACGGGCCAAGTATGCGGTAGGCGCTTCAACCATGAGCGATGTGCTGGTCGCCAAGGCATCTTTCGATGCGGCAGAATTGAGCAATCTGCAATCCATGTTGGATTGTGTGGTAGCTGCCGCCGCCGTGGCCCGACTTGATGGGACCATTTTGTCCAATCTCGGCTTTTCCTGGGAAGTCATGGATGAACAAGCCGGCAAAGAACCACCAGTCATGACCTATGACAATGGGACTGCTTCCCGTTGATCATTCCACTATGAAATTTCTCCAACGTTTTTCCAAATGAAGAAAATCATCATCGCCATCGTTATCCTTGGTGCGCTTGGTGGCGCCGGCTATTATTTCAAGGACAGCCTTCCGATGGGTAACGGCAAA
The DNA here is from genome assembly GCA_031285745.1 of Puniceicoccales bacterium. Lineage (GTDB taxonomy): Bacteria > Verrucomicrobiota > Verrucomicrobiia > Opitutales > UBA953 > CALNBE01. The sequence goes on along the minus strand of JAITVQ010000161.1, from coordinate 43,111 downwards.
CAGGAAGTCTCTGCCTATCCAGTCGTGAAAGTCACCCGTCGTGATATTGATCGGAGCGTGGACGTCAGTGGATTTGTTGAGCCGCTTATTGCCACCGAGGTGAAGTCGGAAGTGAGCGGAAAAATTTTGGAGATAAAAGTTGAAAATGGCGATATGGTAAAGGGCCCAAAGCTGGGAAAGGATGGCAAGCAGGAGGCTCCAGGTGAGATTCTTGTCGTCCTGGATAAAAAACTTACCGAGGCCGAACTCGAGGAGGCCCAGCAGAGTTTACAGATGCAGAAAATCTCCCTTGAAAAGGCCAAGCGAGATCACACGCGATATAAAAAATTGTATGCCGATGGGTTTGCGACAGAGAAGGATTGGCTGGATGCAGAGACTGCTGAGAAGAATGCCGAGGTTTCCTTGGCGGTTCAACAATCCCGTGTAGACAAGGCCCAGGAAAATTACGATAAAACCACAATTCTGGCACCACACGATGGCATGGTGACCAATTTGGACGTCAATGTCGGCCAAGTCGTGGTTGGTGCGGGCTCCGTCAACAGTGGCACTACGCTCATGAAGGTGAATAACCTGAGCCAGCTCATTGTTCAGGCTAACCTGAATGAGTTTGATGTCGCGAAAATTCAGGAAAGCACACCAGCTGTTCTTACCTTCGACTCGCTGCCGGACATCAAGGTGACCGGTAAGTTGTTTTTCATTTCCCCCTCCGGCTTGTCTACCAGCTCCAGTACGACCGCCTCATTGAGCACGGCGTTAAGGGTTTTTCCGATCAAGGTTTCCTTTTCCTCGGAGGGCCATTCCATCCGCCCGGGAATCAGCGCCAATATCAGCATGATTATCGCCAGTGTGAAGAATGCCCTGGCGGTACCGGTTTCCGCGGTCTTCATCGAAGGAAATGATCGATGTGTATATGTGGAGCAGTCCAATAAAACCTATAAACGGCAGGTGGTAAAAACAGGCATCAACAACGACGGGTATATTGAAATAACCGAGGGTATTTCCGAAGGGGACACGGTCAGCCTTATTCGTCCTCCCAAGGAGGATCGTAAATAGGAGACAGTTAACTCCTCGACGATTATATCTGATTATTCATCCATGACGAAACCTGTCACCAACGCCGCCGCCGGATCATCCCTGGTCACGATAAAGGACCTGCGGAAGACCTACATCATGGGTGACGAGCAGGTACACGCCCTCGATGGGGTGGATTTGACCATAGATCGTGGAGAATTTCTGGCTGTGCTGGGGCCGTCAGGGTCGGGAAAGTCCACGCTTATGCATATCCTCGGGTTCATGGATAAAGCGACCAGCGGAAAGATCAGTTTTGAAGGCGAGGATGTCAGCCGGATTAGTGCGTCCCGCCGGGCTTGGTATCGGGCCAACCGGGTCGGGTTTATTTTTCAGGCTTTCAATCTGCTGCCGCGTCTCTCGGTGCTGGAAAATGTACTGCTGCCGATGCGTTATAGCCGCAGTAAAATCCACGATGCCAAGGCTCGGGCCGAACAGGCGATTGCTCGCGTGGACATGACGCACCGGATTCATCATCGTCCCAGTCAACTTTCGGGAGGAGAGCGCCAGCGCGTGGCGATTGCCCGCTCCATCGTTAACCAACCGGGGATCATCCTCGCGGACGAGCCCACCGGGAATCTCGATAGTAAAAACGTCGGACGTATCCTTGATCTTCTGGATTCGCTGTTGGTCGAAGGGTTGACGGTTATCATGGTTACTCACGATCTTGGAGTGGCCGATCATGCGCGGCGCATTATTTCCATGCGTGATGGCAAGGTGCAGGAGGATCGTCGCCGATGAACATATTTGCCGCCATTATCAATGGACTTCGGGAGCTTTGGGCGAACAAGATTCGTTCCCTGCTTTCCATGTCGGGTATTATTCTGGGTGTCGCGGCCCTTATTGCGATGGTCACCGTCGTCCAAGGGATGATGGGTGGATTTCGCAAGTTCGTGGAATTGCAGGGGGGGATTGAAAAAATCTCCATCGCCAAGGATGACTTGCCCAAGGAACAGGAACACCTTTCCGCGCTTTCCGTTGGCATCACGATGCGCGACGTGAAGGCCATTGAAGTCGGTGCTCCCTTGGTGCGTTATATTGCGCCTGAGATTCGGGCAGGATGGGAGCGAATTACCCGGCCCGGCAACGAGATGAATACCCGCGTGACTGGGGTGACGCCCGATTGGCTGCCCGTCAACAAACGCAAGCTGGCAACCGGACGGTTTATTGCCGACCTTGATCTTTTGCAAAAAACCAATGTGGCAGTGTTGGGTGCTTATACAGCCGATGTTCTTTTCACTGAACACGAGGATCCGATCGGACAGACCATCAAGATTCGCGGGACCCAATTTGTCATTGTCGGCGTTCTTGAACCGGTCGAACCGCCTGGCCAACCCAGTCGGGGAAACCAGCGCCGCGGGAGCCGGAGCGGGATCAACCGCTGGATGAATAACGATATTTACATTCCTCTCCAGACCGCGATCAGCCGATATACCGGCAACGATACCTTGACCACGCTCAACGTCAGTGTCGCGAAGGCAGAGGATGTGATTTATGCGGTTCCCCAGATTGAGAACATTTTGATCCAGACACACGACGGTTTGCAGGATTTTAGCATCAATACCAATGAGACAATGCTGGCCGAATTTCAGAAAACCGAGGCGTCTTTCACCTTCTCTCTGGGAGGGGTGGCTGGCATTTCGCTCTTTGTCGGCGCCATCGGGATCATGAACGTCATGCTGGCGTCCATCAACGAGCGCATCCGGGAAATCGGGGTGCGCAAGGCGATTGGCGCGCGCGGTTCCGATATCTTCTTCCAGTTTCTGGCGGAGGCCGGGGTCATTAGTTGCCTGGGTGGCATCATCGGCTTGGGGGTTTCTTTCGGCATTATCTTTGCCATGAATATGATTCTCTCCAATGCACTGCCCGATGCCGCGACATCCACGGTTAAGCCGGTTATCATGCTGGCAGGGTTGGCATTCAGTATGGGAGTAGGGTTGCTGGCCGGCATTTATCCGGCTGTCCGGGCAGCCAAGCTCGACCCGATTGAGGCACTCCGTTACGAATAAGCTGGAGTAGCCCTGACAGTCGGAAAATAACCCGGCCATGAAAAAGCGTATTCGAGTCGGCCTGCTCGTGTGCTTCGCATTGGTGATCGGGGTGGTCGGATTTGTGGCTTGGCATTTTTTCGGACCCGTTCCGCAGGCGACAGGAGCACTGCCTGATTCCGTTTATATTTGGCAATATCGCTGGACCGAGGGTGTGGTCGGGGCTGTTCATTCCGCCGACCAGGACGTGACAATCCAGCAATTACTGGTTGTCTCTGCTGAAATTATGCCCGGTGGCGGTAATCCGAAAATTCGGCCTGTGTTGCCGGACTACGCCTTGCTGGCGACATTGCAGAAACCCATTGCCCTGGTAATCAGAATAGGCGCGCATGGCGGACCTTTTAACCGGGAGAATTCCATGAGCCAGGCGGTCGCCCGGGCTGTTCGGGACTCATTGGGGTCCGCTCAAAAAGCGGGTTGGACACCTGCGGAGATACAGCTCGATTTCGACTGCCCGACCCGTTGCCTGTCCGAATATGCCCAATGGATAACCCAGGCCAAGGAGATCGCTGGTACGATTCCCGTTAGCATTACCGCGCTTCCGGCTTGGTTGGATTCCGTAGGTTTTCGCAAGGTTATCAACATTGCCGATGGTTACGTTCTACAGGTTCATTCCGTGTCTCCTGCGACAAAGAAAGGAGAATTGCCGCCCCTTTGCGACACAGTGCAGACACGGCGTTGGATGCGGCAGGCCGCTCGTTTGGGCAAACCGTTCCGCGTGGCTTTGCCGACATATACCTATCGCGTTGGGTTTGACGCGAAAGGACGCTATGTAGGGGTGGCTGCAGAGTCAGTGGATAGCGAACCGCAAGGCGTCGTTGGTTGGAAAATGATCTCCGCCGATGCGGCGGCTCTGGCGACACTGGTCAAGGAATGGCAGCAATCTCACCCGGCCATGCTTACGGGAGTTGTATGGTATCGTCTGCCTGTTCCTGAAGACCGGCTCAACTGGACGACAACAGCTTGGAATAAGGTACGCCGAGGCGAATTGCCAGCGATACGCGTTGATGCGCAATTTGAAACAACAGATGGATTATTGCAGGATTTGTTTCTGAAGAACACCGGGGACTTGGCGACGTCACAGCCTTCTGCTGTGAAAATTACCTGGGAGGATGCTTCATTAGTCGCCGCCGATGCCATCGGTGGTTATAAGATCGTAGCCAAGGATGGATCATCAGTGACCTTCCAGCAAATCTCCTCGACGCCACAGATGTTGAATCCAGGGGAAAGATCTTCGTTCGGATGGATACGTTTCAAACAGGCACCCAAGTCCCTGCATTGGGAAAGAGACGCGGTTATTTCAGCAGAACCAAAGGGCGCGTCTTCCGGGGAAAAAGCTCCTTAATCAACCAGTCGTAGCGCGACTGGATAGTGATAAGTGTTCCCGTCTTTGCTTCTTAGCCCACCGGTGATGCAGAGGACAATATTCACTATGAGCACGACCACAAAGAGCATGGAACCTGTCCCCAATAATCCGAGGAGCAGGCTGACGATAAACGCGAGACCTATGGTAATTTGAAAATTCAGGGCTTCTTTCGCATGCGTATTGATAAAAGGATGTGTTTGTCCTTTCAGTAACCAGATTAGCAGGGGGGCCAGCACGCCAACAAAGATGGAAAGCAGGTGTGCCAGCATGGCGATGGATTTTACATCATTGGGGATTTCGTCGAAAGGAGACTCGCTACTGTTGTTGTCATTGTTTGAAACACTGGAGGCTAAATCCGGGGAAGACTCAGGTTCATAATAGGGTGGGTCTAGTTTCGGAGGAGGATCAAGCGAGGGTGGGAGATTTTCGCTCATATCGGAAATTGAATATGGGCAGAAAATGCCTGTACGAGTTAATTTTATAATATCTCCAATCAATAGAGTCGGAAGGTTTTAATAGTCTACAGGGGAAGCAAGCCGTGCCTGCCATCTTCATATTGATCGAAAATACTATATTCGGCAGGGAATGTGGTCTTCTCGGAGAGTTTGCCAGGGTCTGGACGTTTGCTGTATCCTTGTCTTGTTTAAGAAACTGGGTCTATCCATCTGGGAAACCTCGTAAAATTGAGGTTAGATGCATGATGAGTTCCGGCACTGGAATATCCTGCACATCTGGGAAACCTCGTAAAATTGAGGTTAGATGCATGAAAGCAGGATGCAGAGTCTCCATTGTACTCTTCATGATGGGTTCCTGCGAATGATATGACACCATGGTGAAGAGTATCATTTGGCAAAATCATTTGCGGGACTCGATCATGAAGAGAAGCAAATGACTTTCCGTTTGATTTCTCGTTTTCATCAGCCGAAGCAAACAGGAAATCAAATGATTTAGTCTCATTGTCCAACAAACATTTGGTTCCTGCCAACGGAATGGTCACGTCATGAACAGCAGCAAATGAGAAATCGTCCGACATGACTCAATGATACAAGCGACAATGGGGACTCTACAACTGTTGTGAAGCTGTCTTAACCGAAAAGGCGATGGGTAATGGAGCCGGAAAAGTGTAAGTGTTATGCGACAAAAAAAACTCCCCGGTTTTCACCGGGGAGTTTTTGACTGAAATATATTAGAAATTAGGCGGTTGCGGCAGCAGCAACTACCATGATTGTCAGGACAATGTAAACAATGCCCAGAACAATGGAAACGAGTCCCAAGGTGCCCTGAAGCGGGATCAGCTTGGCGAGCAATTCCTTACCCTTGGCCTGTGTCTGGGGGTTCTTGGAGAGAACATATTTGTCGATAAGCGCAAAGCCGAGGATGAAGCCGACGCCGGCTTCAACAATGCTGCCTACGAGCAGGATAACCCAGGCAATGATCCACCCGGCACCGTGGCTGAGCCAGCCCAGTGTCAGAATCGCGCTGATAATGCCCCAGATGCCCCAGATACAAAATACGACACCAGCCCAGCCTTGGTAGGGTGCGATCTTGTCGAAGATCTCTTTGGCATTTGGCTTTTTAGCCAAAAGAAGTGAGGGTGCGGCAACCAATCCGAGAAGGATGAAGAAGACGCCTGTTGAGAGAGCAGGAAAACCTTAAAAAGGGTTAAATAAATTCAAGGAACCTTTAAATGCCCATAGAATCAAGGATCGTGGGGCTGGGGCTGAATCTGGGGTCAGAATGCTATAAAGGGTCATGATCTGAATGGTGATAAGGGTATGGGATAAAGCGAGGGGGCTGGCAAATTTGAGGCGCGGGATGCCCGCTGGATCATCGCGGGGTGGCTGCGATAGGCTCGCGAATAGTCTCCCGCATCGTGCGGGAGGTTCATTTTGCCGCCGTCGCCCCGGCGCCGGTCACGACTGTTTTCTCTCTGCGATACAAATGGTGTCATGATGGGCACCTCCATGACAAACGAGGAGGACGCTTTCAAGAGTATATCCGCGTGCCAAAGTCATCCCCGATGAATTCCAGCCAAATGATAATACCACACCGCCCGGCGCCAAGATCGAATCAAGGGCATCACGTTCCTTTTTCCAGTTGCCTGTAAAACCTTGAGAATCGGCTTGCCCAAAATGACGCCCAACTCCCTCATAACATTCCTTTACCTGCGCACGTGAATAAGGAGGGTCAAATATGCAAAGGTCACAAGTCACCCCTTCTTTTTTAAGATGCAGTAAAAAATCAAAAGCATCCATGTGGAAGTTAGCGGCTGTTTCAGGATTCAGGTCATTTGTCCAGTTTGCCAAACTGGAATTTCTAGCAAAAGGATCAACAGATACTGTGGATCGAGTTAGATAAAATCGCGCCCACTCCTTAATTGGTGGATTTAGCAATGTGTCCCGATTGGCAGTATGCCAGGCTCTTGCAAAAAATGGAGGCGGATGCTTCACTTTGCTGCCGGGGTTTCGAAGCGCGTAAGGCTCCGGTTAAATAGAAGCGGGATCTCGCCTGTGGGGCCGTTGCGTTGCTTGGCGACAATGAGGTCCCGTTCGACGATGCCAGGGTTAACCTCGGCCTCCTCTTCTTCGCCGTCCTTGGCGGCCTTTTTCGTGCCACGACGGCGGCGGTCAATGAGGAGGACCATGTCGGCGTCCTGCTCGATCGACCCCGACTCGCGCAGGTCAGACATGCGGGGGGCACGGTTCTCATCCTCGCTCTTGCGGTTGAGTTGTGCCAGGGCGACGATCGGCAACCCGAATTCCTTCGCCATGGCCTTGATGCTCCGGGATGCCTCGGCGATCTGCTGCTCACGATTAACGCTGCTGTCGGTGCCGTTGATCAACTGCAGGTAGTCGATGATGATCAGGCCCAGCTTGTGCTGCTGGTGCAGGCGGCGGGCCTTGGCTCTGATCTCCAGGATATTCTGGCCACCCGCGTCATCGACGAAAAAGGGGATGTCCTGGTATTCCCTGGATACCTTCTCAATCTCCAGCAACTGCCCGCGATCAACAAAACCGTCACGGACTCGCCGCACGTCTACCCGGGATCGGGAGCACAGGAGGCGCATGGCCAGTTCGCGGGAGGGCATTTCCAGGCTGAACATCAACGTGGGGATCGGCTCCCGGTGCCTGGGAAATAGTGCCGCCTCGACAAAATTCAAAGCGATCGAGGTTTTTCCCATGCCCGGACGGGCGGCCACCACGATCATCTGGCCGGGATGGAACCCAAAACACAGCCGATCCAGGTCTGGAAACCCAGTCGGGACTCCGGTAATGGCCCCCTTGTTTTCCTTGAGAAAATGGACCATATCCACGGCCTCCCCAATTGAGCCACGGATGTGCTGGGCGGTATCAGTGATGCGGTCCTGGCTGATCTCGAAGAAACTGTGCTCAACCGAGTCGAGCAGGTGGTCGAGATCGTCGCCGGATTTATAGGCACGTTCGACGGTAACGACTGCGGTGCTGATCAGCTTCCGCAGAAAATACTTTTCGCGGACAATTTCCAGCCAGTGGATCGCGTGGGCGGTGACTTCGATCCGGTTGGTCAGTTCGTTGATATAGGCCGGGCCACCTGCAGCCTCCAGGCTATTACTGGTCCGCAATTCTTCACAAATGGTAATTTCGTCGATGCCGGTGCCCTTATTGCTGAGTTCGACCAGCGCGGAGAAGATCAACTGGTGACTGGATGAGAAAAAGTAATCGGCCCGGATTTTCCGGGTTAAACACTGGCTGAGGATGTCGCCTCCACCGTCGATGATAACGCTGGCCAGCAACCCTTGCTCGGCCTCCAGGTTGTGCGGAGGCACCCGGTCAATAAATGTCATTTCCTGCTGCTGTGATTTTCTCATTTTTAGCGTTTATGCATGGTGATCAGAAGCCGCCTCAGTTGCGGGAGTGTGGCGGCGTCGATGGTGCAGCGGTATTGATCCCGACAGATTTTATTGATATATTCGGGAAAGTTGTGCCCGCGCTTCAGGCATTCCTGACGAATCAGCCAGCGGTATTGCCTGGCCTTGTTTTCGAGGATGGCGGTCTGGTCTCCCTGTGTCTTCAAAAGGCGGAGCCAGTGTATTTTCATTTTAGCGAAATCGTCCTCATCCATGACCAGCATTGATGACTTGCCTGTCACCGAGACCTGGACCCGGTGCCGCCACCATGTGAACGCTACCGACTTACAAACGCCCAGTGGGTCGTTGTAGGCCGTACTGGCCTGGTCGATAATCGCCTGGCGTTCGGTCTCTGGCATGCCTTTCCATGCCTGGTTTGCCAATTTACCCAAGGCGCGTTTGTCATCGTTGGAGAGGCTGGCCATAATTATACTCCGCACATCCCTTCACATTCGACGTTGAAATCTTGCCACAGGTTAAGCTGTCCCCGGTCTTCCTCGTTTGAGAAATCGACCTCATCAAGTGGTTTGAGACTCGGATGAACGAACGGGATAGAGCGGAAGTTGTTAGTTTCCGCCTTTAAGGCTCTCAAGCGTCGGTCAAAATAGACAGCTTGGGCAAAAGCCTCCGGTTCCTCCAGCTTGAGGCGACGCCACTCTGTGTCATTGTGAAATGGACAAAAGGAACAAGCCGAGCGGGGAGGCTGCGGATAGCCCCGCGCTTTCATCCAGGCAAGGCACATCGCCCGGGTCATTTTTCTCTCAATGAGTGGCCAGCGATTCTGACACCATTTGTCACGGGACAGTTTTGCTCGCTGCATTTCATCCCATGAAATCCCTATCCATTGCGTGACTGTAATTTCCTTTTGTCCCCGTTTAATGCCTGCCAGTTCACGAACCTTTTTCAAAATGGGCTTAATCTTGAAGTCGCCAGTACAGGCACGATTTGGGATCATGCCTTTTTCGCCATTAGCATTTATGAGGAAAGTGGGAACGTCGGACCTTGTGTATCTTCGGCCATCCTTGGCAGTGTGTATTGTTAGAGCACGCTCCATCAAATTACCATTAGTAACAGTATAGACTGGGAACGGACGAGGAGAACGGGCTATTTCTGACCGTAGCCAATCAAGCCAGATATAAACCGACCTCGGCTCGACCTGGGTATCGGCGAAGATCGCGGCATTCGGCGTTGGCTCAATCAAGCCGTGGGCTGTCATAAGAGCCATTGTCGACGACTGAACTCCACCGCCCAGCGAGAGAAAATTGAACGGAGTTGCCGATACGTTCCAGAGCGTCGTTTCCATGGTTATGCAACGGCGGGGAATTCTCGGACTTGAAATTCCTCGGGCCATTCGTTGATGTCCTCGCCCTTGCGGTGACGGAGGTGAATTTTTGCACTAGCGGCGAAAGAGCTGTAATCGATGAACTCCACGTGATCGGGCCAATCGTATAGATTGGCGTTGGACGTGACGGGATTCGACCCCATCTGTTTCATGAAAAACGGCACACCGGATGCCTTGCATTGTCGCCGCAGATCATCGGCAAACTCGACGCAGAATGGTTGCTCCTGTGTGCCACTGGCTCCCCCGCAAATTACCCATTTTTTTGATGGGTGCGGCTGCCAGCAATCAAACTCTGGGGAGCTTCCAGCGTATGCTAATATCTCCGATTCGACAAAATTGGAGATGGTCACGTGGCCGAGCATTGGTTCACATGACAAGAAATGAACCTTAGCCGGAATATCTAACAACTCCGGGATGCGCTTATCTGCCATTTCTTGATTCTCGACGGTTGTGCCGATCCAGACGTTTGACGGTGGGGTTCCTGTCACCCAATCGAGAAGCCACGCATGAAGTTCTTCGGAACCGCCATTGTTTTCATTATGGCGGAGTGCCGCCAACATCCTCTCTTTGAAATTCTCCGGCCTCTTGGTCAGCAATAACCAGTCGAGGTGAGGCGTCCGGCGAATAAGATCAAGCAAGTCGGCCAGCCATTCGATCGGAACCTCATGATCCAACCAGTCCGCAAGCGAGGCGCAGAATACTTTTAACCGTACGCCCTTATTTCTCGCTCCTTGATTCCAGACGAGTGGGTTTTCCCAATATAGCTTGTTGGTACGTCGCCTCGGTCTCCCTGGCCCCCATCCCTCCGGTGTCCAATTGCGGAAACGATCTTGCGCCTCGGCATAGCAGAATCCGCATCCTGCAGAAACCTTGGTGCAGCCGATCCACGGGTTAAAGGTGTAGCCTGGGAGAATCGTCCCATCAGCTAACACGGTCACGGTCCAGCCAATGGTTGTCTCAGCCATGGCGCACCTCCGGGTTCGTTTTGCGGTATCCCCACGGGAACCAATAAACATTCCACTCGTCTCTGACTCGTGGAGTCAGCCATTCGTGGAGATGGGCGCGGCAGGTCATGATCGGCATAAGCCAGATCAGACGCCCATCCAGCGTGCGCTTGGGAAGGATCGCGAACGTCCACCGCCATGGTGAAACAAAGGAGGCGAACATTAGTTTGCAGCAAGGGTCTGTGCGGGCCATGGCTATGCGCTGGGTTGGAGTTCCCCACTTTTCTCCATGGCATCCCGGAGGTCGTTCCTTCGCTTTCTCCAGCTTGCGATGAAAATCCAAGCACAGGCGAAGCAGAAGCAGCACCACCACCAGCCATAATAGGCAGAGATCAGCGCAAGGAGGATTTTGCAAAAGTCCCAGACCTCACCTGGGATTTTAACCAAATATGGTATCTCTTTTTTAAGAGCCTCCTTGAGGGTTTTCTCGGGAGCAAACAGGCAAGCGAGGCTAGAAATAAGGAGGACATTGGCATAGAGGATAACGATATTTCCAAGCCCTTGAATGCCCTCTGGCTGTGCGGAAATCAGCAGAAGGCATATCGCCGAGAAATTGATGATGACCGCTGTGACCGGGAAGATGTTTTTCTTTTGTTTCATGGGTGGGGAGATTTGGGTTGATTACGCCGTTGCCTTGTCGCCGCTGTCGACGAGAGGCTTCACGTCGAAACGGATATCCTGATCACGCTTGAGGCCGACATCAGCCAGGTCCTCGGCGGTGATTTCGCCGTCGCTATAGGCGGCCAACAACGCCTCTCGGTCGATTTCCTCCCGGGTGCGGACAAAACGTACCAGGCGGCGATTCTGCTTGAGCAGGTCGATGCAGCGTTCGTCCGGGAATGCCTTGCCCCGGTTCTTGATCGCGGGCGGGTTAACGATCAGACCGTAGGTGCACAGACCCGTTTTGGCCCGCTTCGCGCTCGCATCATGGAACAATTCGGTGCGGTGGTCCTCGGCGTAAATCTTCGCCGTGGAGGTCAATGCCTTGATTTCTTTTTTCAGCGGCTCAATGCCGCCCTTGTGCCGCTCCTGCACATCCTGGATTTCGCGATCGCGGGTCGCTTCCAGTTGCGTGAGCTGCACGCTCTTCTGGGCGATAGTGTCGACCGTGTCGATGAATTCATTTGTGGTCTTGATTTTGATTTCTTTAGCCATGGGTAGTGTTGGTTGATGTGTGAAATGTGGCCACTGCAGTGGCATAGCAGTTGCGCCATGCAGCGGAGGTGTCGTGCAGATCATCGGCCACCTGCTCCGACTTGGTAATGGTGCTGACGACGCGGTTGAGTTCCGCACCGATCTCGCGTTGGGTGTAGCCGTAGTACCTCGCGAGCCTAACAATTGCGTGACGAGCCACCGGAAGGTTTCCTCGGCGGCTACGCCCGAGCAAAGCATCATGGCTGACGGCAAACCCGCGTGCGCACGCGGCGACGATCGCTTCCAGCGTCGGACGATTAAATGCGGTTAGCATACTGTCTCGTCCTTCCTTATGATGGGACGCCAATGGGTGATCTGGCTGGAACAGATGGTGCCATGCGCCACCGTCTGAAAAATGGTCCCTTGAGCATAAGGCGTGAGAAGGACCTCCACGACATCCTCGTAGTACCGGACCAACGCCAGGAAGTGGTTGCAATCGGGTGCCCGTTCGGTAACCGGGATAAAGGTGAGCTGGTCGACATTGTCGCCCTGTGCCCAGATGATCCGTTCCCGCAGGCGATCCCGCTCAGTGGTGAGGGCTTCTACCTGCCGCCTCAAGGCTTCCAGTTCTATATTGTTGAGGATCATGGTTGGTCGGGGGTGGATTTTTTCAGGGTTTCGAGTTGATATTCCAGCGAGGCGATCTGTCCTTGTAGTCCGTCGAAAACCTCCTGCGGGACGATCACGACCGGAACTTTACAGCGTCCCATGGGCTTGTCCGAGACCATGCGGGAAATGCAGCCACTCGCGCACTCGTAGGAATATCCAAAGGTCGGCTGTGTAAGGTTCATGGACGTCCGACCTCCTCGGGGTTGGCGAGGCGACGAAGCGCCTCGCAGTAGCGGAGCAAATCAGCCAGCGCCGCGTTCATATTTTCCAAGCGACGTTCGGCTGCTTCCATGTCTCCCGCGTCCAGGCTTTCACTCAAGGCACTGGCATGATGCTTGAGATCGAGGGCGGCCTCGGATGCCTGGGCAAGTAATGTCTCGCGATCGTTACTCATTTCCATACCCCTTTGTTTAGGAATTTCTCCAGCCTACGGTTTAAATTGCACGAAGGTTTCCTGCCTCGATTAATCCGACAGTTATTGATGAATTTTCTGATACGATCCATCTGCGCAAAGAGTCGATTGTCAGCCTCCACGCGGAATTCACCATGGAGTTTTACTTGCTCTTGGAGTATCTTGATTTGCTCGGACTGTTTCTCGAATTTTCGGAGAAATCGGGCGCGTTCGAGTTTCCACCCGAAGCCGGAAATATGGCTTCGTAAAACAGAACCATAACTCCAAAGACCGGAATTGATTTGCTCACCAAGGGCGGTAGCGATCGCGAATAGGAAAAATCCAACACAGACGATTCCTATCACCGCAAGGATATAAACCGGGATCATCATTTCGCATCATCTCCTTTCTGCAGGCTGGAAGCCTGCGCTACTACCACCCTGCAGTGGTTGATGCTCACGCCACCGGGGCGGCCTTCCAGGGCGACAACGGCGTAGCCGCTTTCCAACACCCATGCCAGGGTGCGGGTTTTGCAGCGCTCGACATCAAGGCTGGCGCTGGAGAGTGGCGTATATTCCACCAGGGTGCCGATTGGATTGGCGGTATTCCAGTCTGCTGCAGCTTCGCGGGCAGCCGCGATTCTTTTACGAAGTGAGGGTTTAGGAGTAGTCATGATGTTAAATTTCTGCGGCCATCTCCTCAAAGACCGTTTTGATGGTTTCGTGGGTAAGGTTTGCATCCTTGGCATCAGCCAGGGCACGGGCGGCTTCGATCACATCGGCGAGCAGGCGGAGCCCCAGCTTCTTGACCGGGAGCGCTACATGCTTGGCCAGGAGCGGGCGTTGCTCGTCATTGATCTCCGGCGTGGCGACCTTCAGGAAGGCAATGATGTCCTCCTCGCGCACACCCTGCGCCCATTGCATATAGATGGGCCGCAGTGAGCGCCCGAGCAGTTGTTGCGCCTCGCTGAGGGCTTCGCTGCTGCCGTTGACCAGGCGGCGGTAACTGGTCGGCCAGGTCGAGAGCATCACCCGCACGGGCGTCTCATCCACCAGCGTCTTGATAATCTTGAAAAGCAGCACGCCGCCTTCGTGGACTTCATCCAGAAGCAGTGTAAGTGGCGCTCCCTTCAAGTGCTCGATTACATGGTCCAGCGTGGCCGATGAGCCGTGCTCGGTCGTGGTTCCGATCGCGGTGGCCAGTCCTCGGGCGATGCTGCGCTTGTTATCCTTCCACAGCGGGGTCACCTTGGTATAGGCCGTATCGCGGGGGTTGTGCCGCTTGAGGTAACGCATCGACATGCTTTTCCCGATGCCGGTAGGGCCGATCAGCCAGGCGACCCGGCGATCATTATTGGCTCCCTGCAGCCGTTCGTAAAGCTGCTCGGCGCAGCGCAGGATGGGCAGGCTTTCGTAGACAACCTCCATCTCGCTGGCCCCGTCGATTTCCGCGACCAGCTTGCGAAGCGTCTCGGTCCATTTCGGGATGTTGTTTTTTGTGAGGCGCTCGGCGTCGCGGCGTTTCAACGTCCGCGACCAGGAGTCGACCGTTTTCAGGTGGCGGGAATATCGCGCCACAAACTTCGTATCGTTGAGTCCGAGGTTGTGTTGATGACGCTCAACGCGAGCGATCAAGTGATCCAACTCCTCGGAGATGATTGCGGCATTGACAATGCCAGGGTCGGTAGCTTTCATGTGGTTTCTTTAGTTTGTATCGTTCGTTTTCTGTGGCCCCGCATCGCTTCAACGATGCGGGGCTTTCCTTTGGGAAATTAGAATTTGCCGAAAAGCTCCTCGGCTACGGTTGGCCTGCGATCACCCTGCGACGGCACCGCGACGGACTCGCGATCGATGCGCGGGATATCGTGCAGGCCGAGGCCACGCACGGTGGTTGGATTGGCCGGGGCCGTCGTGATCCGGCTGCTGCTGGTGATTTCGACCGGAGCGGTGGTGCCGACTTCCATACGCGAGGCATCGCCCTTGCCGTTGCGCCATTCGTCCGCGTAAGCCCCGCGACGGCGGCCTGGGACCAGTTGGCGGTAGAGCATCCGGGAGTATCGGTAGTATTCGCTCCGCTTTTTCAGGGTTGTGCGCAGCGACTTCCAGTCCTCATTGATGAAGGGCGAGCGCTCGTTGAATTCCGCGACGCCGATCAACTCCCCGAACCGCAGCCCCTGGGACATCTGCGCATCGTTCCACTGCGCGGCGAGTTCCGGCGCATGGCTGCAGACGTGCCCGCGCACCTTGGCTCGGGCTCCGATTTCGCGGTTGATGATGGCGGCACGCTCCGGATCGCTCGGGTCGAAGCAAACGGTCACCTTGTAACCGTTGCCCAGGGCGGCAAACCAGGGTGCAGTGAAATAGTAGACAATCCCGGAGTCGGAGCACTTCGCGGTCACCTGCCCGCCCCGGATGGTTGCCTCATGGCGCTCCGGCGTAAACTGCCAGAGATCGGCTGCCGTGGCAGCGCGGGCGGGTTCATCCTCGGCCAGGTGGCGTTCCCAGGTTTCGTCGGGGATGCCTTTATAGAGTTGGCCGTGCATGGGGATTTCATTCAGGAAGGACCAGCTTTCATCCACCACCTGCATGAATTCCTCGACGGGCAGGTAACCGAGTTCCCTGGGATGCACCTTGCCCTCACGGACTGCGCACCAGTCCTTGCCTGCCCAGTCAAACTCGCCCCGCGTGCGTCCGAAGTTGACCCGCAATTTTGCCGACATCACCCGCTGATGCTCGTTGAATTTGTGCTCGATGAGCGACTTGCCCTTGGCGCTGTAGGCATGGCGGATAGGCGAGCCGATGTGATCGCAGGCGTAGGATAATTCCCGCGATGCCCAGGCACCGCGTTCAAAATAGAAACCGAAGCGCGGGACGCCGTGATCGCGCAGGAGGCGCATCATGGCCCAGCGGATGTCGCGCTGGTTGTAGGCGTCCGAGTAGCGGGCAATGATCGCCTGGCTGATAATGCGCCCGGTGGCGATATCGGCAAAGACCAGATTTTGCGCCCGGGCGGCCCGCACGCCAAATTTCTCGACGCCGGGGATGCGGACGTCGTCACAGGGATAATAGAACCCGACGTTGAAGTGGGCGTCGTCTGCCGTGATCAGGTCCATCGCTCGCAGGTCGTGATCGTGGCCCTCCTCATCGCGGCGGGTCAACGAGCGCTGCACCGTGAAGACGTGCAACTTGGATCGCTTGCGGCCCCGGTGCATTTCCAGTTGCTCCGGCGTGATCCGGGAGCGCACCTGCCGCACCATGGCCTCGGGCAACCGCTCCCGCGCCAGGATGAATTTACGGAGGTCCTCGGGGCAGTTAGGCGACTCGGCGGCAAAAAGCCGGAAGGCCATCCGCGTTGGCACGGTATCATCTGTGTTTGCCGCCATGCGCAGTGCCGTGCTGGCGACCTCGGTGGCCTGCTCGTCGGTCAACGTGGCCACCGCTGGCCTCCCCTGCCGCTGCACCGGGGCCGTCCTCGGCTTGAGGAGGCGGCGCACGGTGGCGGGCGAACAGTCCAGCATGTGGGCGATTTCCGCCTCATGGATTCCGCGCTGGGCGAGGGTTTGGACTTGTTCGGCAGTGGGCATGTTCGGCAGCACGGGAGGACGGGTGGCGGCG
This sequence comes from Puniceicoccales bacterium, assembly GCA_031285745.1. Classification (GTDB taxonomy): domain Bacteria; phylum Verrucomicrobiota; class Verrucomicrobiia; order Opitutales; family UBA953; genus CALNBE01. The sequence goes on along the minus strand of JAITVQ010000161.1, from coordinate 26,589 downwards.
GGTTATTTCTTGAGGGCTTCGCTGATCTTGATGCGCAGTTCGTCGGGCATGTTTTGGATGATTTCGACAAACGTCTGGATGTACCGCGTGCGTCCCCTGGCGCTCATATCGTACCAGTGCGGGAGCGATGTCTTCAGCTTGGCCAGGCCGTTGTAGAGATTCTCGTCGTGGTTGGTCTCGGCCCGTTTCTTGCCATCGGTCGAGGCTTTGCCGAAGAGTCCTGCCCAGGCGCGGGCGGGGCGCAGTTCACCCGCCTCGCAGGCGGCGATAGTCGCGGGCAGCGCGGCGATGAATTCCTGCCGGGCTTCCTCGCTCAACTGCCCGACGCTGTATTCCGCGTCCTCGGTCAGTTGCCCCTTGGCAGCCTTGGCCAGGATGCGCATGTCCTCGATGCGGGTGATGTCCTGCTCGCTCCAGCCGAGTTCCTTGGGCGAGAGTTTCCGCAGGACGCGGCATTCCCGCAGAAAGGCCGTCTGCGTTTTCCCATCGGTCAGTTCCTGCACTGCCGTCTCGATCTGGCCGAGTTGCTTGGCTGTGAAATTGCCCAAGGGGGTCCCGATGATATCGATGCCGTGGAGTAGTTTGATCCGGTCGCCTGCGTGCTGGGCCATATCCATCCAGCGGTAGCCAGTATCGTCGGAAATGTCGCAGTGTTGACGGATCAACTCGGGCCAGTTCAAAACCGCATTGTGCGGGTTTGATTTTCGATCACCTCCTTGAGTGATTTCATGCTCCCGGTGAAGGGCGAGTAGTTCGAGACCGGTCATTACCTGAGCCGCAACGGTACACCGGGTAAAACTGCGGACGGCATTGGCCCATTTGGCGGCCCGTTCCCAGGAACCTTGGGCAGGAGCCTCCACGACAATTTCCAGCGCGGTTGATTTGTTTTTTGAGGATGCTTTCATGTGGTGAGTGGTTGAGAAAAAAGGTCTAGGGGGTAAGGCGGCGGGGTTAGTCGACGATGTGGAGGCGCTTCTGGATTTGCTCAAATGCCTCGACAGGCAGGTGGAGTGGCGCATAGCCGGATTCAAGATACACAACGCACTGTGATTCCTCGGGGAGGTTGGGATTCAGGAATACCCCTGCGATATTGCCGACCTTGATGAGGTGGTTGCCGATGTGGAGAAAAGGGTTGTTTTGGATTGTAGAGTTCATGGTTTTTCAGATTGGTTGGTGGCATGAATTTGCCCGAGGCACATATTCAGTTATTGGCATGGCGCGATTTGCTCATGGTGCCTTACCGCGAAGCCGTGGATGCTTTTTACCCTGGGAAGGCGGGGCGCTGGAAACGGGTCGAGATCGAGCAGATGCCCGCTGTGCAAGCTGCAATAAATTTGATTTTGCAGGAACTCGTGCAAACTGGGTCCGTGACGACCCCGACCCAGTCGAGGTGGCTGCTAGTTTCTGGTAGCGAGTTTTCAGGCTGCGACTCTCGCGCTGGCCTGAAAGAACCAGATAGAGGTGGATTCGGGAGACGCGTAATTTCCGGGCTGCATCCATAATCCCCGGGAACCGGACCACGCGGTTCTTTTTTTGTGGTGTATTCATAGGTTTCGGGTAACTTGAAAAACAACAATTGAGAGGTTTTGAGTGAAATCAAGCGGAATCTCTCAATTTCGCTTAAATCTTTTCTTATGCTTTTTTCCGAAAAACTAACTCTCTTGATGAAAGAACGAGGACTGTCCCAATATGAGTTAGCTCGTCAGATGGACGTTAGCTCAGGAACAATAAATGGATGGTGTAGAGGTGTGAATAATCCACAACAACGCATGTTATCGAGACTTGCGTTATTTTTTAATTTAGGAGAAAATGTTTTATCAGATGACTCAGCTGATCTTCCTTTAGCTATCGGAAAAAAATCAAACGATCCTTTTCATGAAATTTCACTTAAGTTAGATAAAATTATTTATTTATTAGAGTCTCTCAATTTCTCTCAAAAATCAAAACCGCACGATGCGGGTTTGATTTCAAGAGGAGCGGCTAATTATGCACTCAACGAAGATTCTCCCACGTATGAAGACAGCTCAAATGTATCATCCGAATCTGAGTCAGAGGAACCACCCAAAAAACAGCCATCCACCCGTCTGCCCCTGGGCGAGTTGAAGCGCGCCCGAGAGCGGACGGAAGCACGAAGAAAGGCTATCGCGGCGCAACGCGATAACCAGGACAAGAAAGACAATAAAGCGGTCTAGCCGCTTACTCTGCCGAAATCGTCAGGGATCCGGAGAAGTTTTCCAGTTGCAGGTGCATCTGCCTGGGCACCTCATCCTCGTCCGACCATGTCGGCGGAGGATTAAGCGCAGGCGGTTCCATGCCCTCTTCTTTCCAATAGCCGAGCAGGTCCTTAATTTGGCGAATGGCCGCCATCGATAATGTCTCCAGTCGCTTTGGATTTTTTCCAGCCTTGCGGAGTGCGAGGTCCCAAGGATCAAACGGAATCATGTTTTTTTTGGCATAACGAGAAGGTAATCGAACGATGACTGTTATTCCATGTTGAACGTCAGGCAAATTAACCGAGGGGGATTATTTAGCCCTTGCCGTCCGAAGGACAAATTGCAGCGTCACAAAAAACTCCGTTGATATGAAAAATCACTTCTCAGTTCGCTTCATTAAAATTTCGATTCTCTCTTTATTCGCACTGATCGCGCTTCCTTGTGTCGCGCTCGCCCAGGCTGATGATAAACCACAACAAAAAGTCTTTGAGGTTTCCAAGGTAGGTCGGCCTGGAGCGTCCGAATCGCGAGAAAAGTTGCTGGAGCTTTTTCAGGAAATTCAGGGCCGCGAGTACCTTGATGCGAAAGGAAACGTCGTCACGATAAAAACAATTTGGGGTGCGCAATGCATAACTGCCGAAAAAGTCATACAGAAAAATTCCGACACTGAGTTCATTGTCGAGCAATACAAACGAGACTATAGTGGGAAGGTTTGGGGAGCTCCGACTGTGATAGCTCTGCAAACACTATCTCCCAAAAAATGGAATGTCGGCGACACTCCGGGGGAGAAGCTTCTGGTAAAAGTAGACCCAAAAAGCAAAACAATCACGACTCCGGCTGGTGAAAGACAAAGCGCGTACAGCATGGCTGAAACCACCCCCGAGAAACTTGGCCTCACCGTTATCTCCCAGGAGAAATTCGTGGAAATGCTTAAAGCCGGTCGAGTATGGGAAGTCAGGGAATCCAAGGTCGGCCTCGATAAAAAAACACGGATCACCGTTTGGACGGTGAAGTGGTAATATCGCTCCCCGGTTGCACATATTGCATAACTCCCCCTTGACGGACTCGCCCTGATGCTCTCAATGCGGCATCATGGCAGGTGGGGTTTACAGTCCAGGGGAAAGTCCCGGAAAAGCACTGCGTCGCAAACGAAGCGACGGGCAGATGCTTTTCTTCGCCTCATTATTTTCCACGGTACCCCTGGGCGACGGCACCTATAAGTTGATTCCCGCAACCACTTCGCCGAGTGACGAATTAACCACCAAGGAATTCGGATGCACGTTGGGAGGACCGCGCCATCCCATATCGAGCCGCACGGTGACCCGCTGGATCGAAACAGGGGAATTTAAGGATGGCGAAGTCAGGCGGGTGGGAAAACGCCGGTTCCTGATCCGCGCATCCGCCCTCCCCAGGCTGCGCACCAAGTGGCAGTTTTAACAGGCCCCTGCGGTGCGGGGGGTTTGTATTAAAAAAATAATTACGACAGAGCGGCAATAGCGGACACAACGGGTGGATGAAATACCGATGTCGTGGTATTATGCACTCGACATCGCGGCGCTGGGGAGCCGCCCGGCCTGCAGACCACCAGCACCTGCCACCGCCTGTAAAATCTGCCCGAGCCCGGAACGCGCCTACGGCGCTGCGATGTCACTCTGTAAAAATGACCGTCATCGACAACATCGCTCTTCGCTCCGCCATCCTGGCCCAGTTTCCGAATGCCCAGGTACTGACCCCGTTCGATCGCAACTACGCCGTCGCCTCGCACGAACACATCAAGACGGTTTTCGCGCCTGAATTTCGATCCGAGTTGATTGTGCATTTCGGGGTGACGGATTGGAGCATTGTTTGGGATTGCGACAAGTTTGCCCGGCACGCGGCCTCGCTGGCCCACATCAAGCATGCTCTCGCATTGCGGGCCAAGGCCGACAGCACGACCCCCGAGGGCATGGCCTTCGGGGTGGTTTGCTATTCGCAAGGTGGCCAGCGCGGCTTGGGGCACGCCATCAACATCCTCATCACTAAACGTGGCGTCGAAACCTGGGAGCCGCAGACCCAGGAATTCATCATGCTCACCCCTGCCGAGCGTGAGAGCGCCTGGCTGGTTTTGATCTAAATGAAAAACCTATCCCGCCTTTTCCTTCTTGTCCTGGTGGTCACTGCCTTGGTTCTCGCGCCAGCCGTGGTCGCCGGAAGCTTCCTCACCGGCTGTGCCACCCCCAGCAACGAACGCCGTCCGCTCAGTCCGATGGAATACTCGCAAACGGGAAACCCTTTAATCCGTAACCAACCGGATGCTGGACGCGTCCACCGAACCTAACCCAACCAATCTCCGCACTCACTGCGTGTAGCCCGCTGGGAGTGCGGAGCAAATTTCCAAACCATCAAACCATGAAACAAGAAACTGTCTTCAAATTCCTCCAACTCCTCCTCGTTGCCGTGGGCGGTCTGCTCTCTGGCAATGGATTCGCGCACATCGGTGCAGACGGCACTACCACGCCGCTCCTGACTTCCGAGGAAGTGCAGACCGGCATCGGCGCCATCATGGCCCTGGGCGCGATTGGCTGGGCCGCCTGGGATCGCCGGGCCGCCGCCAAGGCTGCCGAAGCTGCCAAGCAGGCGGCAAACGCTGCAGGCAAGACCGTGTCGGTGCTGTGCATCGGCCTGCTCATGCTGGGCTCCACTTTTACCCTCACCGGTTGCAATCTCACCACGGCGGAAAAAGAAGCCATCGGCAGCATCCTGCTCAACGTCGTGAAGGCTGGCCTGAATGTCGGCCTCAATGCCCTGGCGAAGAAAGTCCCCGAACTGGCGGGCGTGGTTCCCCAACTGCAGGCGAAATTCCAGATCACGTTTTCCGAGGCTACTCCGACCACCACACCCACCGAACTAGCCCAGTCGCTTCGTGAGGATGTGCTGGTGATCGTCGCCGAGCCTGAACATCAGGAAACCGTCCTCAATCTCCTGGCGGATTCCATCGGGGCCGAGATCCACGCCCACGAAAGTGCCACGGCCTCGGGAGCGGCCAACGCCACCGATGTCAACGATCTGGCCGAGATCGAATATGCCCGCCGTGTGCGAGAGGCTTTATTGCGGAAGTAATCTTCCGCACCTGCCACCCGTCCGAGCAGAAATTTCCAACGATCGCCGCCCATGCTTCCCATCATTCTTGCCGAAGCCGCTGTCCCAAAAGACCCGAATATCTTTATGGAGGTGGTTCTGAGCATAAATCTCCTGCTGATGATAGCCATAGCGGCGAAGTCTTTCATCGGAAAACCCAAGGCGCAGCCGCTGGAGATGCCCGTCGAGGTCAAGGGCGTTCCTGTCTACGCCTTGGCGACTGATCTAGCCAAGCTGGAGGAAAGGCAGAAAGCTGACACTGTCGAACTGCGGAAAGAAATTCAGGATGCAGTGAAGCACTTTAATGACAGTGGCGAGAGAAGGCATGAGAAGTTGGTCGCCTTACTCACCGCAGAATTTTCCTGCATGCGCACCAAGATGGATACGGATGCGGCCACGATGCACGACAAGATCAACAAATCCGCCGAGACGATCGCCGGGCTGCAAGCCGAGATATCCAACCAACGTGAGGGCATCCGCAACCTGAAACGCGAAGTATTTTTCAACAAACCATGAGCACTGAAACCCGCAAAATCTGCCTGGAGCTGTTGAAGGCCGGACACCCGGTGCCACGTCCGATCGAGTGGCTGGTCCACCATGCCCGTCACATGGGCGAAGACGTCACCGAGATTTCGGTCAAGGCCGACCTGGCCTACCTGATCAGCAAGGGCCTTGTATCTAAAGAATACACGGCGGTCAACCAGGAGAAATTCACCATTACCGCCGCTGGCATCGATGTCATCGAGCAGGGCAACCTCTAATCTGTCATGGCCGCCTCCACCTCCAAAATTCTCCGGGCGCTTGGGCATAATACCAAGATGCTCGATGCGTTTTGCGAGTTGGTCGCCGCCGAGAAACCCAACCGGGAACTCATCAACTGGGTGGTCGAACATGCGAAGAATGATGCTGCGCTGCCGATCAACGACGCCAACCTGACAGCCTTTCGCCAGGGCTATTTCTCCCGATGGCAAAAACGCCGCGACACATTGGACCGCATCCGCGAGCAGACTGCGGCAGCCCAGCGGCTGGTCCGCGAGTCGAAGGAAGGCGGCCAATCTCTCCCGCAAGCGGTCGCCCTGCAGGCCACCGCCGTGGTGGCGGAAGCACTGGAGAGTTTCGAGCCTGAGCAACTCAAGGCGCTTCTAGCTACTGATCCAAAGAAGTTTTTCCCGCTGGTCGAAAGCATCAAGAGCCTTTCCCACGCCGACCTTGGCTATCAGGAATACAAGACGCGGGTGCAATTCACCAAGATGAAGGTGAAGGATAAACTCAAGGAACTGGAAAAGGCCATCAAGGCCAATCCATACGACGACAAACACAGCCAGGCAATCCAGGTTCTCCTAAAGGAAATCGATGCCCTATGACCCTTTTTCTCAAAAACGCCCGCAGTTCATCAAAAAACACCGCTAGGGAAAATGCTCATGCGGTGACCGTCACCCACCTTGTCGGGGCGTCGCGGGTTATTTGCGGGTTGGTTCCTTCCATCACCCACAACAACTGAAAACTAAAATTTGACCCTTGTCCTCTGAAGCTCCAGTCACTGCCGTGCCCCGGCCTCTCTTCCGCCTCCGGCCTTATGCCCGCGAAACGGAATATGAGCGGGGCCTGCGCATGCAGATAAAGAAGTGGCGACGCCAGGGTGGGAAAACCACTTCGTTGGGGGTCCGCAGCCTGCGCCGGATGGCCGCCAGACGGGATCATCGGATCACATTTGTCTCCGCTTCGCTCCTGGTCGGTGGAGAAATTGTCGAAACGAATGCCAAGCTATTCCGGGACCTGCTCCGCAATCACGCCCAAGGAATGCCGATCACGACCAATGTCCGCGACGGCACCGACGATGACTTTGCAGAAATTTTCGAGAAAGGCCGCCTCAAGGTCAAACTCTGGCACGACCGGACTTCCTTTTCCCGCCTGCAGGTAATCGCCCCGAATCCGGCCACGGCCCGTGGTTGGACTGGTGACGTGTTTTTTGACGAGTTCGCCTGGGTGCCAGATTTCCAGGATATGTGGGATGCGGTGGAGCCGATCTTTTCCAGTGATCCGGACTTCACCTGCTTGCTGGCCACCACGCCGCCGAAAGACGATTCGCACTTTTCCCACGAATTGATGCTGCCTTCCCAGGAAACGCTGGAGGCACTGGAAGAGGTAAAGGCGGAGGGCCATTGGTATCGCAGCGAGGCCGGGATCATGGTCCACCACGTTGACGCGTGGGATGCCGAGGCAGCCGGGGCCAAGCTCTACCATTATGAAAGCGGCGAGGTCCTGACGCCGGATCAGCACCGGGCGCTGGCGGTCGACAAAGAGTCCTGGGATCGCAACTATGCCATGATCCTTGCGACAAGTGGCATGGCCGCACTTTCCCGTGTGTCCCTTGCGCTGGCGCAGAACCATCCCGAGGCCAGGCGCTGTACGACGATTAATGATAAGGCAGAATTACCCGCCAACTGGACCGACCATCTTACACCCGATGCGCCTTGGGCGTTGGGCTTCGACATTGCCACGACGGACAAGGAAAAGAGCAACCCGTCCGTCCTGTCGGCAGCGCAGATGGTCAATGGCCATTTTGTCCCGCGTCTGATCTGGCGATGGAAAACCAGCGATCCCGAAGTCGCCAAGAATCGAATCAAGCTCGTCATCAAGAGTGGCTCGGCAGTCATGAAACGCGGTCCGCGCATGATGTCCGTCGATGCCAGCAATGAGCGTTATTTTGCGGCCATCCTCAAGGCGGCCCTGCGGCTGCTCGTCAAAATCATCCTCATTATTGCCAACGAAGTCATCCGCCACCACGGCCAGAATATGAGCTATAAGCAGTACCAGGGCAATGAACTGGTGAACGTCTACGATGAGGGCAAGGCATCGTTGCCTCCGGACAAGTGGGTGTTTGACGATATGCGCCTGGTCAAGCGTGACAATGGCAGTTTTTCCAACGCTACCGATGCCGAAGGTAATCACGGCGACGTCTTTGATTCCCTCAAGCAATGCCATTTTGCGCTCACCAACAAGGGTGTGCCGACCCGGCCCCGGCCATTTTCCCCACCCGAGGGCAGCCGTCGATCTGAAGCCCGCAGGAGGACCGCCGCATGAAAAAGACTCCTTTGAAAAACAAGAAGCCGGACACCTGGTATGATGCCCACGGCAGGCCCATTCGTTTGACTGCTGCGCCCTCGGGGGCCATGTCGATGGGAGTCCGCCTGAAACTCAACACCTGGCGTGAGCAATTCAATCCGCTCCGGGGCCTGACCATTGCCAAGGCCATCTCGCTTCTGGAAGATTATGAGCGGGGTCGGATGTCCGACTTGCAGTGGACCTATTATTATGTCGAGCAGACGGACCCGGACATGATTGGCCTGCTGGAAGCCCGCCTCGGTCGCATCTTGGAAATGAACCATAATGTCGGCACCGAAAAGGATGCCGACAAAACCCTGGTTGATGAGCAGTTCGCCTGCATCAGCGAGAAGCTGGCCAAGATCGATAATCTCTACGACGCAATCGAACATCTGGCCATGGCTCCTTTCCGGGGCTTTGCCCATTGCGAAAAGTATTTTGATGCCGGGGGTGATGTTTACCACCTGGAGATCGTCGACCAATGGAACGCGATCCGTGACGGTTTCAAGGGTGCCTGGCGCTATAATCCCACCGCCCGCAGTTGCGGCTACGAGGAACTCGGTTCGGAGATGGATATGCATCCAAAGAATTTTCTCTACCGGGAATCGCGCAGGCCGATCAATCGCTTCGGACTGATCAAGCATGTCCGCAGTTCCTTCAGTGAGAAAGACTGGGATGCCTTCAACGAAAGCGTCTACATTCCGAGCGGTGTCGTGATTGGCCCCCCGGATGTCGCCGAAGACGACGAGGCCGCCTATGAGGAAGCCGCCCGCAAGATCGCCGAGGGCGGGAGTGGCTACCTGCCCAACGGATCGAACTGGCAACCCAACACTCCGCCGCATGACGCCCGGACCTTTCTCGATCGGCTCGACTTCCTCACGGAGAAGCTGGTCCTCGCCGGGACCGGAGGGAAATTGACCATGCTGACGGCACCGGGTAGCGGCACACTGGCCGGGAGTGCCCACCAGAAAGTATTCGACCAGATCGCCTCCAGTGAGGCTCGCCGCATTTCCGAAACCTTCAACCGGCAACTGGTCGACAGTATCCTGGACGCTGAATTCCCCGGCCAACCCAAGGTCGCCTATTTTGAACTGGCCGCGAATGAGGAAACTGACTCGGGGGCCGCTGTCACCCAGGTTGCCTCGCTCTCGCAGGCTGGCTATCAGGTCGATCCCGACCAGGTGAAGGAAAAGACCGGCTGGATCGTTACCTTGAAGCCGGCCACGGCTCCGGTGCCATCACCCGGTCTACCGGGCCTGCTCAATCGCGAGACCGCCGATCCGGAGTCATCGAGTGAATTACTCCGGGCCATGGCCAAGGATTTCGAGCCTGCCCGGGATCTCGTCGAAAAGTTTCTGGCCAAGCTGGAGGCAGGCACTGCCACCGAGGCCGATGTTCCTGATCTCGCGGCCATGTTTGGCACCGATGCCACCGCTGCCGTCCTGGAGCGCGGGATGCTCGATGCCGTTGCTCAAGGCATTAAGGACAGCGACCTGCCTGCACTCAAAAACACCGACCAGGATCGCCAGCCTGCCGGGTCTGCCGAGGGAGGCCAATTCACCGGCGACGGGGCCAGCGCCTCATCCCCTAAGTCGGAGGACAGCAAGCAAGCACTGGGCACCTTCTATGAGCAGGCGCTCGCCGACAAGAATTTCAAGGGCACCCAATCGATTGCCAAGGTTGACAGCACTGAGGCCGCCCGACTCGAAAAGGCCACCGGACTCAAGTTCGAGGGCTTTGAGCGGGCAGTCGATGCCGACAAAATCCGGCACATCGATAAGCGGCATGGCTCGGCCACCGAAACCCTGCGCGGCCAAGTCCCCATCACCAAGGCCGACATCCAGCGCATCCCGGAAATCGTTGCCAAGGCCGATATCCGTCTGGGAGGGCAAACGGGACGCGGGCTCCAGACCATCGAATATAAAGCCAAGATCGGCGGCACCTATTATCTCTACGAGGAAGTCCGCACCGGAAAAAAACAACTCGTCCCCACATCACTCTACAAAATGAAAAACAGAGAGGGGCTGCATGCGCTTTGCAACGCCTTGGGCAAACGTCCGGAACGGCCTCCTGTTAAAACCAAATCTGCGCGAACCACCAAAAAAGTCAAGTCATGAGCCGTACCATCCACCATCGCATCATCGGGACTGCGGTCGCCCTGCTGAACCGGGATTTCCAACTTCCGAAAGACGGGCACTTCCACGTCGTCGCCCCCGGCGAGTATTCCACCGTCACCAACATCCGCGCCCTGCCGCCTGCTGCCCAGAAATCGCTCCGCTCCCGGGCCGACAAGGATGGCGACCTCGTCATCATCCAGGTCGTGGACAATGCCGCCATGCAGGCGATGGTGAACAGCTTCCCGGGTGGCGACCTTCTCGTCGATTACGACCATCTGTCCCACGATGCCGACAAGCCCACGCGGGCGGCTGGCTGGCTCTCCGCACCGGTATTGCGGGAGGGAGGCGTGTATGCGCCGATCCGCTGGACCAACTCGGCCCAGGACGAAGTCCAGGGCGGGGAGTATCGGTTCCTGTCCCCGGAATTCCCGACCGGCTCCATGCTCGAATGGCTCGGCGATAACCGTTTCCGGCCCACGCGCCTGGTCGGGGCCGCCGTGACCAATCGGCCCAATATGAAAACCCTCCAACCGCTTTCCAACGCTGAATCTGACCCAACAACAACTCAAACCAATCCATCCATGGACGAACTCAAAAAGATAGCGGCTGCCCTTGGGCTGCCGGAAACTGCCACTGTCGACGAAATCCTCGCCGCCATTGCCGAGAAAACCGGGTCGCTCAAGACCCTGGAAGCCGAGGTCGTGGAAAATCGCAAAGCCGAAGCTTTGGCGCTCTGCGAAAAACACGGCATCACCGACGAGAAAAAACGCACGGAGATGTCCGACCTGTATGTGAAGAATCGGGACACCGCCCGGACACTCTTCGGCATGCTTCCCGAAAAGAAGGACGATCCGAGAAATCCGCTGACCAATCGCCGCAACGCCAAGACTCCCGAAGTCGTGGCCGGAGATGCCAAGGACAAATCGGAGGAAGCCCGTGCCTCCCGTATCTCCAATCGTGCCCAGGAGCTACGGAAAAACAATCCGAAGCTCACCCTCGGGCAAGCCTACGAGCAGGCTGAAGCGGAAAACCCCGCCTGACGAACTGCGACTGCAGATCCACTCATCAATCCAACCCAGCAATCCAACTCTCCAACCACACCGCAATGAATCCAGACCAATCCAACACGCGGGCCGGTTCCATTCCCGTCCTCGCCAACGAAAACCTGCTCGGGAAGCGTTCCCGGCTCGTCACCATGCTTGCTGCCGCTACCGGTCTCGCAGCGGTAGCGTTGCCTACCACCAATGACCCTGGCCCGCTCTATCTCCTCGATGACGAGGGTGACGCGGGAGCCATCGTGCCAGCCCAACCATTGATTCCTGACAAGAACCAACGCGGCTGGTTGCGCGGCACCTGTGCTCCCGGCGACACACTGGTCCTGGCCGATGCCGCCACTGAGGCCGACCGGGGCATGATTCGCAAGTTGCCCGCGACTGCAGGCACCTACCGCGTGGTTGGTTGGGCCGAGGAGACTGGCGTTGACGGGCAGTTGGCTCTCTTCCGACCGGCTCCGTTCTCATTCATCACCGTCGCCTGATTTCCAACCGATCACGGGACACTCACTCCAGACTAACTCTCATCACGAAATACCATGACTCGTCTTCGTTCCATCGGGACCAACCCGACCATCCGCAACTTTGCCCGCGATGCCTCCCAGAGCGCGATTCGCAAGGTAGCCAACTTCGTCGCGCCCACTGTCGAGGTGCCCACGCTCACCGGACAATATAAAATCTACGATGCCAAGCACCGCTACAAACGGCCCAACACCCTGCGCAATACGGACGGAAAAGCCACCCGCATCGGTTTCACCGCCAAGGATGCCAAGTATAACCTGATCCCGCACGCTCTCGATTTTCCGATTCCGAATGTCGAGACCCTCAATGACGAGGGCTTCATGAACCAGGTGCGCTATGGCACCACGTTGCTGGCTGACTCTTCCGGCCTGGATCACGAAGCCAATGTTATCGATACCATGCTGGAACAAGTCGGGGCCGGTGACGACGTCGACTTCAAGGCCGCCAACTTCGACCCGATTGATTATCTGGATAAGAAGATCATCAAGGTCATGAAGCTGGCCAAAAATGGGGCGGGTATCCGCATTCTCTTCGGACCAACCGCCGAGCGCCTGTTTAAAAATAACAGCAAGGTGCTGTATCGTTTCAACGGCGGCGGCGGCAAGGCCCTCAAGGTTCCGACGCTGACCGACCTCTCCGACATGCTGATCGGCAAGCCGGAAATCGAGACAGCCCTGATGGTGCATGATGCCGCCCCGGAAGGAAAAGAGGAAGACATCCAGTTCCTGGTCGACGAGGCTATCATCGTCTTCGCCTGCAATCCAAACCCCAACACGATGGACCCGTCTTTCATGAAGACGTTCCGGCTGATGGGACAATGGATGCGCCCGGGTGCCTACAAGTCCGAAGACGAACGCGATGACATCCTCAAAATGGACTGGATCGAAGAAATCGTCGTGACCAACGGCACGGCTGCTGATCGCACCAACGCCAAGGAAGAATAATCCGACCAGGAGTTAATCACTAACTAAATCACCATGGCCTGGATTTCACTCACAGTCGAACGCGTTGCCTCCCGTCTCACCGGTCCGGAAATGGACGCGGTGGAGAGTGCGGCGAAAGACCCTCGCCAACCTGATCCGTTGAAAGAGGTCGTCGAGTTTACCGTGAATGAAATCCGGGGCCGGGTGAAAGCTTGTCGGAAAAACAAGCTTGGTCCTGCCGGGACTATTCCCGACCAACTGGTCGGGACGGCCCTGGCGATCATCCGTTTCCGGTTGCTCAGCCGCTTGCCGGTTCCGGCGCTGAACACGCCCGCCCGCGAGAAGGAATATGACGATGCCATCAAGCTGCTTGCCGATGTAGCGTCCTGTAAATTCGCCCTCGAAGTTCCCGATGAACTGGGGCCGGAGCAAATGCCCGGAGGCGGGAGTCCCCACGTCCGGAGCCGCCCCCGTATCTTTTCCCGAAAAAAACAATCGGGCATTTAATCCATGCCAAAACCCACCGTCATACCATTTCAGCAGGCCGTCGAACGGCTCCAGGGTAAAGTCCTGGTGCCGTCTCCACTGCGTAGTGCCGAGTGGGAGGGGGTGCCGCTGGCCATCCGGGAGCGGTCGCTTTGGAGTTCCGGTATCGAAAAAATCCGCGTCCTGGACAGCATGCGGACCAAGCTGCTGCAGGCGGTGAAGCCGGACGGCACCGGTCCTTTCATGGACCGGAGCAAATTCGTGGCCGACATGCGCCGGGAACTGGGCGCGATCGCGGATGGAACCAAGGGCAGCCTGGAGGACATTTCATCCATCCGCCGCCTGCAGCTAATTTATGATTTCCAGGTCGAGGACGCCAATTCCTACGGACGCTGGAAAATGGAACAAGACCCCGAACTCCTGGATGAATACCCATGCCAGGAATTTCTCCGGGTCGAATCACGCATCAAGGAGCGCCTTGACTGGGTCGCCCGTTGGCAAGCGGCAGGCGGGCAGCTTTACGATGGCCGGATGATTGCCCGCAAGGACGATCCCGTCTGGATCAAGCTGTCCCGCTTTGGCCGGCCTTGGCCGCCGTTCGACTACGGCTCCGGTATGGGCATCGAGGACATCCACCGGAGCGAGGCCGAGGATATGGGCGTGATCGCCAAGGGTGAAAAGATCACCCCCGCCGAGGAAGGCTTCAACAAGGAGTTGAAAGCCAGCACCGCAGGACTCTCGCCGCAGGCCCGCGAACTGCTCGCGGATTTTTTTGGGGACCGAGTCAACCTCTCCGGAGACACCGCCAGCCTGGAGGATGTCGCATGATCAACCTGTGGTTTTATGACGAGGCGACTCCCTCGCTGGAGAGAATCCTCCAAGGGGTGACCCATCCGCGTCCCATTCTATTCCGCCTGGGAAAAATGGTGGAGGTAGCCCTTCGTGCTCACTTCGCCACCCGGGAGCAGGATTCCCCCAACAAGCAAGGCTGGCCCCGGCAGCATTTCTGGGCGGGCATTCGCAGGGTGACTGCCCTGGCGGGAGCCACTGATGAGGGAGCCACTGTCACAATCGCCCATCCGGCCATCGCCCTGAAAGTCAAGAGTGGCACCGTCAAGGCCCAGGAGGCCGACAACCTGGCCATCCCTGTCCATGAGTCCGTCTACGGTATCCGCGCCCGCGAGTGCCAGATTCCGGGACTCTTCAAATGGACTAATCCCAAAACCGAAAAAGAGTTCCTGGCATCCAGCGTATCGGGTCACCTGATCCTCTACTACCACTTGCGGGAATTCACTATCCACGACCCTGATCCACGGGCACTGCCCGACATGAACGAACTGGAGCGCCGTCTTTGTGACCGGGCTGCCGAGTTGGTCGCCGAACAGAAAAATTAATCATGGTTTTCCTCCAAAAACGCATCGCTGAACTCCTGCAGGGTATTCCTGAAATCCAGGGCGTGCCGGTCTACACTGAAGACAAGGCCGACCTGTCTTTTCTTATCGCCTCAGAAATCAGCAAAAACACCGCGCTCTGTGTGGCGATCCAGACCTCGCGAGGCAACGAATCCGAGAGCGCCATGGGGGTTGGCCTCATCAACGAGACGATCGTCATTTCCTTTTTTGCCTCCATGCTGGCCGACAAGGCCAAGCCGCTTCTGCCCATCATCGAGTCGGCCATTTATGCCATTCATGAAGCCCCCGGCCAGCCGTCGAATGTAGCGACGGACTCCTGCTTCCGGGTGACCGGGCATGATGCGATCGCCACTCCGGTCGGCACGGCAGGCCACAGCATCACCGCTGAAATCCTCTGGGCTTTCGAGTCCCGCAACTGATCCCGAACTTTCACAACTCAACATCCATCATCATGGCTCTCCCTGACTCAGTAAAAATCTACGGCGACAAGACCATCGTCTATGGCTGCGCCGACCTCGTAAAGTCGCCGACCATCGGCTACGTCCAATCGTCCTCCATCAACAGCAACAAGGACGAAGGAACCGTCGAAGACGAGGTGGGCGAAACCGTCTCGCACATCACCTCCAATAAGAAATACGACATGTCCTTTGTCGTCGTCGTGAAGGGCAATTACACCGAACCCAAGGAAGACGATATCTGCGAGATGAAAGATTACAAGGGCATCATCGTCAGTATCGACCGGCAGTGGGAAAACAAGAGCGCCGCAAAATACACCATCAAGGCCAAGCGCTTTGACAAGGTCAATTACGATGCCTGAGGCCCTTCATCTCCTTAACACTACTTTCCATGTTTAAGAATCCAACCAGCGCCGTTAACGCCATCTGCCCGTCGCCTGTGACGGTCGGGGAAATTACCCTGCAGCCGATGATGCTCGGCCATGTGCTCGCCCTGCAAAGTCTGGGCAGTCCCTTCGCTCAACCCGGACTGGATAGCACATTGGACCAAGTCTTGCAGGCTGTCGTCATCCTGACTCTTCCCAGCAAGGAAGCCCGGCGACTCGCCGCCCTTGGCCCTGACAGCGAAGAGATGCGCAATCTCGCCGAAGACGTTTCCGACAGGGTTTCGCCCAGCCAGCTCTGGGATGTGGCCGGGGCGATTCGCACCCTCTTCGTTGACGCATTTGCCTCCTTTATTCCTACCAAGGGGGAGATGACGGCCCCGGCGACGCCTGCGGAGTCGGCTGGGGCCTCCAACTCATCGCCTACCTCGCCAGCGAGCAAGGAATCCACCCCTTCGACACCCTCGATAGAATCCCCTTGGCCACCGTCCACGCCCTCGCCGCAGCCGCCCACTTCGCCAACGGAGGAAAGTTCGCCGACCGAGACTACGTCGAGCGCGACACCCTAGACGATCTGCCCACGCCACCTTCCCAGCAGATCAAATAATCCATGCCATCCTTTCTCGACATCGTTATCCGCGCCCGCGACGCCGGGGCCAGTCAGGTTCTCGGCGGCGTGAAGCAGATGGTCGGGGGCCTGACTGACAGTGCCTCCAATCTGCTGATGATGCCTTTCCGGGGCATCATCGGGCCGATCGCGGCCACGACTGCCGGGATGCTTTCATTGGGCGGCGCAATCAGGTTTGTGCGTGGCGGCCTGGCCGAGGTGGCCGAGGATGAGGACATGATCGTCCGGCTGCGGGCAGTCTCAGCCAGCGCCGAGGAAGCCAAGCGCCGTTACGAGGAAATCGACGGCATGAAGTTTTCCGTGCCGTTTGATCCAAAGGAATTGGTCAGCGCGGAACTGACCCTGGCCCGTTTCACCAATAATGCCTGGGGCGGTGCGGAAGCCCTGCGTCTGATCAGCGACCTCGCGGCGGGTTCGGAGCAATCGGTCGAAGGCATGGCCCAGGCGCTGGGTCGCACCTATGCCGAGATCCACTCCGGGATCGCTGGTCGCGGGATGATGCAACTGCAGATGTCCGGCGTGCTCACTCCTGCGGCCAAGGCCGACCTCGACGCCATGATCGAACGCGGAGCCCAGGGCGAAGTAGTGTGGGAGAAATTGCGCCAGAGCATTGACCGTTTCGGCGGGGCAGCAGAAGCCAGGATGGGGACCGCCTCCGGCAAGATGCGCCAATTAAGCGAGCACTGGAAGGACGTGCAATCGGCCTTTGCCCAGCCGCTCATGGAGTCACTCACTCCTTTACTTGAGAGGACTCAGGCATTAATGCCCCGGCTGCAGGAAACCGCCAAGAGCGCTGGCACCGAGGTCAGCAATGTGCTCAGCATGACGATGTATGCGTTCGAGAATAATCGCCTCGGGGAGTTGGTTTCTCGCGGCCTCAAGTTGGCATTCTATTCCTCGGCGGGTTATTTCGTGACCACGATGCTGGAAAACTGCCTCTACATCGGACAGGGGTTGGGCACAGCGCTGGTGGCCGCCATCGAGGCATCGGGGAAACGGATGCGCAGTTGGGTCGATGATCTGATCCCTGATCTCGGAATTGGCCAGGGATCAAGCCGGGGCACCTGGATGGACGATTTCAATTCAGCCTGGAGCAAAAACCAACGCACTGTCGGCATGGGCAATGAGCCGAGCCGCTGGCTCACCAATGGACTGTCCAGCATGATCGCGGAGGGTTGGGCTGAGTTTAAACGGGATTTTCAAGCGATTGGGGACACCCGGATTGATACTGCCCGTAACGGAGGAAACTTTGGCCTGGGAGACGGAACCGACTCCATCCTCAACGCCAAGAATCCCAAAAAAACAGATGATCGTTTCACCGATGCCTACGCCCGGATCGGCCTCTTTGTCGGCGGGGGTGGGATGAACCTGACCACCAGTTACCAACGTCGCACTGCCGATGCCGGGGATCGTACCGTCCGATTGCTGGAAACGGTGAGCCGGACTCTCGAATCAATTAAAAACTCTTCCGCAACACCTGCGGCGTCTTGGAGCTGATCTTATGGCTGTCAAATGGAGAGGTTCAACCGAACTGCAGTTGCAGGCCGACCTGGAGATGGCCTACGACCAGGACGGCTGTACCACCATCCTGACCTATATGGGTCCCTATGCGGAGTGCATCGCGCGGCGGCCCAAGCGCGGGCAAACCATCAAGGGGTATCCAGGGGCTATCCAGCGAGTGACCGTATCACGGATGACGATGGAACGGGGTAAGATTGTCGTGACCCTGCGGGACGATACCGAGATCGAAGGAACTGGAGATGATAAACCGTCCAAGCCTCGTTTCGAGTTGATTTGGGTCGAAATCGACAAGCCCCTCGAAACCCATCCTATATTTAATGAGGAGCCCAAGTTTGGCACTGAGACGATGGCGAACGAAGCAAAGATTAGGACTAACACGGGTAATGGTGATCTTGATGCCAGGCTTCAGAAAATCTTTGGATCAAAAGAATATGTAACCACCAATGGTGGCCTGATTCAATTGATGAAATCAATGACTCCCTATGAACGGGCCGCAGTCTATGAATATATGAGTGTGGTGACTTGGAAGGATTTTGTTCAGGGGTTTTTTGAAAAATGGGACGCAGGCATTGAATCCTACCGGCTCTATGCGCCAGTCGCCCGGAAAACGACAGAGCATCTAGTCCAGCCCGTCCCGGAGCGTCCGGGGAAAATTGAGAAACCTGTGGGTTTTTCCAAGCTACCCAAACGCGGGAACGGAAAAGATTTTAAGTGGATTAAGACGACCGACCAATTCTCGTGGACGGGAAGGTATGGTCGCGGAGAGCGCATCGAGGAGTGGACCGGCTCCGATGAAATCGACGAGGACCTCTACGCCAAATAGCCATGTCGATCCGCTCCTTCATCCCACCCCCACCGCGTCGTGGCCAACCTCTCACTGCCGAGTGGGGGCAAAAGGTTATCGAATGCCTGAAGATGCTGATCCCGCAACAAGGGACAGGCTTGCTCATGGAGCAATCGACGCATGGGTTTTCCTACCGCAAGCGTTTCTCTCCGGCCCGCCGGGGCGGCGGCGAGAGTGTGGAAATGCCCACTTTCCTGATGCCGGTGCTGGTCGGCGGAGCGGAATGGTCAGTCACGCCTGGCCACATCAACAATGTCATCCCGACCTGCGAAGGGCAGCCGATGGTCGGCTCCGATCCCGCCGAGTGGGCGGCCCGGATCGCGTCGGAGGGCGGCATCTGGGCCTCGTGCGAATTTTCCCTGGGACAGGGCGAGTCGCAGCCATCGTCCTCCAACGTCAACATCGTCTTTTCTGCCAGCACTCCGGCCTCCACTGCCTACATTGGATACTACCTGATCGGGTGGATCTTCAATATCGGCGAGGGTGACACGCCCGCCTGGGAAGTGGTGCCCTTCAATGCGTCCTCGCTGCAGGCCACCGTCAACGGCGGCACCTGGATATGGATGGGACCGGGCACGGAATGGATTCCGCAATCTGCCAAGGAGGAAGCAGCATGAAAGCCAGGCGCGGCAGAGTCATCCAGGTAGCGCAGAACGGCTGGCCGTCGATCCGGGGCGAGTCGGTTTACGGCATAGGCGGGGGCTATCATCAAGGCGCGGTCTCGCTGCGCTGCGGGACCAAGCAAAACGCACCGCCAGGGTTGCTCTTTACCCACTACACCGGGTTTGCCACCAATTCATTCGTGCCAAACACTGGCTGGATCGGGCCACGCAAGTCACAGGTTCCCGGTGGCGGTGGACCTCGCCTGGGCGGCCCGCAGGCGTCGCTCTTCATGGTGTCCGAGTCGGAGGTGTACGAGTTGCATGTTAAGCATGAATGGGCGACCTTCGGCCACAGCGCCTACAGCAATAATGGAGGCGATCCGATTTTCGCGCCGATGTACATGGCCATCCTGTGCATCGGCCTGCGCCCCGGTACCAGCTACCGGGTGATGTGGTCTGAACAGGAGCATGGAGCCGAGGGGTGGACGCCGGGATTTGAGCCGGTCTATTATACGGAATTCACTGCCGAGAAAGGCTGGCACTGTCTCTTCGGCAGTGTGAACAAGGCCGATATCTACGAGAAAGACGGCACCATCAATCGCGATGACTTGAAAGTCTATCCCACCCGCAAGGTCGGCGGCTTTCCAGTCATCGAGCCCGGCAAGGATATCTCGGCCTACTGGGTGGCGCTGGGCTCAACCAATAACGACGGCTCCACGACCACCTTTCCCGGCATCGAGGCCACATACTCGGCCAGCATGACCGGAGGCTATCCCAACAAGGCCCTCAAGGGGACGCGGGTGTAATCTTTAACAACTGAAAACCATGGCACAATTCAATCAAACCTCGGATGTCTTTCTCAATATACGCGGGCCGCAAGTGCCCTGCGAATGCTTTGTCTCCCTGATCTCGACCAACAAGGTCGGCACGCTGCAGCACGTCCAGGGCGACACGGTGCTATTGAGGCTGTGGCCTTGTTCGCCGGTAACGACCTCGGTTGGGCAGCCTCATGAGCTGGTTCGGGCCAACGGGCCAATCGTCTATGCCATCAAGCAAAGCGGCACCCTGCTGGCCATCGCGGCTGATTTCAAACTAGTCGATGATGGCTCCGGCGAGCACTACGAGGCCATCCTCGACTTGAATACGACTCAGATCAAGGCGGCCCTGGGCGAGAGCGCCGTTAGCATCTCTGCCAAACTGGATATCGAACTGCAGTCGGTGGGTAATGCGCGCCGGTTGACCTTCCAGCGCGATATCGTCATCGTCCGCGAGAATTACCAGGGCGATGAAGCCCCTCCAACTGATGCCGGACAAACCTGGCCGCCACCGGAAGATCTGGTCAGCCGGGCGGAATTGCAGGCCCTGGCGCTCTGGATGAGCAAAGTGCTGCGTGGATCATTTGCCTGGTACAATTCAGAGACTGGACTTTGGCACCAGGTGACACTGGTCGGGGAGGCAGGTCACACGACCTTCCAGATCGGGCCGGGGTATGAATCGCCCGACGATGTGCCGCTGGTCGATCCGTTTGAAATTTCCTTCACCCCTGGTGCTGTCACCAAGCCCACAGTAGGCCAAGGGTTCACTGTCACGGTGACCGATGCAAATCTCGTCGCCTGGATCACGCCAGGGAGCGTGGTGAATCTCGCCGGACTGGGTCGGGCGCAGGTGACCGGCATCGAGGGCGCGACGGTCTTGCTGGTTGCCATTCGGAATGATTTCACGGCTGACCTGGAAGCCGGGGACAAGATGCTCCTGCTGCAGTTGGCGGGGGCGAAGGGCAACAAGGGAGATCAGGGGCTGCAAGGCATCCAGGGCGAGAAGGGAGACAAGGGCGATAAAGGTGATAAGGGCGACCAGGGGATCAAGGGTGATGATGGCGACACAGTGGCCGAGGAGCGGCTGCAGGTGGTAGAAGTCGGCAACCGGGGTAAAGGAGGTGCTTTTTCTATGGGGCTGGACGGAGGGGGTATTGGAGGAGGTTTTATCTATGACAGCCCACCTATACTAGACAAAGACAGGACTTTTGTACTACGCGTTGAGGGCGGAGACTATTTAAGCGGCGAGTATTATTTTAGGGGTGTAATTATCGGCGGGGACAATTTTGCCATCTATTCGCGAAATGGATTAAGTACGAATGAAGTTGGGCTTTTCGTTTCAAGCGAAGGCCGCCCCGCAATTCAAATTGCGCCTGTTTATATTTACAGAGGCGCAAGGTGGAAATTAGCCATTCGGTGGTATCAGGCCACCAATCAGGTGCAGGCGGTGGTCAATGGAGTTGAATATTCTCCTGTCGCGGTGCCATGGACTGTCACCGGAACTGTCCAGCGTGTGCTCTCGTCTCACCCTGCTGGTTATGGTGAATTTGCGGGCTGGTGCGATGATCATAAGGTTTACAACCGGATTTTGTCACTGGATGAAATCAATGACTGTTTTGATTACGGGGTAGCGCCGGGCGACAATTTTGCCATTGAGGCCAATCTCAACGCATGGCTTAATTACGGTTTCGGGATATATGCATTTGATTCATTTTCTTTTGAAAATGAGACCTTGGATGTCACATCTACAGGAACGCAGAGGCAATGTGGCATTGATGATTCCCGGTTGTTGCGGTTAAAGTCGGGGGCTTATGTTCGCATTTCTGGAGACTGCGAAATAAATGAAGGTGGATTTTTTAATTTTGAGGGTGTGGGAAATCTTGGTTTTGGCATTTTTACACCAGTAACCGGAAAGAGCTTTTCAGAGGTGGTGAAAATCACTTCGCGCCTGTTGTATTTGTCATTTCGCAATTATGGGACGGGCCGGAGTGTAATCAAAAAACTTCGCGTGGAAATTCTCGGTTGTGTCGGTGATTATGGCCCAGACGGAATTTCACCAATGGGCCGCTGGGTATCACGAACCGGAAGCAACCTTACCCTCGGCCATCTTTCCGTAATCATCCCAGTGGCACCACGGGTGCAGGAACGAACAATCCCTGTAACATGGCCAACTACTAACATCCCTGCCAACGGGGAAGCCGCTGTTTTGCTCACAGCAGCGCATGCCACGCAAATCGGCTCCATTATGCCCGGTGATGCACTGGTCTGGACACCAGGAGCAACGGCACTGCCTGCCGGACTGGTTGTCAAAAATGGTCCGCGCTGCACCTCCCAGGGCAATGTGTCGATCGCCGTCCGCAATCTCACTGCCGCCAACATTCTCACCGGAGCCCATGACGGCGCTCTCATTCAAAACATCCCTTAAACACACACTTATGGCAAACGAACTCTCCATGGCCGAAATGCAGGCCATCATCGCAATCAACGAAACTGCCGATGGTATTTCCAATGCGCTCCTGGGCACCTTGGTCGTCGCTTCTGACACGGCGGTCGCCTTGATCTGGAATACCAAAAACAAAACACCCCAAGCGGTCTGCGACATCCTGTCAAAAAATGGACGCCTGGAGTCACTCTATAACCGGCTGGCCTATGCCCAGGGGTTGATCGCCCAGCTTTGGCCGGGGCAAACCTTCGCCATGTCGCCATTCGAGGTGATTCCATACCGCGATGAAAACAAGGTGTTTCATCTGCTGGTCACGGAAGTTCCCTTCGACATGAAGCGCGATCGATTTGAAGAGCAGGCCAGCCTGGAAGATGCCCAGGCATTGGCTGCGGAGAATAAACCGGATTTGCAGTCGTGGACGGTGGCTGAATCTTAACTACACTCCACATGCCTCAACTCGCCCTCATTTATGATACCGAAACCGGAGAATTGTCCGCGCCGCCTGACTTCATGCTGCCGTTGGAGTTGGTCGGCACCCGCACGGGCACAACCGATGCCGAGGGTAATGTCGAATTCTCCCTCCTGATTGATCCGGAGACAGGGATGTTTAATCAGGAATTGATCCCTGACGTTACCTCCGAAATTCGCGCCAGTGTGGCTATACTGACCAGTAATGTGACAGCCTTGGGCCAGCGGGTGACTACTGTGGAGGCACTCGCCCTGTCGCCGCTCTATCGTCAGGCCATCCTGGCTGCCCCAGGGGCAAGTGCTACCAACCGGTTTGCGACACTGAACGATCTGGTAAGCCAGGGGCAAATTGTGGAGGCGACGGAAACCGTTTCCGGCGTGGTAAAATACGCAGCTACGCTTGATGTGCAAAGCGGGAGTGGGACGGGAGTGGTCCGGGCCAAGGATTTACTGGTTCGAGCCATCAGGGATGCTGGCTCTTCTGGATATGGTGCCTTGTTCATCGGGCATCTAGGCATACCTTCTGGAGTGCATGGAGCCCGTTCGATCTGGATTGCCCCGCCTTCGTCACCTGGCACTTGCGAAGGGGTTAATGCCATCAATATCGGCTACTGGTCTTTTGTGGATGGAGCCTACTCAATTGGGATCGGATCGGACACCAGAGTGTACGGCATGGGCAGCGTCGCACTGGGGCCATCGGCTTATGCGCTTAATGACTACACACTGGTCCTTGGCCGAAATGCCCGCGCCGATGGATTGTTTTCCAGTGCGATCGGAGCTAACGCGAAAGCAACGCAGCCTTACTCCATGCTGATCGGGGTTTTTGACCCCAGCAAGGACCCTTCGGGAACCAGTACCTCCACCGATACAACCGCCGCAGGTGGCGGTGGCGGGACTGGCCTCATCGGGGGACTTACGATCAACGGCGAAGTCGGCACCGTGGCCATGACTGTTCGGGTCAGTGATACCCCCATGATCCCGGTCAGCAAAGCTACCGGGACCGAGGCTGCCGGAGAGTTGAACCTCGGCCAAGCCTGCATGCGGGTGAACACTTCGTTCACGCAGCTTTTTTGGGAAATGAACGCCAACGGCACGCTCAAATCCGCCCCCCTTTACTTCTAACCAGCCATGCTCGATCATATTCCTAACAGGGTAATTTCTCTCAAGTCACGGACCGATCGGCAGGAACGCCTCCGGGCCAACTGGACAAAGGTAGGTATGCCTACGCCGATCTTTATCGACGGGGTTCGTCCCGATCGATCATCCATCCTGCTCGATGAGGTGTGCGAAATGGAAGCCTACGGGTCTGCCGAGAATTTGCGGGGTAACTATGCCCTCGGCGCTGTCGGCTGCAAGCGGGCGGGCATTAAGGCCCTGGAATGGTTTCTCGGGACCGAACATGAGCAAGCGTTGATCTGCCAGGACGATTGCCACTGGGTGGATGATGCTGCAGTCAAGGTTGACGCGGCCATGGCCAACCTCCCCAAGAAATGGGATGTGCTGTATTTCTCGGCTCATGATCGCACGCCGACCACACCGGTGAATGATTACTGGCGGCAGCTCACTGGAGCCCGGCTTTGCACCGCGATCCTATGGACTAGACAGGCTGCCGAAAAGCTCCTCCCCGCGCTCCAGGTGTCCGGGCGGGAGTGGGACTTTTTCATGGAAACGCAGCATCCGAACATCCTGGCGTTCCGGATGGTGGACATGCCCGCCTATCAGAATCCGGATATAAGCGATATTGCCGGTCACTTCGTCAAACCTTCCAACAAAGCCCTCTAAATCATGAAAGCTCGCCTCACCTTTACCTGTGCCAAGCATGCCGAAATTGCCAAGGCCACCGGTGCGATCGCCCAAGGGATCGATCACCACTTCGTCTGCGTAGAGGAAAAGGATGTGGACATCGAGATCATGGCCGGTGCCACGAAGATTGTCTGCGATTTCTCTTTTGGCGGTAATTTGAACGGCGGGATATTCCTGAAGGGGTATGCCGGGGTGCTCGATGGCATCTTTGCCCAAGGCTTCGACGTCGTGGAAAAATGTGACAGCGACGCTGGCCTGTTAAAAATGGCCATTCTGAATGATCCGATCCAGGAGGACGTTGCCCATGTGCGTGGAGTGCGTATTGGCGGGTGCCTTTCAGGGGGCTGCTATGTTATCAATCGCCATGTCCCGGACGCGATTCGGGCTTTCGTTGAAAAATACCAGGTCCCGGACTCGCCGACCGAGCCTGACCCGTCCGACCCAAAAAAGACCCGTAAAACGACCTATACCTACGACGGGCCGGTTTTCTCTAATCGCTGGACGCCCACTGCCGAGGACCTCTGCGTCCACCGGGCGGTGATCGATGCCGGGGGCATCGCCGATCTTGAGGATCACTACTGGAAGCCACTCCGGCATCCCATGAACGGGCTACCTCCCTGGGCTCCGGTGGCATTGCTAGACCCACTGCTGCCCGAGCGCATCCCGGCGCTGTGTAAATACGTCCAGACTCTCATTCACTGACCCTTTCCCTGCCATGCCCGACAAAAACATCCTGCCATTTAAACCGGCTTTTGCCCATCCCGGTGGCAAGCGCCGCCTCCTCAAACACATTCTCCCGCATATCCCGGAGCATCGGGTCTATGGGGAACCGTTTTGCGGGGGATGTGCCGTCCTCCTGGCCAAATCTCCCGCACATCTGGAAGTAATCAACGACGCCGATGGTGATATGGTCGCTTTCTACCGTTACGTGCGCTTCCATAAAGAGGCGCTCATCGGGGAATTGCGGGGCTATATCAACGCACGGGCCAACTTCCTCGACCTGCTCCGCAATCCGGGCTTCACGGACTTGCAGCGAGCCGCCCGCTGGTACCTCCTGAAAGTGTGCTCTTTTGGTTCACAGGGTCAGACCTGGGGGCGGGACCGACGCGACTTCCACGGGTGGGACGCTGATCGACTGGTCCCACTTATCGACCAACTGGCCGTCCGCCTGGAGCGGGTAACCATCGAGTGCGGGGACTGGGAAAAGGTAGTCGAATTCTATGACGCTCCGGACGCGTTCTTTTTCTTCGACCCGCCCTACGTCAACTGCGGGGATACCGCCTACGCGGCCTTTACTGCCGCTGACATGGCCCGTGTCCGGCGTCGGTTGGATAAATTGAAGGGACAGTGGCTACTTACCTGCGATGACTCTCCGGAATGCCGGAAAGTGTTCTCCGGATTACCGGCGCAGCCCATGTCCATCCGGTACAGCCTGGCGAAGAATGGAAGTGCCAAGGACTCGGGCGAGTTGCTGGTGTTTCACCCTGCGCTGGCACCTTCCGACCTCGCTACGCTCAAATTTCCACAAAAGGGTCGCCGGGCGGTCGCCTGATCCCGGCTACCGGGTCGCGGGGTACCTGCGGGCACCCCGCAGCGGTCCTGCGGACCCGCCGCGTTACGCAAAACAACCCTTTTCATCTTTTCCGACGCGACCCTTTACATTACTTTCCTGCCGTTACA
>JAITVQ010000200.1 GCA_031285745.1 Puniceicoccales bacterium | reverse complement strand
CAGCGCAGACGGGAAAGTTTTTTGGGGTCATGATCACCATGCTCAGCCACCAAATCTCCGGCGACTGTCAGCGACAATGTCACCGGAATTGTCGTATTCTTATCCAGACCCAAGGTAATTGTACCCAAGAAATCACCGCGAACATCTGAGGGAACATCGACTGCTATCCAGAGAATTTGCACCTTCCCCTTAGGCACTATGATTGTTTTCTCGAAACTCTTCCCATCCGGCCCGACGCCACCAAGGCTCAGGCAATCCAACGCCTTGGCGGGAATAATCCTCCCTGTAGTTTTATCACGCAGTTCGGAAAACTCCACGGACAATGGGCCAGTGTCACGCATGGCATGAATCCCAACTTGAAAAACGTAATACTCACCGGGGCACGTCGAACCTGAAAAAACGGCTGGACTGGAATCCTTCACCTGTTTTGCCCATTTTTCCGGCAATCCTTTTTCCGGCTCAACGGAGTTGAGGCGATCCTCCGTGTAAACATGGGCAATTGGACCGGGAGTATCGCTGGCGAGAGCAGGAGCACTTGATGCACCCAATATCACAATCAATATATACAGGATTGGGAGTCCTTTGAAGGCTGCTCTTGGGAAGAAAGGGATCATGGCGGAGATGGACCAGTTAAGGACAACATCTATCAGGACATGTTCACCTGATTGTTGCATTGATGTCTTTTAAGCATTGCCAACCCAGACCATCAGCAAAAGGAATTCCTTCATGAAAAAAGATTCGGAGCAGACTTTACGCGAGGAGGCGTGGATCGGCGATGCAGTATTGGGCCTTTATGCCCGCCAATGGTTACTTGCCCAGCATGGACGCATTGACACCGACAATTTTGTCGCATTCACCAGCAATCAATTTCTGTCCGGATTAGGTGAGCCAACCACAGTCGAGGCTGCCATCGGCAGAATTTATTCTTCCCTTGGGCTGGAAGCCGCATTTTCTCATATTGAGAAGAACTTGCTGCCACTTTTTGAAAAACAGGCAGCCCGGAGACAACGCGGGCGTATTCTCGCAACAAACAAAAAAATGTAACTAAGACATGGCTACACCTACGAAAACAATTCCCGGACTGGCACTCTTGGTTCTCGATGTGCAGGATATTTTCCTCCGGGCCATGGCATGTGGGGATGCGGTACGCAAGTCATGCCGCTTTGCCGTGCAGGCGGCAAAGTTACTGGGCATTCCCGTAGTCTATACAGAGCAGACTCCATCTAAATTGGGACCAACCACCCCGGATGTTTTGGGCGCGGCAGGCGATGATCCTGTGATTTTCCCCAAGGATTCGTTTTCTTCATTCGGGGCAGATGGATTTTCCGAATGGCTGGAAGAACACGAAATCACCCATTTGTTGATTTGCGGGATTGAGACCTCCATTTGCATTTACCAGACCGCATTGCAGGCCATCGACTCCGACATGGAAGTAACCCTGCTTACCGACGCATTGGGAGCGCGGCGCAGCCAGGATCACGAGGCGGCATTGCAGGCATTGGCCAGAAAAACGGAGTGTCATCTGCTTCCGTCGGAAACGGTATTTTACAGTATCCTGGGAACATCAAAACATCCCTGCTTCAAAACATTCAACTCATTGGTCCGGGACCGGGATAAATAAAAAAGGCGGCCAAGCCGCCTTTTTTCAGGGTACCAAAGTGTACCTTTACTTGTTGAGACGAATGGAAAGCGAGCGTCCGTGGGCATCCAGTTTTTCCATGGCTGCAAAGGCGGCAACAACCCCAGCAGCTTTTTTTAGACTGGCCGGAGAGTATTCGACTATACTGGTGCGGCGCATAAAATCCGAGACCTGCAATCCGCTGAAGAAGCGTCCTGTCCGCCCGGTCGGCAGCGTGTGACTGGGGCCGGCGGTGAAATCGCCCAAGACCGTCGGCGAGTTGTGCCCGATGAGCATGGCTCCCGCAGTGGTGATGCTTTTGGTCAGCTTGGGAATATCCTTTTCCGAGACCTGCAACTCCAGATGTTCAGGAGCAACGTAGTTGGCCAGTTCGATGATTTGCGGAAGTCCCGGTGCCAGAATGGAGCAATATCCCTTCTTCAAGACTTCCCTAATTTTGGGCGCCCCCTCAATTGAAGTAAGCTGGATCTCAATGGCATGTTCAACGGCAGCAATGATTTTTTCCGTCGTGGCCAAAAGATAGATCTTCTCCTTGCCGGTGCCGTGTTCGGCTTGGGCCAGCAGATCCGCAGCCACCCATTCAGGTTTGGCAGTCCCATCGGCAATGACCATGACTTCGCTGGGGCCGGGCAGTAAATCAACGCCTACCGTGCCGAATACCTGACGCTTGGCCTCGCACACATAGGCATTGCCGGGGCCGAATACTTTTTCGACAGGATTTATTGTCTCGGTACCATAAGCTATGGCGGCAATGGCCTGCACACCGCCGATGGCGTAAATCTCGGTCACACCGCAAAAATGCAGGGCCGCGAGAATGGAAGGGTTAATCTGTCCATTGGGCTGCGGAGGCGTACAGGCCACAATTTCAGGAACACCGGCCAGCGAGGCAGGAATCGCGGCCATCAATACCGAGGAAACCAAGGGCACCTGCCCCCCCGGCACGTAGATACCGCAACGACGGATGGGATGAAACACCTCTCCGACCTTCGCCCCATGGGGATTGTTGCCCTGCCATGATTTGGGAACGGTTTTCTTGTGAAAATCCTTGATGCACTTTGCAGCTTCTTCGAGCGCTTTCCGGGCACTGGGCGCCAGCGACTTGGCCGCTTTTTCGATCATATCCGCCGGAACCCGCATCTGCTTGGAAGTGAGTTTAGCGTGGTCGAATTTAGCCGTGTAATAGAGAACCCCTAAATCACCCCGACTACGAACGTCCGAGATGATTTGGGATACAGCTTGGACAACATCAGGTTGCTGGCTGGCAGCTGCACAGAATGCAGCCAGACTCTGCCAGAAGTCTTTTTGTTTATAATCGAGACGCAACATAGCGGTTAGTTGTTTAACCCGTGCTTTCAAGGCATGGGAAAGGCAAAAGCGGAATCAGGTATATTGTCGTTCACGACTATCTTGGAATAATCGACATATCCGGCTCTCTTGTATTCCTTGGTATCTTTGTCCTGCTCATAAATAACTGTTCTCTTGGGGAATCGGATGCCGGCTTCGACAATCTCGCCTTCTTCCACAACAAGAACCTTATTGGAACCGTCGGTTTTCGAAGACCACATCTCATGAGCAATCAAAAGGGAGGTTGATTTGTCAAAGTACCGACGGAGAACAAGACCACCTGCGTATTGGTAATCAAGGATGTAACAGTCCTTCCCCTGCTGTTTTCCCTCGCCTACGTAGGTAAGCTTTCCACGAGGCGGCGCAGCGAAAAATCCCATGTCTATATAATAATAATCCGTGAAGACGGCAACCTCTGCATTACCGAGAGCCCGAACCTGTTGCTCTTTCGTACTAAGGTTGACCGCCTTCTCAAATGCCTCGAGCCCGTCTGTACCTTTGATGGTTTCAATGTTGCCGCCATTGATCAACCCGTATTCGCGACGTTTACCGGGAGCCTTGTATTGAAGCTGGACAACCGCGATTTCCTTTCCGTCAACAGTGTAGGATTTGCCCTCAAAAGTAAGGCTCTTCACCGCATTCAGTTTATTTTCCACACCTAATTTGGCGCGAGCTTGCGTGACAATTTCCTGTGCAGTCGGGGCAGCCTCTGCCGAGACTACATTTACAAGAACTGAACCTATCGTGAGTAATGCTAAGAGAAGTCTCATGTGCGGTAGTGACTGACAGCATGGGGAAAACAAGGAGAATGGCAAGATTGGAAAGTGTCCTTAAAGCCCCATGAAATACCGCATGAATAAGAACGATTGTGCAACATGGGATATGATAACAAAAAAACCGCAGAGTTAATCTGCGGTTTGATCGTTCAAGGGAATGGATCAGAGTCGTACGAAACTGTATTCTTCCGCCAACAGGCTGCCATAGCTGTCACCTGACCCTGCTGAGGTTGACTGGTCGGCAACTACTTGGACAGAGCTTGTAACACTGCCAAAGACATCCGCAACAGACAACCCGGCAGTTGAATCCGACGAAACACGTAAAGCAGGTTGAATTCCGCTTTTTGCATCATCTTTGCCAGCCGAGGAGAGCGACGAAGGTGCCGCAGTGGAATAACTACCGGAAGAAGTCATATCCGTATTAAGAGGAGCCCTGGCTTGGAAAAGCCCTACTGCCAGCAACAAAACACAGCTATTCATGAGCAAGGCCCCACTCCGGCAAATCCGCCCGAAGGGAAACAGGCTGCCAAATTGCAAACTGGGTCGGCGCTTGACCGCCGCTACTTGGGCAACTTGCAAACGTTTGTACTGCCTTAACAATACTTGATAACGCGGCGTGTCCTCTAGTGCTTGCTTGAATTCACGCAAATCCGCCCCGGACAGTTCTCCATCCAGGTATTCGTTTAATAATTCATGGAAACGCTTGTCGTTCATGCAAATTCTTCACCCATCAGCTCACGCAGGGCTTCCCGAGCCCGGGCAATCCTGCTTTTGACTGTACCGATGGAAAGGCCCAGATTTTCCGCGATGTCTTCGTAGGCCATGTTTTTCACGTTGCGCATGACTAGTATTTCGCGATGAGCCTCCTTCAGCTCACTCATGCACTCAGCAACGCGGTCAATAAATTCATTGTTAACGGTGGTTTCAGCCGGGGTCATTTCGCCGTCGGCTATGACGTCAGACAACGTCATGTCGCATTCCTCTCCAAAAGGAGAATCCAACGACATCGAGGCATCCCGTTTTCTTCGCCACCAATACCAGTAACGGTTCCTGGCCAAGTTAGTGGCAATCTGATACAACCAAGTAGAAAATGAAGCTGTTCCCCGGAACGAAACCAAGCCACGCTGGGCGCGGATAAAGGTATCCTGGGTGATTTCCTCCGCATCCTGTCGGTTTCGTAAAAGACTGAATACCTTGGAGAAAATTCGATCCTGATACAAAACCACAAGTTGATTGAATGCAGCAACGTCACCCGCTCGGGCGCGTTCGAGTGTGGTTTCTTCAGGGATGGTCATGTTGGAACGAGGTATGGTTTACAGCTGTGTTACCTTCTGCCGGATAAAACAGCTATCGGCAAGTAATGTTTCCTGAAATTAATCTTTTTTTGTCAATTTTTGAAACATTCTCGCGAAATAGCATGTAATTTATTTATAATTATCTCATTATGGAAAAATCATATTCATACCTCATGCCCTTTAATTTACTCCATATGCATACAAAATCAATTGAGGAGCCCTTGCCGTCGCTGACGGAGGCACCCATGCCAATGGAAATGCTTCCGCCGTCAGCGACGAAACCATCACTTCGACTCGGGGGCATGACAACACGTACTCACGAAACCGCCAACTCCACTGTGAGTGGCCAAATCTCGTGCACGCGAAAGTGCCAAGTAGATTGGGGGTATTACAGCGTGTGCACGCGAAAGTCCCACTCACACTGTAAACCATGATCGAGGGCAGACACGCGACCACCAACTCAAATGAGGAGTATTACAACGCGTGGATAAGAAAGTGTCACTTCGACTGTGAACCATGGTTTCGCGCAGGCGCGTTGTCATACTCCTGACTCGAAGTGGAACTTTTTTATGTACGCTTTTTAGGCTCTAATATTATAAATTTTCTTAAAGATGCATGCTCTTTCAGACATCAAAATCACTCAGAGTAAATTGCCGCATCCCCGCCTACTCCCGGTTTGAGCGTGCTGGGATTTAACCGCTGATAGGCTGACTTAACCAAGGGTTGCCATTTCTTGTAAAGCTCCCTCGCAATCACCACGCTATCTCCTTCCGGTATGGCAGAATAATGCTCCTTGCCCTTGCACCATTTATATTCCCACTCGGATAGCTCCTTATAAAAATCGTTCGCATTATTGGCGGGGCGGGCATGACTCTTGCGTTTGGCAATGCTGGCCTCGGTAAAACGGTTCTCTCCCGCTGCCGGTTGGCTTTCCAAGTAAGCAATGAATTTTTTCCAACGCGGAATATAATACCCTTTGATTAATCCCGCCCACTGGCGATTGGAGTAATCGAATAAAAGCGCATTATTTTTTGATGGACCCCACACCGTCGGCAATAAGCGCGCATTGTACTCATATTGGTTTTTCTCTTCGGGAGTATTTCCGCAAGCCCGGGCATCCGCGATCCATTTGCCAAGCAAAAACTCCTGGCGGGTGGATAACAGGCGATCCATGTCATTCGCCAGATCAAGGAAACGGTCGGCTGCTTGCTTGAGTGCAACCGTGTCCCCGGAATCATAGGCAATCGTAATATCCCGCTGGAGCGGAATCGAAAGGTCGGCCAGACACTGGCGGGCCACATCTACCAAATCGTAACGAAAAGTGTCTTTTTTACCCAGCGCAGGCGCAGCCTCCAACATTTTGGCATAAGCAGGCCAGAGTGCAGCGGCATTATAATTACGTTTCATCCCCGCATTCGGACCTGCGCGATTGATCTCCAATGCCGGGCGTGAACAGATGGGGCTTTCGGCGGAGCCTGCCTCGGAATTATTCCCGTAGACAGTTTCCCCGAGAATTTTCCAAGCCGCCTCCGCCGAGGAATTCGTGACTCCGTAACGGGCGTGAATATAGTCAACGAGCCAGGGTTGCAGTGACACTGGCTTATGCAACCAAGCAATCTCATAGGCTGCCTCAAAAAAGGCGGGATTGTGCTCGATACCCTCGGGAAACACGCCGATGCCCACCAGATTGGTCTCCGGTTGTTTTTCCAACAACTTGGGGCGTTGGAGAACATTTTTTATATTTCCACCGAGAAACAACCGCCCTCCATAATTGTGCAATTGGCCACTCACCCACTCCCGTCCGACAAAACTATCCTTGGTGCCACCTCCGACCAAATGCAGGATGAGCATGCGATCCTGCGGGGTGTTTTCCGCGATAGGCTTGCGCAAAGACCAGCTCTGCATGGCCAGCTTTGCATCGGGATCAGCGGAAAGCGTGGTATCAAGAATCGCCTTGGCAACATTGGCCAGATAATCAGGTGCTTTGGAGGGCGGTGCTGATTCGTGAAACGGATCCGAGGCATACCAGTGATCCGTGCCAAACAATTTTACCTGCTCTTCGATAAATGCCTTCCCCATGGGGGCAAACAATGGATCCAGCGGGTCAAGCTGGGCCGCTCCTTCAAACACGGCACACCAGCCATATTTGAACTGAATTTTCGCATCAGGATATTTCTTTTTTAGTTCCCTCGGAACAAACCCCGTAAATCCCTGCAGGATGGGAGTCATTCCCAACTCCCGCTCACGGACCAATATCTTTCGTCCCAACTCTATGCTCCGGTCAATCCACTGTTGAGGCAATGGTCCACCCCATCCTTCCAAGTTTGCCATATATTGCCACCCGAAGAATGCCGGGCCGCAGAGAAACTGCCGGATTTCCTCATCCGTCATTTTGAATTTGCGCAGTGTGTTCTGCCAGACCGCCTCCTGCCCCGTAATGGCCAGCGGCATGTTCACACCGTTCATCGCCATGAAATCGATTTCCTTTTCCCAGCGATCCCAACTCCACCACGGCATCGTATAACTGAAAGTGCAGTAATTAAAATTCACCCGATAGGTATAGGGAGTAATCTCGCGAACTTTTGACGGCACTGCAGGAAGCTGCTTCGGCAGATCCAGATTCTCGCCACACCACGACACTTGGCAGTGTGCGTAGTTTTTCAGATACCAACGCAACCCCGATGCGATGGAAACACCGTTGTTGCCACGCAGGACAATCTTGCCGTCCTTGCTTTCGATCTCAAAGACATCCTTACCATTTTCCGCCGGAATGGATTCCACGACAAATTCCGCCGCACGTCCCTCCGGCAGCACCCGCTCCAGTAATCGATAGGCTGCCGTCGTGGTGGCCTCCCCAGCATGGAGCAAAGGCGTCACCAGCACCAAGGTAACCAAGCAGGTTACGGCAGTGCAAATTCTGGAAAAAAAACGATTTGAGATCATGTTTTTGAAAGGTCGAAAATCATGTTACAAGGCGGCAACAATGGCTGGTGTTTCAATCGCTTTTCAATTCCGCCGACGCCGGATTGCCGCCAAGACAAATCCTGCCGCAAGCACGCTGGCAAAGGCGTAGGTCGAGGGCTCAGGAATAACACTGATGCGGACACCATTAATGGATGCGCCACTGACGGCATCCGTCACGCTTGCCCCGTTCTGATAAACCAACGAATATTCGGCACCGAGCGAAGAATCCATCAGGATGCTTTTTCCGTTGGAGGTCAAAAATGTGTTAAACGCATTAGTATCGGCCAGATTTAACCCTGCTATAAACAAATCGCCGTTCATCCCCAATACGACGGTCATATCATGGAGAAGTCCCGCTGCGCCAGTGGTAGAACCACCGCTGCCACTTTGTCCGGCCATATCCCTGACAAAACTAAGCGACCCGTTGTAAATATTAAGCATGTGCGTGTTTGTCCCCTGTCCCCAGATATTGGCTTTGGACTGAAACGACACCCCATCATAAATATTAATAATGCCTCCAGCATGGAGGGCGTTATTTTGATGCCCGACCCGAAAACCATAATTTCCCGTATTTTGAAGATACACCGTCCCGGCAGTAGATGAGGCCGCAAAATTGAGTGTGCTGACCGCCGTATTTCCGCCCACGGCAATTCCAACAAAAAAACGATTCCCCGCACTGGCCTCAGCCAAGTTCACAACCGTTCCATTTTCAACCATCCATTGAGTAGAAATTTCCCCACTAAATTCAAAGTCTCCGGCTCCAGTTCTTGCAACTGTACCCCCTGAAAGGTCAAAAAAATTATAGTTTCCCGTAGAAACGGTGACTGTCCCACCGGTATTCCATAACAGGTCTTGATTGACCAAACTTGCGGCAGAAGATGTCCCGATAAATGCAGGACAAGTCAGTGTTAGAGCAACTAAGCACTTTTTCATTTGAGTGAACGGGTTTGATTAAGATAGGCAGTCCCTTTATGAGCTTCCTTCTTAATACATACCCCTTCCCTCTCCAAACCTGACCGATTATTTATTTTTCCTCCGAAATTTCTTTCCGTTTCGCGTTCTCGTAGGGTGAATCGACAAAAATCAACGTATCCCGGTCCCGCAAAACATGCTTCTCCACAAAATCCACATTGCTGGCATGGATCATCAATTCACCGCCTTTCACCTCCCATCGGGCATCACGAAATCCACCCTTGTCTGGCTGGCCATCGCGTAAAAGTATAACAGTACCATCGGGAGAAAAAATCCTTTCATAGGAAGACCCTGCGAAAGAATATGTCCATGCACCGATGAAATCCTGTGTAGTGGCACTGGAAACTAGCCCTTCTTCAAACTGCATAATTCCCACCAATTCCTTGGATGTGCCCTTGATATCGGGAACAACAGTTAGTTCTCCCTCAATAATCCATTGCCCACGCTGGGCAGCACCCTTGGGAACCACCAATTCATACACATTCCCCACCACTTTGGCTTTGCTGTAGCTCGTCGTACCGACGTGATTGTCCACCGTGACTTCCCTTCCATCGTGCAACAAACGGACATTTTGAACTTGAACTATACCGCCGCCGCGCACCCATTTGAAAATCGCCCGATATTTGGATGATTTCCAGACCAGATGAGAAACATCGGCAGAAAAATGGGTTACCGCTCCATTCTGAACCTCCCATCGGAAATCCCGGGTTGGCACCCGTCGGATAAACTTGTCGCGATTCAGGGGTATCGCCTCGACGGCACCATCCGTGGCATTTTCCGACAACTCCACTGCCTGATTGGCCAAAAGAGAAAGCGTTTGCTGTCCGGGACGATGCACCCTGACTTCGCCATCAAAAACGCCAATCTCGGCGGCCCCTGACGCTGCAACATCCATGGCAAACTCCGTTCCCATGTCGACAACACGCCCCCTAGCATAATCCACCCCAAAACCTTCCGCCCCTGATGGAACAAAAGCAACGAGCTTGCCATGCTCCAGCTTGGCAGAATTCTCTCCCGTAATCGAGAAATCACACGGTCCCTCAATGGTTACGCGAACACCGTTACCGTAAGTCAATTCAGCAAGTCCTGATTTTAGCGCCAGTCTTTGCGGAGCAATACCCCCGTCCAATAAACCGGGCTGCCCTTCTGCGTCTGCCCAAACCACCCCAACCAATCCGGTCACCCGGGTCGGCAGGGATTTCGCAACAAGGCCATCCAGTTTCGTTGTTTTAGGAAGTAATCCACTGACTCCCGACCATAGCCCGAGACAGAAAATTACCATCGCCACAGCACTCCAAGTGAACAGGCGTAAGAACGAAAACCCAACAATATTTCCTTCTACTGTCGGCAACTTAGCCTCGGCATCATCACTGGAAAAAACGTCTTCGAGCAATGACTCCTGCCCCACCATTTCCAAGAACCATTCGCGGGCAAGCGGTTCCTGCAACAACTCTGACAGGCGAACAGACTCCTCTTCGGACAACGCTCCCGAATCCAGCAGCTTATCGGCAAGTGGACGAAGTTCGTTTATGGATGCAGGCAAAGTCATTTTGATGCATTGAGACGTTTTAAGATGCAACTTCTCAGCCGAAGCCGGATGCGGGAAAGAGTTTTGTGCAGTTTGTTCGGGGACTGCTTGCTCTTGAGTGCGTAGGCTGTGAGCTCTCCACGGGCCAAATACTTAATACGCAATAAAGCCATCTCCGCAGGAGAAAGCAATGACAGGCAAGCGCGCAATGATTGTAGCCTGACATCGGTATCATCGGCATGACTCTCCACCTGAACG
>JAITVQ010000092.1 GCA_031285745.1 Puniceicoccales bacterium | reverse complement strand
CTGGGTAATACCCGTGTTGAGGATCCGCGCCACCGGGTTCGGGTTGAGGGCGAACAAATTGTCTATGACCTCGACAAGAACACCATCGAGGTGGATAGCCGGAAAACTTTCACTGCGGGCCAAGTCAAACCCGTCACGCTGCACGTGCCCTCCTTTGTCTCGCAGGAGGACCAACCTGCCAATCCCAACGGTATTGCGGTCATCACCGGTCGCAAACTTACGATCGATATACGACCCAATACCAACAATATCGAGCTTGAGGGTGACGTGCATGTCATCGACGATAAATTCGACCTGCGCTCGGAATTGCTCGTCCTCGAAACGCCCCACGACGATTCATTCTTCTCCGAGAGTTCCGACAAGCTGGACCGTGTTAACTACATCATCGCAAAAAACAATGTCCGGGCAACCTACGATACGCGGGTCTTGCGGTGTGGGCAGGCCGAAATCAGGCCGGAAAAAGACCTTCTTCTCCTGACGGGCTATCCGGTCATGGAAGCACTTGATTCCGGTGCGAGACTGAGTGGCTACTCCATCGCCATGCGCAAGCAAGCCCGCCGAGTGGAAGTGGAGTCCAGCCCTGCCACCGAGGCCGAGCGTCGTCGCGTCCAAGTATCTTTGCCGCCGCTGAAGACTCTCGCCACCCAGCGCGTGGAAAACAAAGACACCCCGCCGCTCCTTGAGACCACTATTACCAGTGATCGCCTTGTCATGACGGAGCCGGAGGAGAATCTCGCGAATTTCGAGTTTACGGGCGACATCCTCCTCAACGGTGTCGAACTGGAAGGGTCCTGTAAAAAAATGGACATCCTGGCCGACACCAAGAAACCTCAGGGCCCCCGGAATAATGCCCGGCAGGGTACCTCCAACGCCGCCCTTATCCGCTCGATTGTGACTGTCGGGGATGTTCGTCTTGGCACCAAGGATTACATCGCCGAGGGTGGCCGCGCGGAAATCTTCCCGCGCATTGCGCTTCAGGAATACTCGACCTTGGACGACAACGGCATGGATGGCCGGGAGCCCCAGTTCATCACCCTGTCTTCCGATCCCACGACTCCGGGAGTGCGTCCCAAGCTCACCATCCGTTCGGCTCCCAGCCTTAATCTGGATGATACTTCTACCGAAAAGAAAAATAATTCGGGCATGGGGCCGATCACCATCGAAAGCGATTTTCAAGAAATCATCGGAGGCAGTGAACGATCCCGCTTCTTCATGCGGGGTAACGTTCTCCTCCACGGAAAAAATCTCAAGGGCGAGTGTGATACCGTCGAAGGCATTATTCTTTCCAAACCAAAAACGGCGCCCGGACGGTTGGCGGAATACTCCCTGCAAAAAATCATCGGACGCAAAAATGTCCACATTACTGCCGACGATAATTATGCCCGGGGCGAGATGCTGGAGATACTGCCTTTGCAGGATAAAATCTATCTCTCCGGACAACCCAAGGTGCGATCCAAGGACGGTATCGAGACAATGTCCGGGGATCGGATTGTTTACGACAGCAAAACAAAAAACTGGGAGATCGAGCAAAAGCCTGCTGACCCCGCCAACCAGGTTGTCCAGCCTGTCATCCGGATTCCTTTCCAAAAGAAGTTCAATTTGCCGGACTTGAAAACCAAAACAAACTCCGCTAACTAAGCCGGAAAATGACACAGCCTCTTCCCAAGGAAAACCTCCTCGTTCGCTCCGACAACGGAGACAGCACCGGTGTCATCGCCACCGAATCCCTGGCCAAGATCTACGGCAAACGCGAGGTTGTTCACGATGTCAGCCTGTCCGTGCGGGCGGGTGAAATTGTCGGTCTCCTCGGCCCCAACGGCGCAGGCAAAACCACCACCTTCTACATGGTGGTCGGGCTGGTTCCGGCCACCCGGGGCAAAGTCTTTCTCGATGGCCGCGATATCACCGAGTTGCCCATGTTTCAGCGGGCTCGCCTTGGCCTCGGGTACCTGCCGCAGGAAGCTTCCATTTTCCGCAAGCTGAGTGTCTGGGATAATGTCATGGCTGTTGTCGAGACCATGGCCATCCCGGCCAAGGAACGCGCTGCCTACACCAAGTCTTTGCTGGATGACCTTGGGCTCATGAAGCTGGCCAAGCAACCTGCCTACACCCTCAGCGGTGGTGAGCGGCGTCGCTTGGAAATCACCCGCTCCCTGGCTACCAAGCCGCGTTTCATGCTGCTCGACGAGCCCTTCAGCGGTGTTGACCCCATCAGCGTGGCGGATGTCCAGCAGATCGTTCGCAACCTCAAGAACAAGGGCATCGGGGTTCTCATTACCGACCACAATGTCCGGGAAACCCTCTCCATCGTCGATCGCGCCTATCTCATCCACCAAGGGCGCGTTCTCGTCGAGGGTACTGCCGAATTTATCATCAACGATCCGAACAGCCGGCGTTTCTATCTGGGCGAAGACTTTCGCATGTAGTTTCGCAGGCACTCCGGCGGCTTCCTTACACTCTCAACTCGAAACACTATTTCCATGGGCAACAGCTCCTCCTCTTCCAGCAC
Source organism: Puniceicoccales bacterium (assembly GCA_031285745.1). Lineage (GTDB taxonomy): Bacteria > Verrucomicrobiota > Verrucomicrobiia > Opitutales > UBA953 > CALNBE01. Next base: position 10,045 of record JAITVQ010000092.1, on the reverse strand, counting down.
CACCGGACAGGTCGAACGGATCACCGTTCGCGAATTCTATGAGAGTGCCAAGGAATCCCTGCAAATGGAGATCATCGCAGGCGAAGAAGGGCTCAATAATTTCATCGAGGAAAAATCCCTCAATCGCCCGGCGCTTGCGCTGACCGGATACTTCAAGCATTTTGCCAACGGACGCCTTCAGCTCTTTGGTGCCGGGGAAATGGCCTACCTGCGCGATTTGCGGGAAGAAACCCAGGCGGTTATCCTTGAGGAAATCATGAACCGGAAAATTCCCGGTATTGTCATTTCCCGGGGGCTTACTCCGACGCGCCCCATGATCCGCGTCGCCAACGAATTCAAGCTCCCCGTCCTGCGCAGCCGACTCAAGTCAAAGGACTTTACCTCCGAGGCCACCATCCTGCTCGAGCAAAAATTTGCCCCCCGCACCAATCTGCATGCCACCCTCGTGGATGTGCGCGGCATCGGTGTTCTCCTGCGTGGCAGCAGTGGAGTCGGCAAAAGTGAATGTGCGCTCGCGCTCATCGAACGCGGCCACAGCCTTGTAGCCGACGACTATGTCAAGGTTCACCTCCTCGGAGATCACGGATTACGTGGTACGGCCAAGGAGCTCAATCGCGGGTTCATGGAATGCCGCGGAATCGGCATCATCAACATCGCCTCCATCTTCGGCGTCCGCTCCGTCCTCCTCAAAAAGAGCATCGACCTCGTCATCACCTTTGTCATCTGGCAGCCGGGCATGGACGAGGATCGTACCGGACTTGAGAACCAGACATTCGAAATACTCGGGCAGAAAGTCCCGCACATTGTCCTTCCCGTGCGTCCGGGCCGCGACATGGCCCGCCTCGTCGAAGTTGCTGCCATGGTCCACGCCCTCCGCCAGACCGGCTATGACTCCGCCACGGAATTCAACGAGCGCCTCGTCAAACACATGAGCCCGGACCAAGAGACCTAGGCGTTAGCCAGGAAGACTTTCAGCCTGCAGGAAGTGGCAAGCCTCTTTGGCATTACTGCCGGAGGTTGCCGATTTTTCGATTACCTCACTTCTTCACAAAGAAGACCACATACAACAGACAGTCTTCAGGGCCGGATTCTCGATTGGAGCCCAGCGTGAGGGATTGATTTTTGGAAACGGAGCGGGAGAGGAGAATCATCTCACGTTCGCCAACCTTGATTTTTTCGCCTGTGTTCTTGAAGGGCTTGGTCCAAGCGGGAAGAGGAATGTTGGGATCGTAGGCAATGTAGAGAGTCCCGGCGGCGCTGACTTTAAAGTCCATCAAGTCCACGGCTTGATAGAGTCTTTCGCTAAAGGGAAGCTGGACGAACTCGGCTCCTTGGATGGTCGAAGGAAGGTCGACGAAGGTCAGCTTGGCGCCTTCGGTATCGGCGTAGGCGGGCAGACCGTTGGCGGCGGCAGGAACGATGCGAACATCGCTGGACTCGCCGGAGTAGGAGAAGCCTTGGATGTATTTTCCGGAAAGCTCAGGAATGACCGGAAGCGGTGCATCGAATTCACTGGCGGCAGGGAGAGCGTCCGGCAGTTCCGGCATCGGCATCTCCGGTAACGCAGGCAAACAGCCATTTTGCAGGGCCACGAAATTCAATGGAACACGCAAGGTGGCGTCCTTTAGTCCGGCACTGCGGACTGCGAGTATTATTTTCCCTTCATCATGGGTAGAACGAATGGCAACCCGGTTGACTCCGGCTTCAAGGTCGAGCCAAGTGTTATTGGTGGATTTCTCCTTGCCGCTATTATAGCCACCGCGCCAGATGGCAGGTCCGGTCAGAGTAAAATCGACCCTTTGTTGCACGGTGGGGCAACGACGGCCCTCGACGTCAACCGCCTCGACATCGACAAGGAGAATGTCGGAGCCGTCGCCCTGCCAACCGGACGGCCCGGTGATGGGTGTCAGTTTCAAGGCGACTGCCGGGCCGATAGTTTCCAGAGCGTGAGTGGCAACGACCTTTCCGGTACTGTCAGAGGCCACGGCTTCCAACCGACCAGGTGCCCAGGTTACTTTTTTAAACGTGAAGAGAAAACGCTGGGTAGGTTTGGCAACACCGAGCGACTTTCCATTGAGGCGCAGCTCCACCTGCGCAGCGTTGGAAACAACAAACACATCCTTGGTGGTTTCGCGGTCGGCTGGATAACTCCAGTGACCGATGATGTGCACCTGCGGGTCATTGCGAAACATGGCCCGGCAGGCGTAATAAGCTTCCTTGGGCAGGCGCACGGCATCGACCTCCCCGCTGGCCCGGGTTACCTCGGCAGTATTGCGTCCGCCGCTGGTGCTGTCGGAGAAAATCCAATTGGCCCCGCCGCAATGTTTGCCGCCCTGCCGGTAAATGCGGGAGTAATACTCGATGACTTGGTTGACCGCAAACTGCTCGCTGGTGAGATGGTATTCCTGTTTGCGGGGAATCTTGTAGCCGAAGTCAGGCGGCGAGAAATTATCCCAAACCCGGCGGGGAGATTCCTGCCGGTTATATTCGCCCTCCACCACGGGCAGTTGCGGATACTTGTGGCTGCCCTGGGTGCCCACTTCCATGTCGAGGAAGGGCAGGCAGGTGTCACCGGGGCGGCGATGCGCATAGAGGCGGCCTCCATGGGGATCATATTGCTGCATATAGCCGCGCAACTCAGTGGCATGGGCCTTGGTGACGTTTTGATTTCCGCCTTCCCAGATGAAAATCGAGGGATTGTTGCGGTAGTAAATAATCAGGTCGCGGAACGCTGCGGCCCGGACTTCCCACGCATGTCCCTTGTAGTCGCCTTCGCCGTCCACGCCGGGTTGGAGCACGACTTGTCCGAGCCGGTCGGAAGCGGTGATCTGTGCAGGGCCTCCTGCGGTATGTCCCCAGCGGACGAAATTGCCGCCGGCCTCGCGCATCAGGCGTAGTGTCTCATATTGCATCCAGTCGGGAAAGGCTGCTCCCAATCCCGCCCACTCGTTGGTGGATTTTTGCCCCCAGCCATGCAGGCGCACGTAGCGTCCGTTGAGATGAAATCCGGTGTCGTTGGTAAATTTATAAAACCGGATACCCAACGGGGTATTCACGGTATCAACTATGGTTCCGTTTACCTTGAGTTCCGAATAGACGGTATAAAGGTGAGGACGATCGACATCCCACAGTTGCGGATTGGCCAAGAGCCGTTCGTGGCTGAGCACTTTCTTTTCTCCGGCTGCCAGGTCGGCTGACGCATTCAGGCGCAATACAGGCTTCTTCTTGGCATCAACTATCGTGGATGCCCATGCCACGGAGACAGGAACCAGCCGCTCATTGATCACCTCGACCTGAACGCCAACCTTGGCTGACTCGGCGGATACCTCGGTGGCATAGGCATAGGTCCCGATGGTTTGCAAATTCGAATAAAGGGGCAGGGTGATATGGACGGGATCGGTGACATGCAGGAAAACATTGCGATAAATTCCGCCGTGCGCCGGGTGCCAATGAGGATTATTCCAGGGAAACTTTCCGCCCCCTTCATAGGCGCTCCATTTATTCTTGCCGGTCTCGTCGGCGATAAAGCGATTATCGCACATCACCGCCAGGACATTCTGTTCTCCAGGGCGCAGATGAGGCGTCAGATCAAAGCCGAACGGCAGAAAACCATTTTCCGATTTCCCCAGCAAAACCCCGTTCAAATAAACCTCGGCTACCTGCCGGACTGCCTCGAACTCAATGAATACCTTTTTTCCCTTCCATGTTGCAGGCGCGTCGAAACTTTTCCGGTACCAAGTCCGACCGCTCCACTGGTCACGTTCGCCTTCATGCTTCGGGGTGGCGTAATCGTCAAAAGTGTCGGTATCGTTGAAGGTATGCGGGGCTGATACGATCTGCCATGACGAATCATTGGTGGATGTCTTCTCGGCATCTTTGACGTCCTCCTTGATAAACCGCCAATCGGCATTGAAATTCAGCTTCTCTCCAGCCAGCAAAAGGCTGGGAAGACTCCCGCACAGAAACAGCAGGAAAAGAAAAAAAGGACGAACAAGGGGGCGATGAGTGGGCATGGAAATTACAGGTTACCGCCAGCGTTATGCCAAAACACCACACCGCCACAGTAAAAAAGTTTAAGGGTTAACCGGGCACCCTTTCTGTATTATCCATAAACTCTTCTGAGAACGAGAAGGTGGAAATTCCAGACTATTAAAATCCTATAACCATAATACAAAGAAACCAATAGGTTTTGTAAGAGGGCTTTGCGCACGGGCAGAGTTGCTTTGGGAAAATGCGCGGGGGTATTGTCGATGCGCAATGGGCCAAAAACATTTTGCGAGGGCTGATTGCGCATGCACAATCGGGCAAAACAAAAATGTAAGTGAGGTTTGGGCATTCGCAATGGAGCGGCCCGGCTTGGTGGGGGCTGTTTGGTAAGGCGCAACGAGACAATGCAAAGCGGAATTGTGCCTTGGTCGTTGGACGATATGGGTGAGCGAAACGGACGGGGGTTTTGGGGAAAACACGAAACTGACTTGAGGGTCTGCAGAGAGGTTTTGTCAGGGGGTGAGGGATATTGTTGAGGTGTCCGAACGGGATGGAGGAATGTTTGTCGGGTTTGAACCGCGAATGAACGCAAATGGACACGAATGGTTGGTGATCTAAGGCTGGTTGTTGCTGTCAGGAGTTTGGGGTAGATTGTAATATTCTTGTTATGAATAGAAGAGAGGAGTGTTGGGTTGGAGTTTAAAATTGGGGATAATTTTATATGGTGTTTCAACACGGAGGGGGAGGCATGTGATTGACAGGATAGGCAGGATTTGCGTAGAGACTTCGGGCGTGTTGGGCTACTTAAGGCGGAGGGTAAAAACGCTCAACATCGAACGCTTAACTTTTAAGGCTCAATGACGAAAGTCTCAAAGCTCTCGTCTAAACTTTAGCGATTCCGGGGATTTCTCGTTTTCCTGTCTATCATTCCCATCTCATCCTGTTGATCCTGTTATCCTGTCCAAAACAAAGGATGAAGTATTATACATTATGACATGTAATGCGCCAGGCAGTCAAAATGACTCCCACGCCCTGCGCCAAATATCCGTTGTGAGTTATTCTGCCTTATTTTGCGAAGGCGGCGGCGAATCGCTGCTGGACGAAGAGGGGCGGCTTGATGGCTTGGCCAGTCCGGTTCATGAAGGCGTGCAGGGTGTGGCCCGTGGTGATGAGTTGGTCCCCGAGGTGGATGGTGTAGTCGATGTGGATGCGAACCCGGGGTTGCTCGGACATGCTGGCGGTGATGGTGAGTTTGTCGTCGAAGCGGGCCGAGGCAATGTAGCGGATGCCGACTTCCAGGACGGGCAGGAGGAACCCGGCGTCGTCCAAGGCTTTGTAGGGGAGGCCGAGTTTGTCCAGGAGGGCAACCCGGGCGACCTCGAACCAGGCGAGGTAGTTGCCATGATAGGCGATGCCCATGGCATCGGTTTCTGCGTAACGGACCCGAATTTCTGAACTGGCGGTAATCATAGGGAAAAACGCAGTGCATTATTGCACGCTGGAGCAAGCTCGCCAAGTTCAAAGGTATGTCGCTGTTGGCGCAATTTGTTCTCTGGAGTGGACGGGTGGTGTTTTTCATCGCCTTGACGATGGCGCTCGGCGGAATCGCCGGGATGCTGTTGTATCCGCTGGGCGGGCTGATCTTTGGGACGGGGGAGTTGGGCTGGCGCGGGGTTTTGTTGCTGGGCTTGCAGCATGGGCAGCAGTGGACGGGGATCTGGGCTGGTGGGCTGGCGTTTATTTTGTGTATCATGGAATCCCGAACCCAACGGATGGGACGGTCCAAGGCAGGAAGAGGCTGATGTGTGTTTGCCGGATTGTTTTCCTGATGATACTTCCCTCAATAAACTGGATTCGACAATCGCTACGGACACCGTTTGTCTATTGTTTCATTTTTAGTAAAATCCCCTAACCACTTTTTTACTCATGCAGAAACAGCAGCGTTATCTTGTCTTCGCCATCGGGGTTTTGATCGGGTGTGTGATTGTGGTGCCGATTTTCAGCGCGAGGAAGGCGGATAAGGCGAGGCAGGAGCAGCTCAATGCCGGGAAGCAATTGCCGGGCATGTTTGTCGAGGCCGCCATGACAGGGATTCCCATCCGGGAGGAGAACCAGAAGTTTATTCTGGAGGAAGGCACGGAAACGCCGCCGGAAGGTTTTGCCCATCGCCGGGTGTTTATTACCGGAGGGCGGCGGAAGTTTGAGACGAGCGGACGGATCGCCGCCGAAGATTTTATTAAGGTGACGGAGGATTATGATGTCGCGCAACCCACCGCGACTACTCCGGTGAAACAGTTTACTTTTACATTTGCCGACCGGGTGCGGGTGAAGCTGGCGGATGGTGCCACCGTGGATGCTCTGGAAAAACTGGCCAAGGAGAAGGGAGGCATTGTTGAGCAACCGCAGGCGGGGAGTTTGCCTGCCGAGGGGGTGATTGTTCGGCTGGCCGGGCATACGTTGTCCGATGTTCCCGATATGCTGGCATTTCTCCGCGAGCATCCCGAGACAGTGTCAGCGGCGGAAGCTGTAGAAATTAAGAATTAAAAATTGGGAAAAGAATGTAATTACGAATTTCCTCACTCTCTCTTAATTCATAATTTTTAATTCTTAATTATCTAAATCGCTACCGGGGCCTTGATGGCAGGGTGGGGATTGTAGCCTTCGATGGTGATGTCCTCGTAGCAAAAGGCGAAGAGGTCTTTGACCGTAGGATTCAAGAGCAGTGTGGGGAGTTGGCGCGGTTCCCGGCCAAGTTGGGTGTGCACCTGCTCCATGTGGTTCGAATAGATGTGGGCATCGCCGAAGGTGTGGACAAAGTCGCCGACTTCGAGTCCGGTGACTTGGGCAATCATGTGGGTGAGCAGGGCATAGCTGGCGATGTTGAAGGGGACGCCCAGGAATAGGTCTGCGCTGCGCTGGTAGAGCTGGCAACTGAGTCTGCCGTGGGAGCTGACGTGGAATTGGAAGAGGGTGTGGCAGGGGGGGAGGGCTACTTGGTCTGCTTCCAATGGATTCCATCCGGTGATGATGTGACGCCGGCTGGCTGGTTTTTCCCGGATGGACTGGAGTAGTTCGGCAAGCTGATCCCGTCCGTTGTGTTGGTAGGTGCCGTCGGCGTTGCGGGTTGCCCCGAAGTTGCGCCATTGATGTCCGTAGATGGGGCCGAGGTCGCCTTCCTGGCGTCCGAACCGGGCGCATTGTTCAGCTGTTGCCCATTCGTCCCAGATGGTGACACCACGCTCCTGCAGCCATTGGTTGTCGGTTCGCCCGGCGATGAACCAGAGCAGTTCCTGAAAGATCGAACGGATGTGGACTTTTTTGGTGGTGACCAACGGAAATCCCTTGCGCAGGTCAAAACGGAGTTGTGCTCCAAAGATACCAAGTGTCCCTGTGCCTGTCCGGTCTTCACGGCGTTCCCCGTTTTCCAGAACATGGCGCAGAAGGTCTAGGTAGGCTTGCATGGGAGGGAATGAAATGAGAAATGGGAAATGGGAAACTTTAAAAAGAGGAAAGTGGGTTAGGGGTAAGGGACAAAGCGTCAGAGCGTGAAGGGGGATTTATTTGGTACTCAGCGCGTGATGGCCTCGGCTTGGATTCGTAATAATCCACGGAAAATAGATTACTTCGAATTTTAAACTTCTGATTTTGAATTTCCTACACTCCCCCTTTGACGCTTTGCCCCTTACCCCTTTTGTCACTTCGCCTTCTCGGCTTTCTTCGCTTTTTTTCGGGCGAGGAAACCTTCGCCTTCTGGTTTGCGTTCCTTGCGCAGGAGCCAGGTGAGTCCAAAGGCGGCAGTGTCTCCGGCGTTCAGCAGGGTACTACCTCCGATACCAGGAATGTGTAGCAGATGCTCGCATTTTCCCACTACGTCGTTGGCGACGCCTGTTTCGGTGTCGCCGATGATGATGGCGAGAGGTTTTCCCGGTACACGGATGGGCTTGATATCATCGACACGCCGTCCGCCGGGACGGGTGAAGCCAACCACACAGAAGCGTTCGCGCAGGGCACGCAGCAGGCTGGGAAGTTGTCCTGCGTCGTAGGTGCGAAGTTGGTCGAGCGCGCCCTTGGCCGTGCTCCATGCCCTTTCGTGAAAGACTGCCTCCGTAGAGGCTCCGCTGAGAAGGAGGCGTTTTATACCCGTGGCGGCGGCGATGCGGGCGACAGTGCCGACTTGCAGGGGGTCGGCGACATCATCCAGAAAGAGAAGTGGCTCGCCCAGCGCCTGCCATTCCTCGTAGTCGGAAGGTTTGGGGATTGATAGCGGAGGACGTTCCGTGGCGGCGACGACTCCATGGTGCACGGCGTGCCCAAGTACCCGGCTAAGTTCACGGTCATCCGAGGCAGAGTAGGATAGTTTTTCCTGCGCCATCCATTTGCAGACCTCGGTCAACGGTTTGGCGAGTTCGGGGAGGTGCCAAAGTCGTTTGATCGCCTTGGGACGTGTCTTGAAACAGCCTTGGACAGCAGCCATGCCACAAAGCAGCACCGGGCGAAAATTCGATTGGGTCATGTGGATATCTCAGGGGAGACGGTTTTATTATCAAGAACGAAGCTCAGGAAATAATTGGTGAAAATATTTAAGAATTAAGGTTGCAAAGTTGCTTTGTTGTGCAAAGTTAATGCGCATGAATTCCTGGTGTTCAATGGAGCGTACGTTACTTTCCCTTGGGTTGGTCCAGGAGCAGAGTAGCAAGTTGGACAAACCCGATGTGGTTATGCGAGCCATCTCATTCCGGCTTCCGCAGAACGGGACCGATTGTTTCCAAAGGTTGAAGACAGGGTGCTGGTATTCGGGTATTCCTTCCACCGGTTCCCTGCGGGATATGTTGCGGGTCATGGGATTGATCAAGCAGAAGGGGGTCTTGCAGTTGCCCGGTGAAGACGTTTTGCATCAGGATGGGTTTTTGGCTGCCGACCCGCGATTTTCTGCGGAAGGGCGTTTCAGCAAGATCCGGTTGTGGTGGCTCGATAAGAAATCTCCACGGGCATACCGGATCACGGCAAGGTTTCGGAGAAATTCTCTTGTCAGATCAAAATCATTTTAGCGAGGGAGATTTCGCATGGAAGATCTTGCATGGTTAGTTATTGGAATTGCTCCATTTTTCCTGATTTCCCGGTGGCGGACGAAAGGGTTTATTATGGCTGTTTTTGCAGGATGGGGAATCGGTAGCATTTCCAGTTATTTGTCGCCTCGTACGGAGTTGGTGGAATCGGTTTTTGCTGTGTTGTGGTTCTGCATTGGGTGGCTGTATATGTTTGCCTGGTGCCTTATTGCTGCCGGAGTGATTGTTTGGGTAAAGATCGCCTGTAAATTACTGGCTAAGGCAAGCGCCCGGCTGGAAGCTTTCAGCAAAAATGTTTACAGTTCCTAAGATGATTTTCTCCACCGGGAGCGATGATGAATACCGCGATCTTTGTTTCTCCATACCTTTTTTACCATGAAACTCGAAACCACCTTGCCAGCTTCCTCATCGCATTATGCTGTGATGCGTATGAATGCTAACGAGGCACTCGGTGTTGTTGCGGAACTGCGTCAGCGGGTGCTGGCGCGGCAGAGGTTTCGCGGCTACTCGGGATTGGCCCGGGCAGGAGGTGGCACGCTGGCCTTGGTTGGTGCGGCGATGGTGCGGCTGTTGATTCCGGACGCTTCCGATACTGCCTTGGTGGTGACATGGGGGGTGGTTTTCTGCCTGGCGTTCGGGCTGAATTACGGAGCAGTGGTCTGGTGGCGAATGAGTAACCGGGCGACTACCGGCGCGCTTTCTCCTGCCTTGGAGCCGTTGCCGATTCTGCTGGTGGGGGGCGTGGTTACTGCCGCATTGATCCATGCCTCGGTGCTGTCGCTTCTGCCGGGGGTCTGGATGTGTCTCTTTGGACTGACCCAGTTTTCCGCAAAGTACGCCATGCCTCAAAACATTCGATTGATTGGCTGGTACTATATCGCCGTGGGGATTGCCTGTTTGTGGTTCGGCGAGTTTTCCTGGCGGGAACCATTGATCATGGGTGGTGTTTTTTTTATGGGTGAGTGGTCCGGCGGACTGATCTTGCATAGTGA
>JAITVQ010000061.1 GCA_031285745.1 Puniceicoccales bacterium | reverse complement strand
CAATTTCCGGCCAAACCTACTTTCCAATTTCTCCCGCCAATTCCGCAAAGTTTCAAAGGCCATCCGGGCTACCTCCAAATCGGCATCCAATGCGGGAATAGTCATCAACCCCTCAACTTGTAAATTGGGAGCCCCCATGGCTACATCTGCCAGCTTCAATAAGCCGTCAAAATCAGCCGCCCCAAACTTGGCGGGATCCCCGCCTGCATTAGCTTGAAGTAACACCGGCATCACTTTTCCTGATTCTCCCGCCAAGCGGTCTATTCGTAATGCTAATTCTGGAGAATCCAGCGACTGAATCCGATCAAATGTGGCCACGGCCTGTTTAGCCTTGTTCGATTGCAAGTGCCCGATCAGCTCCCAGCGCACCTTTGCCGGAGTCTGTCCCTTTTTCTCTACAGCCTCTTGGACACGATTTTCTCCAATGGCCAGAAATCCATACCTATGGGCATATTCTACAGCAAGATAAAGGTGCGTCTTGGTCACCGGCAACAGTACGACAGAGTCCTTTTTACGCCCACATGCCAAGCATGCCTGCTCAATGCGTTCCAATACGTCCTGACAGTTGGCAGCAAACTCTTCGTAACTTATCATGTAGCATAATTAAGCGATATCTTTTCCCAAGAAAAGAGGGAAAATCTAATAGTAGCCAACAGTAAGATTTCTTTTACGCTAGACACATCATTAGCATTTTTTATAAGGACCAGACATGCATATCGAGAATTTCAAGATTTTCTCAGACTTGGTGGACAGCCAAAGCTTCTCCCGGGCAGCAAAACTCAATGGGATTACACAGTCCGCAGTCAGCCAGCAATTGAGGGCGATGGAAAAGCATTTCAACGTCCTGATCGTGGATCGCAGTCAAAAGCAATTTCGCCTGACGCGTGAAGGAGAAAGGTTATATGAGTCCACCAAGGAAATCCTCCACCTCTACGACCAGGTTGCGTGTGAATTACAGGAGATGAAGAAGGTGATTAGCGGGACGATCCATATCTCCACCATTTACAGTATCGGGCTCCATGAGCTCCCTCCGTTTGTAAAACGGTTTCTTGTCGAGTATCCCACGGTAAACATCCGGATCGAATACCGTCGGTCGAATCTGGTCATCGAAGATGTGCTGCATAACGCGGTCGATCTTGGAATTGTCGCCTACCCGACCAAAACCCGGCAAATTGAAATCATCCCCTTTACGGAAGACCAGCTTGTCGTGATTTGCAGCCCCAACCATCCGCTTGCCAGCAAGCACGAAATTGATCCTTCGGAGTTGGCTGGACACAAATTCATCGGATTCGATCAGGACATTCCGACCCGCAAAGCTACCGACCAGATTTTCCGCGACCTGAAAATCGATCTCGAGCCCGTCATGGAGTTCGACAATGTCGAAACCCTCAAGCGAGCCGTGGAAATTGATGCAGGAATGGCCTTTGTCCCCGAAGCAACCATTCGGCAGGAAGTCGAACAAGGAACCCTGATCAAACTCCGGCTCAAGGGCCGTCGGATCAGTCGCCCTTTGGCAATTGTTCATCGCAAGGGACGCGTATTAACGCCTGCGATGAAAAAGTTCATCCAGATGATGACCGAGAAGGAACCCTCCTAGTTTTTTAGCAATCCTTTGCACAAAACGCCGATGAAACCATTTCATCGGCGTTTTTTATTTTAGCCCATAAGTTTGGTGGAGAGATCCCCCTTTCAGAAAATTTCCTCATCCATAACGCGCCTATTATCGCCATCGCTTATAAAGCCCCTCCTATTTGCAATAATATCCAAAGGAATCTATTGGAAGACATCCGCCTGTAACTTTAACTCGAATATCCCTTGGACCTTCAACAATTGAAACAGGTCATCGACCTGATGAAACGCGCTGATCTCACTGATTTTGAGATCGAGGAAAAAGACCTCAAACTTCGTCTTCGCCGCGAGACGGGAAAAAACAACCCGCCTAATCCAAATACGCCACCGCCGTATCCAGTGGGAAATATCCCTGGATCAGCCGCACCACTTCCTACCGCGACACCTCCCGGCGCCACTACGCCAACCATGTCCACCTCTGGCGACCCCGGCGTAAAAACCATCAACTCCCCCATGGTTGGCACCTTTTATGCATCCGCTTCGCCTGATACGCCGCCTCTTATTGCCGTCGGCGCCGCCACCAAGCCCGACACTGTCGTCTGCATTATCGAGGCCATGAAAGTCATGAACGAAATCCAGGCGGAGCTAGAAGGCACCATTGTCGAGGTACTCGTCACCAGCGGAACTTCCGTTGAGTTCGGCCAGCCTCTCTTCAAAATCAAGGTTGTCTAAAATCGTCGCCGATCCGGATGATAAAAAAAATCCTTATTGCGAATCGGGGCGAAATTGCCCTTCGCATTGTCCGTGCCTGCCGCGAACTTGGTATCAAGACCGTGGCTGTTTACTCCCAGGCCGACGAACAATCGCTCCACGTCCAACTCGCCGACGAATCCGTCTGCATCGGCCCGGCTCCCAGCAAAGATTCTTATCTGCGTCCCGACCGCATCATCAGCGCGGCGGAAATCACCAACGTCGATGCCATCCATCCCGGGTATGGGTTCCTCTCGGAAAACGCCCGTTTCGCCGAGCAATGTGAAGCAGCCAACATCAAATTCATCGGACCTCGCGCGGAATCCATCCGGCTCATGGGCGACAAGGCCCAAGCGCGCAGGACGGCCATTGCCGCCAAAGTCCCCGTCGTCCCTGGTTCGGACGGTGTCATCGAAAGCGAATCCGAGGCGCTAAAACTCGCCAAGAAAATCGGATTCCCGGTCATCATTAAGGCTACCGCAGGCGGCGGCGGAAAAGGCATGCGTGTCGTATACAATGCCGTCGCGTTCGCCCGCGAATATGATGCAGCCAGGGCCGAAGCAGAAAAGGCTTTCGGCAATGGATCCGTCTATGTTGAAAAATATATCGAGGAACCCCGGCACATCGAATTCCAAATCCTCGGAGACCAGCATGGGAAAGTCATCCATCTGGGTGAGCGTGACTGCTCCATCCAGCGCCGCCACCAGAAACTCATTGAGGAGGCTCCTTCGCCTTTTCTTACCAAAAAACTCCGCGAACAAATGGGCAAAACCGCCGTCCGTCTTGCCGAGTCCATTGGGTTTCAAAATGCGGGCACCCTCGAATTCCTCGTCGATAAAAACGGCAATTATTACTTCATGGAGATGAATACCCGCATTCAGGTCGAGCACGCCATCACCGAGGAAATCACTGACGTCGATCTTGTAAAATATCAGATCCTCATCGCCTCGGGACAGCATCTCGATTTGGAACAAAAAAACATCCAGATCACCCGCCACGCCATCGAGTGCCGGATCAATGCAGAAGATCCCTCCCGCAACTTTGCCCCCTGCCCTGGCGCCATCTCCCTCTACTATGCGCCCGGTGGTCATGGCGTCCGCATCGATTCCCATTGTTATTCCGGTTATAGCATTCCTCCCAATTATGATTCCATGATCGGCAAGGTCATCACCTATGGTCGTAGCCGTGAAGTAGCCATGGACCGCATGTATCGCGCCCTCAGTGAATATATAGTCCGGGGTGTCGCCACCACCATTCCGTTTAGCCGGGCCATCATGCGAGACCCTGTTTTCCGGGCCAGCGGGGCAACCACCCGTTATGTCGAGGAATTCATGGGGCGAACTCCCAAGGAAGCGTGGGCAACATTGTAATATAGAGACACAGAAACGTGGCGAGAAGGACTGAATAAGAGAAGTT
>JAITVQ010000227.1 GCA_031285745.1 Puniceicoccales bacterium | reverse complement strand
ATCCCGCGGGGCGATTGTCCGTACCATTTACGAAAGTCTGGCGTGGAACTATCGCACGGTACTCGAAAAACTCGCCCGCCATGCCGGGCACAAAATTGAAACACTGCACATAGTCGGTGGCGGTTGCCGGGATAATTTATTAAATCAATATACGGCCGATGCCACCGGCTGCCGGGTCATTGCCGGACCTGAAGAGGGTACTGCCATGGGCAACGCGCTTATGCAACTGATCGCCCTTGGCGAGCTCAAGGGTATTTCCGAGGGACGCCGGATTGTCTCGAACTCCGTACAGACAAAAACCTACGAATCGCAGGATGCCGCCCGGTGGAACGATCAGGTCATCATAAGAAATAACGTCTGATTTTTTGCCGCAAAAGAACGCAAGACCCGCAAAGATATGCATTCAGAAATCCATCCCGAAAAAGAGATCTTTTCACTTTGTGATAAGGTCAGGGAAATTTCGTATGCGATTCATGTTTATTTGGGGCATGGTTATCTGGAAAAAATATACGAGAATGCACTGGTGCATCGATTGAGGAAGGCGGGTCTTTCAGTTGAGCAACAAGTTTCAATTGGGGTATCCGATGAGGATGGCACTCATCTTGGCGATCACGTCGTTGATATCCTGGTCGAAAAATCCATTATAATTGAGCTGAAATCTGTTAAAAGTATCTCGTCCGAGCATGTGGCCCAGCTTATAGGGTATCTAAAGGCAATGCGAATTGAACACGGGCTTTTGATTAATTTTGGATCGTACAAATTTGAAATGAGAAAGTTGGCGTTCTCCCCGTCATCAAATGTACCTCCGTATCAATCTTTGAGCTCTTTGTGTTCTTTTGCGGCCAAATAATTTCACCAAAACTTAACTAAACCAACCGAACAAACATCATGGCAAATACAGCATTCAACAATCTGCCGAAAATCGGCATTCGTCCCACGATTGACGGTCGCCGCCGTGGCGTCCGCGAATCGCTCGAAGCGCAGACGATGAACATCGCCAAGGCCGTCGCCAAGCTTCTCAGCGATACCTTGCGCTATCCGACCGGCGAGGCCGTCCAGTGTGTTATCGCCGACACGACCATTGGAGGAGTAGCCGAAGCCAACGCCTGCGCCCAGAAGTTCCGCAATGAGAATGTGGGCGTATCACTCACCGTCACCCCCTGCTGGTGCTACGGTTCCGAAACGATGGACATGGATCCGCACACGCCCAAGGCTGTTTTTGGATTCAATGGCACCGAGCGCCCCGGCGCAGTTTATCTGGCTGCCGTGCTCGCGGCCCATTCCCAAAAGGGACTGCCCGCTTTCGGTATCTACGGTCATGACGTGCGCGACTCGACGGACATGAAGCTGCCCGAAGATGTCCAGGAAAAGCTGATCGGCTTTGCCCGGGCAGGACTCGCGGTTGCCCTGATGCGGGGCAGATCCTATGCCTCAATCGGAGGTACTTCCATGGGGATTGGCGGTTCAATCGTAAACCAGGACCTCTTCGAAGACTACCTCGGCATGCGCGTCGAGAGCCTCGACATGAGCGAAATTAGACGCCGTATCGACCAGGGCATCTACGATCCCGAGGAGTACAAACGCGCCATCAAGTGGGTCAAGGCCAACTGCAAGGAAGGCAAGGATAAGAACTCGGGTAAATATATTCGCACCCGTGCCCAACTCGACAAGGAGTGGGAAGAGTCCACCAAGATGGCCATGATTGTCCGCGACATCATGGTGGGTAATCCTGTTCTTGATAAACTTGGTTTCTACGAGGAAGCCATGGGACGCAATGCCATTGCCAGTGGATTCCAAGGCCAGCGTCAATGGACGGACGGCAATCCGAACGGCGACTTCATGGAAGCGATCCTGAATTCGTCCTTCGACTGGAACGGAATCCGTGCCCCGCATATCGTCGCTACTGAGAACGACGCCCTCAACGGCATCTCCATGCTTTTGGGTTACCTGCTGACCAACACGGCGCAGATTTTTGCCGACGTCCGCACCTACTGGAGCCCTGAGTCGGTGAAGCGCGTGACCAAGCATACCCTTGCCGGCAAGGCCAAGGATGGCATCCTGCACCTTATCAATTCCGGCAGCGCCACACTCGACGGTTCCGGACAGCAGAGCATCAAGGGCAAACCGGCGATGAAACCTTACTGGGAAGTTACCGAAGCCGAGGCCAAGAAATGTTTGGCTGCCACCACCTGGCATCCCTCGGTTACCGAATACTTCCCCGGTGGCGGTTGGTCTTCAAAATTCCTCAGCAAGGGCGACATGCCTGTTACCATGTGTCGCTTGAATTTTGTCAAGGGACAGGGACCTGTGCTGCAAATCGCCGAAGGCTGGACCGTTGATTTGCCGGAGAAGGTTCACCACACGCTTGACCAGCGCACTGACTGGACCTGGCCGACAACTTGGTTTGCACCTCGCCTCACGGGCAAGGGTGCCTTCACCGACGTTTACAGCGTCATGAATAACTGGGGTGCCAACCACGGCAGCATCAGCTACGGCCATATCGGCGCGAACCTGATCACACTCGCCGCCATGCTCCGTATTCCGGTTTACATGCACAACGTGGAGGATGGAAAAGTCTTCCGTCCGAGCACATGGACTGCCTTCGGCACCGCCTGTCCTGAGTCCGCCGATTTCCGCGCCTGCGCGAACTTCGGTGCACTCTACAAAAAGTGTTAAAGTGACTTCTGTGGAACCTGCCGGTGCCGTTGGTGCCGGCAGGTTTTCTGCGGGGTTTCCCCATATCTCTATAATTAATATCCCATGAGTAATTCGTTTGTCCAAGCAACGCCGTCTTCTCAAAATAATTTGAGCGGTGTGCTGGCTGTCGGTGCCTGCGGATTGCTGAGCAGTTTTTTTGTGGCGCTTATCCTGTCGGTGATTGAGCTGAATACGGAACTTGCGCTATACAGCTTTATGTTATGGTACATTATTCCTGCCGGTGCCATCGGTGCGGGTTTTCTGGCGGCAGGAGGCTATTATCTGGGAGCGAGAATTTTTCACCATCGTCCCGGGGTTGGATCTTTTGCCTGGGTGGTCTTTGTCTCCATACTTACCTTTTTCCTGATCAATTTTCTGAACTATTACTTTCTCGAGGTTGAGGGGCAGTACATTCGCGACGAAATGTCATTCTTTGCCTACCTTGATTTTATCATCACCCATACGGTTATAGAATATTCCCATCGCGGCTCAAATCCGGGGAATACCGGGGAATTGGGAGGAGTTTTGGGATATGGGTTTGCCGCATTGCAGATATTGGGCTTCTCGGGCGGGGGAATCTGGATTTGCGCGATTTTAAAGGGACATGTCTTTTGTGATAGCTGCCGCCGATATTTTAGAAAAAAAGAAATATCACCTTCAAGGCGAAGGATCAGGAGCAGGTGATGGGACATGCACAAGCGGTGAAAAGTCTGCTTGATGAGAACCGATTTGATGAGGCCATCACATTGCACCGGGCATTTACCCATACCTCCAAGTTTAAGGCAAAGTATCTGATATCCTTGCTTGTTCACGAATGCCCGGTTTGCCGGGAGCACCGGATTTCCTTTAGTGTAAAGGAAAGAAAGGGCAACGAGTGGAAGCTGCTACCCGAGACGGTTTACAACGGGGCTACTTCCGAAGTGCTCCAGGTTTAATTTTCACAAAGTAACTCGTATCCAACCAAAACGCTTATGACATCCCCTGCCGAATCCTCAACTTCTTCTCGAGGGACAATTGTCCCTCAGGCGATGATTTTCCCCTTCATTCTCGTAACCTCACTCTTTGCGCTGTGGGGATTTGCGAACGACATTACCAATCCGATGGTAGCGGCGTTTAAGGATATTCTGCTGATCTCAAACTTTCAAAGCGCGTGGGTGCAGGCGGCCTTCTATGGTGGTTATTGCTTTATGGCGATCCCGGCAGCACTTTTCATTAAGAGGTTTTCCTACAAGAAGGGAATTCTGGTGGGGCTGGGATTGTATTCTTTCGGCTGCATTTTGTTTGTTCCGGCTGGGAACATGATGGCCTTTGGTGCATTTCTTCTGGCGTATTTTATTATGACCTGCGGATTGGCGTTCCTTGAGACGACTTCCAACCCTTATATCCTTTCGATGGGACCGGAGGACACGGCTACCCAGCGTCTTAATTTTGCCCAGGCATTTAACCCAATTGGATCTCTGACCGGCATGCTTATTGCAAAGGAATTCATTTTGGCAAAATTGGATGCT
>JAITVQ010000218.1 GCA_031285745.1 Puniceicoccales bacterium | reverse complement strand
TCCAATATGCCTGGTATGGCATTTATGTGGCTTCAATTGCCATGGGTCTGCAAAACGCGATGGCCAGCACCTACAGCGGCACATTATTGCGTACCTCGCATCTCACGGGCATGTTTACCGATATCGGGGTGGCAGCCGGACACTGGTTGCGCGGGTTGCCCATTGATCTCACCCGGGTGAAATTATCGCTTCTTATTATTACGTCATTTTTCGTCGGCGGGGTGATTGGCGCATGGTTTTTTAATTATCTCAGTTTTGATACCTTGTATATTCCGGCAGTCCTGACCGGAGGTGTCTCCATTGCCTACACGACTTATTCCAAGTGGAAAAAGCCCAAGGAGCAAATTGAGGCCGGAATCAAGCAGACGGCCAGATGGATGAAAAAAGTGGTGAAGAAGTAAGGCGCGGCTGGAGGAGGGAAGGCGTGCCGGACAAGGTGATATATGAAAATATCCCATTGATGATTTGCAGCAGGCAAATTGCCATTGTTTCCGCCTTTTCCCTTGCCTCAGGGAGCGCACACGGCAGCTTTCATCCTCTTCAAGATCATGAGCGAAACGAATCTAAATGACATCTCGCACGACCTTTTCGCCGTTCGCAAGGAAAAGCTCAATCAACTGCGTGCCGCCGGGGAAGACCCTTTTCGCGCAAACTGGAACCAGACGCACACTTCCAAGCAATGCCTGGAGATCATGCCGCCGCCCATTTCCGGCGAAACCGAGAGTGCGCATCAATTCGGACCCGAAGTTTCCGTTGCCGGACGCATTCTCACCATTCGTGTCATGGGGAAGGCGAGTTTCGTCAAGATCCTCGACCGCGACGGCATTATCCAACTCTATTTTACCCGTGATGAAATCGGGGCTGATCGTTACAATACGCATTTCAAGAAAATGCTGGATATCGGTGATTTCATCGGGGTGCGTGGGCCGCTCTTCCGCACTTCGACCGGTGAGATAACTGTCCGGGCCAAGGAATACGCCCTTGTTTCCAAGGCTTTGCGGCCACTTCCCGAGAAGTGGCACGGGCTGAGTGATAACGAACAGATTTATCGCCAGCGTTACCTCGACCTCATCGTCAATTCTGAGTCGCGCACCCGCCTCATCCAGCGCAGCCGCATCATTGAGGAAGTCAGGAAATTTCTTTGGACCCGCGAGTTTCTCGAAGTCGAGACACCTTCCTTGCATGCCATCGCCGGTGGCGCGGCGGCCCGTCCTTTCGTGACTCATTTCAATGCGTTGAGTTGCGACTTTTATTTGCGCATTGCATTGGAGCTGCACCTCAAGCGTTGCCTTGTGGGCGGAATTGACCGGGTTTTTGAATTGGGTCGTGTTTTTCGCAACGAAGGAATTTCCCGCCGCCATAATCCGGAATTTACCATGCTGGAAGTCTATCAGGCGTACTCCGATTTCCGTGGCATGATGGAACTCGTTCACAGCCTTGTGCAGCATCTCTGCAAGACTGTCCTCGGCTCCACCAAGATCACCCGCTATGATGGGGTGGAGATCGAGCTCGGCGGGCAATGGCGCGAGGCCAAGTACAAGGATCTCATCATTGAGAAGACCGGTGATGCGTCATGGTTCTCCCGGTCCAAGGCGGAGAAGCTCGCATTCTGCCGGGAAAAACTGAACCTTCAGGAAGTTCGCGAGGACTGGGAAGACTACGAAGTCACCAATGAAATCTTTGGCAAACTGATCGAGCCCACCCTTATCCAACCTACCTTCGTTACGCACATCCCGAAGGAGCTTTGCCCGCTTGCCAAGCTTACGCAAGGGGACGAGTCGACCATTGATGTCTTTGAGCTATGCATCAACGGGCAGGAAATCGCCCCGGCTTATTCGGAGCAAAACGATCCTTTCGTGCAGCGCCAGATGCTGGAGTCCCAGGCAGGCGAAGAGGTTCAGAAAATCGACACAGACTTCCTGGAAGCACTCGAGCACGGCATGCCGCCCGCCGGGGGCATGGGCATCGGCATCGACCGTCTTGTTATCCTGCTGACAGGCGCGGCCAATATTCGGGACATTATCCTTTTCCCCACATTGCGCCCGGAAGACGCGGTGGGGAAATGAGAAATTAGAAATGTGAAATAAGAAATGAGAATGCGCATGCCCATTTTCTATTATTCAGGTTGTACCCTTTGTCAGGAAAATGGATTTCTAATTTCTCATTTCTAATTTCTCATTTTCTTCCCCATGTGGCCCTTTTTCCTAGCCCGCAAGCAACTGTTTCCGCCCCGGAGATTTCCTGTTTTTGCGTTTATCTCGATTTTGGGAGTGGCTTGCGGGGTCACGGCATTGCTCGTCGTTCAGACGGTGATGAACAGCTTTGGCGAGGAACATCGGATACGCATTCGTGAGGCGGACGGAGAGGTAACCCTCCATACATCAAATAAATTTATTCCAGATGTCTCCAAGGTGGAGGTGGGGATAGCTGCCTTGCCCGGTGTCAAAGCCGTATCGCCATACATCAATAATGTCCTTGTCGTTATCGGGGAGTCCGAGGACGACATCCGGTTCTTTGGCACACGTGGGATTGATATTGATAAAGAGCCCACGGTAACGCCCTTGGCGAAATACATCGAATATGGAAGTTTGAATGATTTGGACGATGACCGGATCATCATCGGAAAACGTCTGGCCATTCGACTCGGGGTGCGTATCGGCAGTAGAATCACGGTGCAGTCTCCCTATGAAATTGCCCACAGCATAAAGGGGGAGAAAATCAAGCTGCCCCGTGAATTGGAAATATGCGGTTTTTTTAGTACGGGCTTTGCGGATGCCGACGAAAATACCTCCTTTGTGACCATGCGCACGGCGAGGGATCTTTTTGGGATGCCTCCTGATTCGGCGTCAGCCATTCACCTTACCTTGCGAGATCCGGCCCAGGCTGAATCGTTCGCGGAGGAACTGAACCGGCGCCTGCCCCTGAACATGTTTGCTGAGCCTTGGACAGAGGCGCGCCGGGCGTTTCTCGACGCGATCGGGATGGAAAAGCAAATGCTCTTCCTGCTCATGTTCATCATTACGCTGGTCGCTTCTTTTTCCATCGGCAGCACCTTGTTCAGCCATGTGGTCCGGCGAACAAGGGAAATCGGCCTGATCAGTGCGCTGGGAGGAGCCCCGTCCAAGATACTGCAAGTTTTCATGACCCAGGGATTCTTGATCGGGATTTTGGGATACGGTATCGGGCTCGGACTGACATTTCTTATTCTGCATTTTCGCCAGCAGATCGTTACCCTCATGGGCGCGGAAGCCACCTTGCTGAAGCAGTATCGTTTCGAGACAGTGCCGTTGCACTACGACTCCAACGATTTCATTAAGGCTGCCGTGCTAACCATTGTCCTGATGACTCTCGCCTCGTTGATTCCCTCCATCTGGGCGGCGCGGCGCAAACCCTCGGAGGCCATGCGCGATGTCACCTGATAATTCTTCAACGCCATTGGTACTTCAAGCGGAGTCGCTGGCCAAGAGTTTCAAGACCCCTCGCGGGCCTCTTGATGTGCTGACTAATGTCACTCTTTCCGTCTCGGCAGGGGAGTGTGTCAGTATTCGTGGAGAGTCGGGCTCCGGGAAAACCACGCTGCTGCAAATTCTCGGGGGACTGGATCGGGCCAGTAGTGGAGAACTTAGTTGGAACGGTGAGCAGGTCAGCGGGCGCAGCAACGCATTCCTTGCCACCCGGCGGGCTCGCTGGCTGGGTTACGTTTTCCAATCTTACCATCTGGTGCCGGAGTTATCGGCACTCGAAAATGTGATCTTGGCTGCTCGGATTGCCGGACAATCAACCAAGGTTACCACGCCCAAGGCTCGCGAACTGCTGGCCCGGGTTGGCCTTGAGCATCGCATCCAGCACTTGCCCAGCCAGCTTTCGGGTGGAGAGTGCCAGCGTGTCGCCTTGGCGCGCGCACTAATTAATAAGCCGCGTCTTATTTTGGCAGACGAACCAACGGGCAATCTTGATGAACGGACGGGAGAGGATATCATGGCCTTGTTGCTCAATCTTGCCAAATCGGAAGGCGTTGCCTTGGTACTTGTCACGCACAATTCCGACTTTGCCCGACGCGCTGAACGCCAGCTTTTCCTTCGCCGGGGCGAATTATGTTCCGCACTCGAAACAGGAGAGAGCTAGATTAAACCTTATTGGGTCGAGCAGGTGTTTTGAGACAGGATTATGTGAACAAATCTGGAACCTGATAAATTCCCCGGACAATTCATTACCTTTGCCAATAAAAAACCCGCTATTTCTAGCGGGTTGGGGAAATTGGTCGGGCTGAGAGGATTCGAACCTCCGACCCCTTGCACCCCATGCAAGTGCGCTAGCCAGACTGCGCTACAGCCCGAAATGAGGAGCGCGAATAAGTCGCGTCATTCCCGGTATGTCAAAGGATTTTTTAGTTCAGTCTGTTTTTCTCCGGGAATCAGGATGAAACAGCACAATGGCTCTGATTTTCAATGCAATCCAGTGAACACTCCTGTCGAACGAGGCCAACTATCTTTTTCATTTCTTGGGATATTGAGTTGCCTCGCTTGACGGAGGCGGTCTCCCCGTTGTACCTTGGCCGTATTATCTTTTGGTAGAAGCAGGTTCAAAAATCAGTTTTCCCTATGTGCTGACCGGGGTGGCCCCGTCCGCAACCGGATTTGCTGTGTCCCGAATTATTGAGTCAAGCCGGCGACCGGTGGTATTGTTGCTTTGTGAGAACCTGGGACGAGCCGAAGGGATTGCGGAGGAGATTCCATTTCATGCCCGGCAAAACGGCAAGGCCATCGCCCCGAGAATAAAGGCGCTGCCTCCGTCAGTATCTCTGGATGCGGAAGGGGGTGCCTTTGACGCGATGTGTGATTTGTTGACCATGCTGTCGACCTTGCGCCATGAGGAGATGGATGTGACCCGACCGTTGGTGATCGCCTGTACTCCCGAGGCATTGAGCCGGCCTTGTCCATTGCCGTCGGGATTGGACGGACGGGAGTTGCTTTTGCGCCGGGGACAGCAGATGAATTTTCGCGAATTCGTGGAGAGGCTGGCCAAGGATTTTGATTACGATTGCGAGGCGGTTTGCGATTCGCCGGGACAGTTCGCGGTGCGTGGAGGGCTGGTGGATGTCTACCCCCTGAATGCACAGGCGCCTGTCAGGATTGATTTTTTCGGGGATGAGATCGAGGCGATCCGGATGTTTGACCCGATGACGCAACGGAGCGAGTCGGTGTTGGAATCGGTGATAATCAGTGCCCCTGTCGCGGAGAATGCAGAGCTTCGGGAAGGCGCATTTCTGGATTATCTGCCGGAGGGCGTGCTGTGGCTGTGGGTTGAGCCAGGGGAAAGCGTGAGCAGCGGGACGTTTGATTACATGCGACCTCCGGGCTCCCGCGCTGCTGATACCCTCGCTGCGGTGACGGAGTTCGATGCCGTGCCGGCCTGGGTGGGCGAGTCGGTGTCGTCGCAGGCATGGGATTCCTGGGACTTGTCCGTTCTCTTTACCGGAGATTTTGATGACAAGATCGGTGCGGATAGATTATCCGCCGAGGAGAATTTACGCGAGCGCCTGTTAACAGCATTGGCCCGCTGGCAGTACGCTGGCGCAACGGTTCGGCTGGTTGGTGAGACGGAAGGCAGTGTAGAGCGGTTGAAAACGATCGTGGCCGATACGGTGGCCCTGTGGAAGACTGCCCCGGCGGTTTCCTCCGCGGACGATGGTGCTGCCGCGAGCAAGCCCGCGAAGAAGCGAGCCAGGTCAAAAAAAGCTGCCAAGCCGGAGAACAGCGCACCTGTTTTGTCACTGCTTCCGCCTGAGATACCGGTGGCATCCCTGGATGGATTTGCCCCTGAATTTGTCGTGGGATTATTGACGGCAGGTTTTGTCGTGGATGCCGAGGGGCGGGACGGAAAGCCGCTGGTCATTGCCACCGAGCGGGAGTTGTTTGGCCGGCATCGGCGGCGGATTCCGAGCATTCGGCAACGGCGATTGCCGCACAAGTCGCGGGTCGAGCAGTTATTGGATTTTAACGAACTGGTGGACGGGGATGCGCTGGTCCACCTGCAGCATGGGGTTTGTCTTTATCGCGGAATTTCCGCGATGGAGTTTCGCGGACGCAGCGAAGAGATGATCTCCCTGGAGTTCGACAATGGTATCACCACGCATTTGCCATTGCGGGAGGCGCATCTGCTGTCGCGCTATGTCGGGCTCCGGAAGGTGACGCCCAAGCTGGGGAAGATCGGCTCAAATACCTGGGAAAAAACACGCCGGGCCGCAGAGACTGCCACGATAGACTTTGCCGCCGATTTGCTGGGACTGCATGCCAGGAGGCAGGCGCGTCCGGGGATTTGTTTCCCTCTGGACGAGAAACAGCCCTGGTTGCACGAGTTCGAGCAGGCGTTTCCGCATCGCGAGACACCCGACCAGCAGCGGGCCATTGACGAGGCCAAACGGGACATGGAGAAGGCTTCTCCCATGGACCGCTTGATCTGCGGCGATGTGGGGTACGGGAAAACCGAGGTGGCGCTCCGGGCCGCATTCAAGGCAGTGCTGGCCGGCTATCAGGTGGCGATTCTTGCGCCCACGACGATTCTCGTGCAGCAGCATTTCAATACTTTTCGGGACAGGTTTTCCAAGTATCCCTTGTCGGTGGAGATGTTGAGCCGCTTCCGCAGTCCTTCAAAACGGGCCCAGATTATTTCCCAGATCAACGACGGACGGGTGGATATTGTTATCGGAACCCACGCCTTGCTCGCGAACACGATAAAGTTCCCCAAACTGGGTCTGCTGGTCATCGACGAGGAGCACCGGTTTGGGGTCCGGCAAAAGGAGTTGATCAAGAAACTGCGCGAAAATGTAGATGTGCTCTGCATGAGCGCGACCCCGATTCCCCGGACTTTGTACCTGGCCTTGATGGGGGCCCGCGATTTGAGCGTCATCGAGACTCCGCCCCGGGAGCGCCTGCCGATTCGTACGGTGGTGCGGGCCTATGATCCCAAATTGGTGCAGGAGGCGATCCGCTACGAGGTAGGGCGGGGCGGGCAGGTGTTTTATCTGCACAACCGGGTCGAAACCATCGATACCGTGGCGGCGCAGTTGCGGGAATTGGTGCCGGAGGTCAGCTTCGGCGTCGGACACGGCCAGATGCACGAGACAGAACTGGAAGCCGTGATGACGGAGTTTGTCGCGGGGAAGTTTGATGTTCTGGTCTGCACCACCATTATCGAGACGGGCTTGGATATTCCGAACTGCAATACTTTGATTATCGAGGGGGCTGATCGTTTCGGACTGGCGCAACTATATCAATTGCGGGGTCGGGTGGGGCGATTCAATCGGCAGGCTTATGCCTACCTTTTGCTGCACAAGCATGCGTCGATGCTCGACCCGGCCCGGCGGCGCCTTTCTGCCATCCGCCAGCATAATCAACTGGGGGCGGGATTCAGGATCGCCATGCGGGATTTGGAATTGCGGGGTACGGGTAATCTATTGGGACGCGAACAAAGCGGGCATATCGCCGGGGTCGGGTTTGATTTGTACTGCCAGTTGCTCCGCCAGAGCATTGCGCGGATGAAGGGAGAGCCTGCGGCGAAATCAATCCGGGCGGAGATCCGGTTGGATTTTGTACAGTATAATATGTTCCCCCGGTCCGGCACCCGGGAAGATACGGACGATCTTTTCGAGGATACTCGCGATCTGGACCCCTACCGGGTGCTTCGCGAAGACGAACTGGATGCCGGGCGGTGCGCGGATATCGTGGCGACCCTGCCTCCCGAATATATTAGTGATACCCGCCTGCGCATAGATATCTTCCGAAGGCTGGCCATGGCTCCGACGGTGAATGTCGTCCGGGAGGTGGCCGCCGACCTGGTTGACCGGTTTGGCCGGATGCCGCCCAGTGCGGAAGCCTTTGTTGCACTGGCTGAAATGCGGTGCCTGGCTGAGTCGAGAGGGGTGGTCAGTGTCGAGACCGAAGGGTCCCGTTTAAAGTGTAAACTGGCCATTCCCCGGCGGGATGGCAGCCTGTTTATCAAAGTGGGGGCAAATTTTCCCCGCTTGACGATGAAAAAACCCATGCAAAGAATCCAAGAAATCAAACAATTCCTGATCCGTCAGCCGCTCCTTACTGCATGAGAACTTTTGCCTTAGCATCCGCATTGCTTATTCCGATTACCTTGTCCGCGCAATTTCTGCCGGGGACAGCACCGCAACAGCCATCTTCGCGAATTCCCACCGCTATTGAGCGCCCCCAGCTAACCCCTGAGGAAATCAGGAACAGGGAGTGGCGTCACTTTAACCAGGACCAGATCCGGGTTAATGTGGACGGGGAGGTAATCACCCGGTTTGATATTTTAAGAGGATTTGGCTTCCGGTTGGCCCAGGCCCGGCAGGAGGCTTCTAGCACGGAGGAATTTAACCGGGCGATGCATGCCAGTGAAGTCGAGAACGTGGAAAACCTGACCAACCAGAAACTCATGATTGCCGAATTCAAGGAGCGGGGCGCCTCTGTTCCGCCCTCCATTGTCTCGGCACAAATCGACGATATTATTGAGCGAAATTTTAATGGGGATCGTGCCGAGTACTTGAATTATCTCAAACGGTCGGGGTCCAATATCCTGGAAGCCAAAAGGGATGCCGAGGAGAGTGTGATCGTGAACTGGATGAGGACCGATACCCTGAAATCTGCGAATGATATAAGCCCGAAAAAAATACAGGAATATTATGATGAAAACAAGCAGCGTTATCACCAGAACGAATCGGTCAAATTTCGCCAGATTACACTTTATGCCGCAGCCTCGGAAACAGAGGAAGATGTCCGGCGAAAGGCCAATCTCATCATGGATGCCGTCAGGCAGGGGACTGATTTTGGTGAACTGGCCAAAAGATACAGCGTGGATGATTATCGCACGGAAGGTGGTGACGCGGGGTGGAAAGAGGTAAGCGGGCTAAATGAGAAAATCGTCGAGGCACTCAAAAATCTCCCGAATAAGGGCGTCACGGAGCCGATGAATTTCAGTCAACCCGGCGGGCGTCTGGTTTTGTTCATCCTCCAGAAGGAAGACTATCGCAACGGAGGTCCGCTGCCCCTTGAGGAAGTGCAGGACGAAATCGCCATGCAATTGGTCTTCGATGATCGAAAAGTGACCCAGCAGGATTTTATCGAGAGACTACGGAAAAAGTTTTTCGTCCGGTATTATTGACGGAAGGTTTTGGGGACGCAAGTTTTCCCAATATCCAAGCGCGCCTTGTTCCATGCTGCCGCGCTCTCCTTTGTCCCAACCCCTAAGACCTAATCCCCACGACCCCCCTCCCCGCGTTTACCCTCACAAAAAAGGCACAGGGAATTTCTTCCCTGCGCCCGAATATACATCATTTACCCACAAGGCACCCGCCGATCACCCCAAGATTCACCGGAGGCAGTTACCACTCCTTGTGCCCTTGGTGAAACCTTCGTGCCCCTTGTGTTTAAACAAACCTATGCCGCCACCGGCACCGCGCTCGACGAACTCGCTACTGTCTCGGCCTCCCGCTCCTTCTGCGCCGCCATGATTCCATAGCGTTGCGCAATCAGGCGGTTGTACCTGTCGATCTTGGTATTCAGGTGAAACACCAAGTTGGCGAAGTTCTCCTCTGTCGGATTCAAGGCACCCTGTGCTTCCAACTGATGAATGAGGCTCTGGTAAGCCGCATCAGCCTCCTCGCGGGCAGCATCCACGCTCTTGCCGGGATATCGTGTCTTCTTCTCATCTTCCCGCGACTGCTGCAGTTTCTTGTACTCAGCGACATCTGCCTCCAACTCGCCCACCCAGTTCATTACTCCGAGCTTTTGCAAATCGGCGGCAGTTTCCCCGCGTAAATCTTCCATCAGGTTCGTCAACCCATAGGCCCGCTTATCGCGGGAGGTCAGGGCCAGGTTGCCATAATGGCGGATTACGGTGATCGTCCGGTTTGCGGCCAGACGCTTTTCCTGGTCAGATGTCCGCAGATATCCACGCACTGCGGAACGTAACCGCCGGTAGGTGTAAATCTGCTCGCGATCGGCTTCCTCCAGTTGCCGGGTGAAGTCGCTCTTGCGAACGGTCTCCATCGTCTCGTCCAGCTTGTCGTAGCACTCGTTATAGATCGCTCGTAGGGCTGTAAAACCTTCCGAGAGATCGCGTTCATTTGCCAGCTTAACGAACTCGGAATGAAATCCGAAATGCTCCTCGTTGCGCAGGCGCGATAATTGTATCTTTCTAATCATGTTCATGATGTTACTTTTATGTTGGTGATTATTTGATCCTATGAATTATTGAAAGGATCGGCTAAATAACAAAATAATATTTATCTGAATGGCGAGAAAATTATTTGAATTATTATTAAATAACAGAAAGCCATGGGCCCAAGCCATTAAGATGGTGAATGAGTCCATGGGCACAAAAAGGCACAATATTGCATGTGAATAACTGGAGGGACGAGCTCCCGCGAGTCCGTGGGTCAAGTGATGGGATAGGGGCAATGGATATGTTCAGCGTTCAGTGTCTGCCTCAATGGATTATTTGGCCCTGACTGTCTCTTTTGACCTCACTTTCTCCATCCGGCCACGGACTCGCGGGAGCTCGTCCCTCCAGTTTGTGTGCATCCTCTCGTTGCGCCCTTGGCGAATAATTCTGTGTCCTTTGTGTCTCATAACTAGCCTCTTTCGCTATTTTCAGCGTGGCTATTCGCAATAGAGATGTTGTTTCCGCGTTTCGCGGAACCACCAACATTACGGGAGGACTAACTTCCGCGTTTCGCGGAAGTATGAACATTACGGAAGGAGTGACTTCCGCGGAACGCGGAAGAGCCACCACAATTGTATTTGGTCTTTCCGCGAAACGCGGAGATATGAACACTAATGATGGACCTTCTTCCGCGAAGCACGGAAATGCCAATACAAATGGAGTAGATAGTTCCGCAAAACGCGGAAGTAACTCCTTCAATTGTATCGAAGATTTTTACTTTCGCGGAAACAACCTCTCAATTGTGTTTCCCTCCTCCTGGACTGGCAAAAATATTCCTCCCATCTGCACCGCAACATCATCTCTTTTCCGGGAAAACAAATTCGAATTACGACCCAAGAATTACGAACTCCGCGCGAACTCCTCCGAGTCAGAGGCTACTC
>JAITVQ010000187.1 GCA_031285745.1 Puniceicoccales bacterium | reverse complement strand
AGTACCGAATGCATAATTGTAAATTTCCCTCATAAACCACCCTGTTTGGTGAAAATCAGTGTTTAAAACAATAGGGATAATTGTTTTCGAGAAAACGATACTGCGGAGGTCTGGGTTTGGTTTTTCAGAGAGGAAGGCTGGCCTGATTTTTCAACATGACTATTAACGAATTGGTAGTGATGGTTATATATTTTTGCCTCGGAAAATGCTGCCAAACAAGCCCCCGTCCCGATCTGGGAACAGATCAAGCAGATGGGGTTCCTGTCTTCCCGGTCCGGGACGGGAGGAAACCCATTTGCACAGTTATTTTCCCACTTTGGGAAAGTAACAATGCAACTTGCACCGCCGTTTTCCCGAAACGGGAAAATTCCTATGCAGAAGTTTTCATACTCTCCCGATCCGGGAAGGAGGCAATGCCGCCGGGTTTGTTACTTTCCAAAATCCGGAAGATAGCCGTGCCAAGTGCACTGCGTTTTCCCTAAATGGGAAAACAACCTCTCAGTTGGCATAGGTTGCCTCCCAATCCAGGAAATCCAGGGAGGGAACTACGCAAAAGGAATCCAGCAAAATCGGGGCAGTTAATAAAACATCCAAATGGATGTCAAAGCCCCATGCAATATATAGCCTTTGAAACTATATAATAAGAATGCAGAAAAAGGCAAAAGGCACAAAGGAGCAAAGGCACAGAGGGGACTTGAGGCGCGCTTTAGCTTTCAGTGTATGGCGGTTAGATTTTCGAAACGGGAACCAACGTATCGTTGAGGATTACTTTAAATTTTAGACTTTTTATTTTAAATTTCACATCCCCTCTGTGCCTTTGCTCCTTTGTGCCTTCTGCCTTTCTCTACTTCCGCACCTGCCCTGTCCCGACAATCTGGTACTTATAAGTCGTCAGCTCTCTTAATCCCATTGGCCCGCGGGCGTGCAGTTTTCCTGTGCCGATGCCGATCTCTGCCCCGAACCCAAACTCACTGCCGTCGGTAAACCGGGTGCTGGCGTTCCAATAAACCGCGGCACTGTCCACCGCGTTCAGGAATTTCTCTGCCACGGCCTTGTCTTCGGTAATTATGGAATCGGAGTGATGAGAGCCGTGTTGCTCAATATGCTCGATGGCGGCATCGACACCCTCCACCACCCGCAGATTCATTATCAAATCCAAGTACTCCATATCCCAGTCGGCATTATTCGGTGAAGCCAGTTCGGGATATGCTTTCCGGGTTTCGGCATCGGTTCGGATTTCCACGCCTTCCTTTTTTAGACGGGCGGCAATCTGCGGCACAAACGCTGCGGCAACAGGGGCATCTACAAGCAGGGTCTCCATCGCGTTGCACACGCCCGGTCGCTGGCACTTGGCATTCACGATAATCTCCTCGGCCATTTTCAGGTTGGCGTTGCGCTCGACGAACACATGGCAAATGCCGTTATAATGCTTGATTACCGGCATCCGGGCGTGTTCCACGACGGTCGAAATCAATCCGTGCCCGCCTCGCGGGATCATGACGTCGATGTACTTGTCCAACGAGCACAGCAGCGGAATGGCCTCCCGGTCGGTGGTCGGCACGAATGACACGGCTCCGGGCAATCCGGCTTCCGCAAGCGCTTCTTCCAAGGTGTCGGCGATGGCGGTGTTGGAGTGAAATGCCTCGCTGCCTCCGCGCAGGATGGTGGCGTTGCCTGCCTTCAGGCACAGCACCGCGGCATCGCAGGTCACATTCGGCCGTGATTCATAGATAATCCCGATGACGCCGATGGGGACGCTCTTCTTGATGATTTCGAGGCCGTTCGGACGGGTCCAGCGTTCCAGCACAACGCCGACCGGATCAGGCAACCGGGCTACCTGCATTGCCCCGCCGGCCATCGCCTCCATGCGCTCCGGGGTAAGCCGCAGCCGGTCGATCATCGCCGTGGACAGTCCCCGGGCTTTTGCCGCCGCAATATCCTGCTCATTAGCCTCCAACAATCGGGGAGTATTCTTTCGCAACTTTTCGGCAATCGCGGTGATGGCAGCATTTTTCTGTTCGGTGGACGACACTGTCAAAATCCGGGCGGCGCGGCGGGCCCGGATTGCTGTCTCGGTTAATTGGGCGAGCAATGGTGTCGTGGTACTCATGTGGCAGAAAACCTGCGAGAAACAGGTAACATCATGGGGAGTTTTTCAACCGGAAAACCATAATGTAATAAACTGGTTTTTCGGAGGAGGTAAAATTCGGGGAGTCTTGGTCAAAACGAATCTTGTAACCAACGCCCGCATTTCATTAGTATTTATAACTGACAATAACGTCATTCAATCCTATGAAAAAAACCGTCCTTCTCTCGGCTGGCCTTCTGTTTTTCTCAGTTTTTATCTCGGGTTGTGTTTCAGTAGTCGACAATAGTAGTCATTCGCGGTCTTCCAATACGCTGGGACGAGAATTAATTGATTTAGATACTGTTCGGGCTACCGGCATTATTACCGAGGCAGAGTATCAAGAACAGCGTAACAGGTTGCTGCACCCAGAGTCGAAAAAGTAAAGGCCATGGAGTTTTCGGCCAAGTATGAGGTGACCGATGCGTTGCAGGACAATTCGGTCAGGCAATACTTTTGGCATGTCCTGTTGCGACCGCGGTTGATAGGTTTTCTTCTCCTTTTTGTCGCACTGGTGATCATTCTTTCTGTCGATTTTCCCTATAAGGCGTGGCTGACGGGGTTTATTGCCATGGGGTTTCTGAATCCGATCCTTATGTGGGTAAAAAGCTATTTTTACATGATGGCTCAAGGGCGGGCAAAATTATGTGTACTGGATCACGCCCGTGTCGAAGTTTTGATTAACCATGATTGCATTGAATGCATTACTGCATCCGGAAGTTGCCGTTATGCTTGGGATAAAATCAACCGGATTAAGAAAACACCTGATTTTCTCATACTTATGCATGGAAATTTGCCGTTATTGAGCCTGCCCACGACCGCTTTCCCACCTGAGGTGCAATCATTTATTCAGGGCAAGGTGGCTTGAGCCGGAGAATTTGTCCGGCATTTGCTTAAAAATAGACACACCCCTTGCGTTTTTACAAAATTGGGTCACACAATGCCTTCCGGCAATGCGTGTTTCCTGTGTGTTATGCCCATCCTTACCGTAACCTTCCATCTGCCTTGGTCAGTGGCTTTGGCATAACGAATGCTTCAACCTTTTCCACTCCATGACCAATAATCTGCCTTCCATCCTTGTTATAGATGATGACCGTGACTTGCGCTACTCGCTCCGTCGCGTCCTGTCGGCTCACGGATATCCTGTCATCGAAGCGGGTAGCGGGGAAGAAGCGCTGGAAATTGTCAAAAAACAAAAGCCCCCGGTTGTCCTGCTCGACAATCGCATGGAAGGCATGTCGGGGATCGAGACACTCCAGCATTTGCGCGGGGCGCATCCCGATGGCATGATTATTCTCATGACTGCGTTTGGCACGACGCAGACCGCCATCGAGGCCATGAAATATGGCGCCTTCGACTATGTGATGAAGCCCTTCGACCCGCCGAAAATCCTCTCCCTGGTCGAAAAAGCCCTTCAATCCATACGTGACCAGGATGCCGCCGGACGGGGTTACAAACCTCTCCTCAACAGCGCGGATTACCAGGAGGGGATTGTCGGTAATTCCGAGGCGATGCAGACGGTCATCAAAACCATTGGCCGGGTGGCGGCCAGTGACGTTACCGTCTTGATTACGGGGGAAAGCGGTACCGGCAAGGAACTCGTCGCCCGCTGCCTGCACCAGCATAGTCTCCGGGCCAAGGCTCCTTTCGTTGCAGTCAACTGCGCGGCAATCCCGGAGAATCTCATCGAAAGCGAACTCTTCGGACACGAAAAAGGTGCCTTCACCGGGGCCAATGCCCAGAAGCTGGGTCGCTTCGAACTCTGCGACGGCGGCACCATCTTTCTCGACGAGATCGGCGACATGGCCTTGGCCACGCAGACGAAAATCCTGCGTGCCATCCAGGAAGGCGAAATTCAACGAGTCGGCGGCACGGGAACCATCAAGGTCAATGTCCGGCTGGTCACTGCCACCAACAAAAACCTCGAGCAGATGGTCGCGCAAAAAACATTTCGCGAGGATTTATACTACCGGCTCAATGTTGTCCGGTTGCGGCTGCCTCCCCTGCGCGAGCGCAAGGAGGATATTCCCCTGCTTGTCGATTTTATGTTCCAGCGCCTGGGCGCTCGCCGCAAGGTGAAAGCCAACCGGCTCGCTCCCGAGGCACTCGAAGCACTTGTTCGCTACGACTGGCCGGGCAATGTTCGTGAATTGGAAAATGCGATTCACCGGGCTGGGGTTGTTGCTCGCGGGGACACGGTACTCCTCAAGGACCTCCCGCCGGAAATTACGGATAGCAGCGGGCTGCCTGTGGTTCCTCCTGTTCGCCCGGCTGCCACTCCCTCTTTGGTGAGTCCGTTGCCGACAGGCGGGAAGGTTGCAACAGAACAGACCGACATATTCGACATGCTCTATAAGCAACTCAGGGCTACTTCCGATGAAAACATTCTGGCCATCGTCGAGGAGCAAATAATCCGGCGGGCTCTGGCGGAGACGCATCACAATCACCTCAAGTCCTCCAAGATACTGGGGATGAACCGAGCCACTCTCAAGAAGCGCGCCGACTCCTTGGACGCAAGGTAGTCAAACTTATAGAGTGCGGTAGCAGAGGGCGCGAAGCCTGGTGACACCGCTTTGGGTAATTTGCCCAATTGGCCTCGCTTATAAAAGCGATGTCGCCGCTTTGCTTTGCCCTCCGCACTCCATAAAAGGCACCTGTTTTTATCGCCCAATGGATAAATTTAAAAAAACTCAGTAACCTTTCGGGCTTGCCTCAGTTCTCCTCATTGCACCGTGCAGAAAACAAACTTACACTTACGCCATTCACTCAACCACGTACCAACCATGACAACCTGCATCAAAACATTCTTTATCTACACCTGTGCCCTGGTCGTCGGCCTTTTTGCCACGACATCGCTTCGCGCCGATGACGAAAAACCTGTTACCCCGGAGCAACTCCCTGCCCTGGCAAAGACCTTCGTAAAAGAAAACTTCGCGGATCAGAAAATAGTCCTCGTCATGCACGACAAGGGCTGGACCTCTTCCAAGTACGACGTGACCCTTTCCGATGGCACCGAAATCGAATTTTCCTCGGGCGGCGAATGGCTGGAAATCGAAACCAAGGGCGCAAAGGCACTTCCGGAGAGTGTCATTCCTGCCGCAGTACTGACCTATCTCAAGGCTAACCACAAGGACGCGCCAGCCAAGGAACTCGCGAAAAAACGATATGGTTACAAGGTTGAGCTGCGCGGCGGCTTGGAGTTGAAATTCAGCAAGGAAGGAAAATTCATCGGCTACGACGATTAAGCTGCTCCACCCGGGCTTCCGGTTGTTCAAATATACCGGAAGCCCTTGTTGCCTTTTCCTGTGGAAACATCCGACCATGAACTTATGCTGGCAGTGCGTGCCGGGGATATCGACCAACTCGGCGAGCTCTTCGAGCGCTACCATCGCCAGCTCTTTGCCTATCTAGTTCGGTTGACCAATGACTTTTCCGCCAGTGAGGATCTGGTGCAAACGACCTTCCAACGCGTCCTCCAATACCGGCATACGTATCGCGAGGATGGAAAGTTCTCCACCTGGCTCTATCACCTCGCCCGAACCTGTGCCGCGGACTCTTTTAGAAAAAACCGAATTATCCATTCTGCCGACACCGATGGCTCGCTTGACACCTTTGCCGCCAGCACCGTTTCGCCTGCCAATACCGTTACACTAAGTGATGATCTGGACATGTTGAATACTGCGCTTGGCAGTCTCCCCCATGAGGATCGCGAAATTATCCATCTTGCCCGCATCGAAAACCGGGCCCACGAGGACACTGCCCGGGTCTTGGGATGCTCCGTCGGAGCCGTCAAGGTTCGCCTCCATCGGGCCCTGAAACTCCTGCGCGAAACTTACCAGAAACTTTGCAATGAAACCACCTTGGAATCCTTTCAGTCATGAACACCAACGACCCACATGGTTTGAATGAGTTTTCAGAACTCTCCGAAAAACTGCGAAAACTTCCTGCTCCCGCAACTCCCAGTGAGCGTATGCGTGGGCGTTTGCAGGCTATAATTGCTAAAGAAAAGCAAGCTGCCGGGAATGTCGTACATGCATCGCATCAATTTCACCGTTCTTTCCTCCCTAGTGTTATCAGTACAGCTGCTGCCCTTGTAATCGGGTTATTTCTCGGCGCTCATTTTCTTTCTCCCAAATCAACAACGCCGACACCTGCCGAGATCGAACTTGCGGCGCTTCGCACCAAGATGGACAGGATGGATCGCCTGATGACTTACTCCCTGCTTCAGCAGGAGAATACAGGGGAAAGGTTTCAGACCGTGTTGACTACACTCAGCGAAACCAAGCCTGACCGTCATTTGCTGATTGATCTTGTGGGCACGCTGGCTTTCGAGCCGTCGCCCAACGTTCGTCTTTCCGTGGTTGAAGGGCTTTCTTCCCATGGAGATGAACCCATTGTTAGGGCCGGGATACTCTCTGCCCTGTCCAGGGAGACCTCGCCCATGGTGCAGATAGCCATGATAAGTTTTCTTGCCGAGGCGCATGATACTGCCGCCAAGCCTGCACTGGAAAAACTCATTGCCGACGAAATTGTTGATGAAGCAGTCCGGGACACCGCTCGCAGTGCGCTCAATTTTCTGGAAAAAAACACCTTTGACGAACCTCCAAAATCCATCCTGCTATGAAAACTCCAACGACATGCCTTGCTAGGACACCTGTAAAGTTTGCAGCCTTCTTTGTCTTCTCCTGTTTTCCGATTATACTTTCTGCCGCTGACACCGATGTTTCCTCAAAGGCATCCAAGGAAATAGTAGCTCCCAAGATCTCGCACATCGAAAAAGACGGCGATCGTGTCACCGTTTCTCGAGGCCGATTTACTGACCAATCCAAGCCTGGCACTCTGAAGATTGAAGGTATCCCTTTTGCTAAATTAAAAATCAAAGGAACCAGCAGTGACGAAATAGTCATTGTCTCGGAATTGGACCAAAAAGGCCGCAACCGCGTGGATGCCGAAGGCTTCCGCCGTCTGGATGATTTCGATACTTTCGATCTTGTGGAGAAGGACAATGTTGCGATGATTAAGTTATCTCAAATATCTCTGGACGAAGATATGATTCCTGAATTTAAAATATACCTTCCGTGGAATACGAGTTTGGACATTTCTGCTAATAGTAGGGAATCGCAAAAAATTGAGATAGAAAGCATCCGGGGCGATTTGGTCGTGCATGGCTGGCCTGGGAAAATAGAGCTGGATAACCTTACCGGTGCGATATTGATCGCAGTTAATCATTCCCAAAAAATAAGCATCGAATTTGAAGAAACTCCCACCAAGCCGATCTCTATCAGCGGCGGATTCAAAACACCGATAGAACTGGAACTACCCTCCAAGGCCAAAGCCGATTTACTTTTACAAACTCGTTCAGGAAAAATCCGGACAAATTTTTCCGAAAAAAAGCTTAAATTAACAGAACCGGATTCCAAGGAGCGAGCATCTGAGTTATTCCTGTATCAAAAGGCGGGAAAGTTAAACGGAGGTGGGGTTAAAATTCATCTCACCACAGACGAGGGTTCCATCACCATCAAGGAAGATGACTAGAGCTCTTCGGAACATCAAGTATTAGCGAGGTTAAGAGTATAAAGAGCGGCAATGAGATTGAATCGAAAGCAAAGCGCCGTCTGTGGCTTACGATATCTCTCCGCGAGGATTCTGAAGGTTTTGGAAAAACGGGGATCATGACAGCCTAATGATTTCGAATGTCGGCGGAACGCCAACGATCCCAGCAGCTCCCTGTAGTTTCCGTCAACTCCCCATCAACCAATCGTTCTTACTTTAGCAACGGTAGCTGCCCCAGCATATTCTTAATCTTAATCGCCAATCGCGGCATCGGTTCTGCGACTGTAAGACCGACAATGTCGTACTCCTCTGAGATATCATTGATGACTCTGACTACCTCGGATATTTTCATGCCGTCTGGGTCCACGCCTACACCGGCAATTATCTCAGCAGGATCAAGCACATCCAGATCAAAGTGAATCACTACTTTTGAAACCCCAGTGTCCCTTAGCCAATCCAATACGGTAGAGCTATTTTCAGCAACCGCTGCCGAGGAAAGGCTCTTGATTCCTAATTTCTGCTGACGCTCCTTCATCCCAACATCCCACGAGCGAAGCCCGAGAATAATTGCCTTGGAAGCATCCACCTTGGCCGGAAGTAAGTTTATAATTTCCTCATCTCCCAACCCAAGGCAGGCGGCTAACGCCATTGCGTGATAACCTTCGTAGTTATCGCCGGGAAGATTAATATCGGGATGGGCATCTATCCAGACTATCGCGACATCACCGGGAAACTTTGCCGCCAGATAAGTAAAAGGAACCACGCTCACCGCACACTCACCGCCCAAGGTGACCACTCTTTCGGGATTATGAACGTCAAGAATATCGAGCGCTGCCTTCGTTTGCTTCAGTATCGCATCATGAGAATTCACCCCATTTATCACAGCCCTGTCGTCCACATCAAGCGACACAGGTACCTCGGCTGTGTTCTGGTCACTCTGGGGTGCAAGAAAGTTCAACAGGTGTGATCCCAAATAGTATCCGAGTGAAGCATCGCTCGGGTCCAACTCCGGGAGAAGGCTGGTCACAACTCCACCCTGCCACTGGGGGTATATCAACCGCAGTGTTGATTCATTCTTCCTCATTTTACAGAGGCTCTGTTTTACACCAACTCACACGCTCCGCCTGCACACGCAACGACTTCCTTAAGGGCAGTGTTGTCGGTGGTTTCGTGCATAGTGGTATAGTCCACGGGAACATAGTTGAGAGCATCCCATCGCGCCTGATCGGCGTCGGTAATGACGGCCTCGTTGGGTGCCTGAGGGTAGACCTTGTCTCCAGTGAAAGGCAGGAGAGAGATACCGGTGAAGTAGGCCCGGTTTTCCCAGATGAAGCTGCAAACCTCTTCCCATTCCTCAGGACGAACCACGCAGGTGTTGGAAACATTGTGGTGAAGGCCGGGATTGTAGTTCTCGTGGGCCCGGCCTGCCTGCACCCAGTGCTGCTGGACAAGACGGACGTAGCGGAGGAATTCAACGGCACGAACATCCTCGCGGATGATGGCATCGCTACGGGCCTGAATGGGGAAAGTAATAACGTCGTCGTTGGCGTTGTAGACACTGCGCTCGGTCATACCGGGATTGATCGCCCGGAAGTGCTGGTAAACGGGTTCCTGACGGTTGGCCTGGACGCGGCGGAAATAGCGCTTGGCGTGGTGCGGATGAATTCCGCTGGAAGTTCCCAAGAGGAGTGAAGCAGTACCTTCAGGTTTGACGCAAGTGGTACGGGCGGCGGCGGGAATACCAATAATGGCCGCAACCCGGGCGTTTTCCTTCTTCACCGCATCAGCGCCAGCCTCAAGAATCTTGGGATCTAGCATAAGACCGGGATTGTCGAGAATGCCGGTAATGGAAACACCGAGGAGAGATTCACGCTCGTTAATAAACTGGGTAGCCGGGCCAAGGTAAGGCATCTTGGCATAGGAAGCCTGCAATGTTCCAATAAACGAGGCTGTCCGGCAATTCTCATAAAATTCCTCGGGACTATGGCAGGCGGCAGCGTTAATGGTGGTAAGATTGCACATCTGCCAGCCATAGATACGCTGGCCGGGCTTGAGCTCACCGTCATAGCCAAGCTCCTTGAGACGGGTAATGTCCCTGTCGTCACGAATGACAGCAAAAGGAGCCAGACCAATTTCAACACAGGGATTGGCACCATAGTCCTCGTCTTCGACAAAGTAAAACCCGGGTTCGCCGAACTCCTTCTGTTTTTCAAAGAGCGCGAGGAATACATCTTTCGGCGTGTTATGACGATTAATGACCGCAGAGTTGTTCGAGGCAGAGCGCTGGGGATTTTCGTCGAACCAGTTGCCCGTCTTGGCACACATCATCTCTTCGTCTTCGGCAGAGAAAAGACAGATGGTGGCGCTGCGGCGAATACCACCGGAGAGCACAGCCTTGGCAGCGTGCATGAGGATGTCGTAGGCCTCGATGGATTTCAGGCGGCGTCCAGGGACCTTGTTAAGAATAGTGCGGATATTCTCAAGAGAACGGCGCAGGGGAACGTGTCCGGGAGCCTTGCCGCCGGAGGTGATGAGGGGTGAGCCCTTGGCCCGAATCTCGGAATAATCGAACTCAACCAGGGTGCCATAGAGGTAAGAACGCACTAGCACATCAAGCGCATCGGCCCATCCTTTGATAGTGTCCTCGACGCGATGGTGGGTGACAGGAAGATCGTCGTCCTGGCCGCGTGGCGGAAAAACAGGAAGTTCGTTGATATGACGAGTCTGGACAGAAAATCCGGTGCCGGTGCCGCAAAGCAGCAACCAGAGGGTTTCGCTAAAAGCTTCGATACGGTTAATAAAAGTGAACGCGCAATTAAACATGCGGGCCTCTTCCCTTTCGATGGCGGGCCCTCCAAACTGGAGACTGCGCATGGACGGCAAAACCCTCCGCAAAGCCACCGCGTCAAAAGCGAGCTCGATCTGGGAAGAAAAGAGGCTCCCCCCTTCGAGAGGCAGGTTGAGCTGCTGGTCAACCCAGGCAAAGCGACGCTTGTGCATCTCACAAACACGTTGAACAGGTTCGGGCCAGACTTCGCGACGCCCCAGATCGGGCCGGAAGCGGGCATATTTGGCCACGGCGATGTAGTCTTGCAGTCCGCTGGGCTTGCTGGCGAGAGTGCGTCGACGGGCATGCGAGGCACGATAGAGGATGAAGGATTTGGCCGCCTCAAACTGGCCAAAACCCGCCAGGGCACGCTCAGCAGCGTCCTGGATTTGCTCGACGTGCGGAGCCTCGCCGGCATTGAGGCGGGCCATGAATTGGTTCTCAACAAATGACGCAATCTGGGAAGCCAGAGAGGTCATGTTTTTATCCAGCCCGAAATCGGGTAATTCCTTCCAATCGGAAGGCTGGGTGACGCTGGCAAGGGCACAGCGAACGGCACGATCAACCCGGCTTTTGCTCCATGGAGCAACGCGGCCGTCGCGCTTGGTAACCGTCCAATTGGTGCGAGGATTATTCGATGAAGTCGACATTGTCAAAGGATCCGAAGAGGTGTGTGGAAAAGGCGATGGGGAAATTGAAAAAGAAACAACAGGCAGGAAGCAAAGGAGGAAAGGAAGCATCCTAAGCAAATCATTCCAGACAAAAAACGCACAATATTTCTCATCAAAAAAATTAGCTGATGTTTTTGATTTATTAGACGGTGTGTAATATGTGTTAAGCGAGTGAGTTGTTGTGGTTTTGGAATCAGCGTTTCGATAAAGCTTCTTTGGCAATTCAGACAAAATGGCTCACTGTTTTTCCAACAAGTGATGTTTTTCTGATCAACGCCATCGAAGAGCGTGGATTTCATCCACGGCTCATGCTTATTTTTCCATAAATTCGTTTTTATTTAAACAATTTTTCGTCCACTTTTAAACTAACGGGACAATGATCCGACCCCAGCACATCGGCATGAATCGCAGGATCGCTCCAGGCATCGGCAAGTTGCCGGGAGGCGAGCCAATAATCAAGACGCCACCCGATATTACGTTCCCGGGCATTCATGCGATAAGTCCACCACGAATAACAAGCCGGGCATCCGGGATTTTTCAGGCGAAATGTGTCATCAAAACCATTGGCCAGCAATTTGGAAAAACTCCCCCGCTCCTCGTCCGTAAATCCGGCGTTACGCCTGTTCTGCTTGGGATTGGCAAGGTCTATCTCCTCATGGGCGCAGTTGAAATCACCGCAAACAAGAACCGGTTTCCTTTTGGCCAACACAGAAATATGTTTCTGAAAATCCGCATCCCAACGCAGCCGATAGTCGAGCCGGGCAAGTTCACGCTGGGAGTTGGGGACGTAGGCGCAGACGACATAACAGCCGGAAAATTCAGCTGAAATAACCCGGCCCTCCTGGGGATGATCACCGGGGAAATTCATGGTTACCC
Organism: Puniceicoccales bacterium; assembly: GCA_031285745.1. Classification (GTDB taxonomy): domain Bacteria; phylum Verrucomicrobiota; class Verrucomicrobiia; order Opitutales; family UBA953; genus CALNBE01. The sequence continues at coordinate 756 of JAITVQ010000187.1, read as the reverse complement.
TAAGAGGAGCAACCCGGCTGAGAATAGCCGTGCCGGCATAACCGGCCTTGTCTGCGGAGTGGAAAAATTGATAAGGATAAGGAATCGAAAGATCACCACTCTGCGGCATAGTGGCCTTAATTTCCTGAAGGCAGAGAATATCAGGAGAATATTTCTCCAAAAAGCTGTCGAGTGTCTTGGCCGACACGGACCGAATTCCGTTGACGTTCCAAGAATACAAACAGAGCTGGGAGTCCTTGCTCATCGGGAACGCTTCGTAGAGTTTTGCCGGCTGCCAAAAGGAGTTTCCTCGCCGGAAGAAGTTGGCGGTCTCCGTGGGCGGATAGAAGTTTCAACGGGTTCTTCCTTCGGTGCCGCGGGAGTGGTCTTGGCCGGAGCCAATACGGAGGTGGCAGGAACAACAACATCCAGCACATTAGTGGATTGACCGGGAACGTAAAACACCTGTCCACGGGCGCGCACTTGTAAAATGCCGTTGGCTTGGACACGGAGTAATTCCAGTGGCTCACCAGACGAGAGTGCAATCTCACCAACCGTTTTACCATCATCCTGCAGGGGAATTGAGGCAGGCTTGGTCAGTTTGATTGTCTTGGGCCAGCGGCTGGGCAGGGCAGACAGCGCCGGAAATGTCATTTTTGCCGCACCGGAGGCTGGTGCCGTTGTTGCATTTGCAGTATTTGAGGACGTGTCCGCTCCCGACGTTCCCATTCGACGCCCGAACAAAGTATCCACATTGCCACTTTCCGGCGTTGGTGC
>JAITVQ010000170.1 GCA_031285745.1 Puniceicoccales bacterium | reverse complement strand
AGCTTCAAGCCTTCAGGCGCGCGCAATTTATTTACGGTAACAATTTTCCCGAGGGTCCGGGTTTCGGTGGTAGTGGTCCCGTCGGGGGCTATGGTTGTCACGACTTGTGTGTTGCCCGGTTCTTTGTCGAGGAATAGCGACAAGGCATTCCAGAGCAATGACACGACAGCAAGGAGCAGGCAGAGGATGGCGAGGAGTTTTCTCATGGGGTGGATGTTTTAGTTTTCCGGTTACACGGGAGTTGGGGCGGCCGCTTGTGATTCCGGTCACCTGTCATCCCAACGGCACGATTTCGTGCAGCTTGAAGGCGTTGTGCACAGCCCGGACGGCCTCGTCGGCCTTGTCGGGATTGACCGCCACGGAGATTTTGATTTCCGAGGTGGTGATCAGTTCGCTGTTCACACCGACACTGGCAAGCGCGTCAAAGAGGATGCCGGCGACTCCGGGATGGGAGATCATGCCGACGCCGACGATGGAGAGTTTGGCGAATTCACCCGTGGCACGGACGGTGCCGCTGCCGAGTCGCTTGAGCGCTTCGCTGAGCACTTTCTCGGTGCGTTCCAGTTGGTCGGTGTTGTCGGAGAAGGTCATGTTGGCTCGGCCCTTGGTTCCCAGGTTCTTGAGGATCATGTCGACGCTGAGACCGGCATCGCCGAGCACATTGAAGATGGAGGCGATGGCCTCGGCGCTGTCGGGAATGTCGCTGATGGTGACGCGGGTTTGCGAGCGATCGAGGGCGACTCCGCTCACGACGGCGTCTTCCATGGTCTTGGTGAGTGCTTTCACGATGGTTCCAGGTTTGTTGTTGAAGGAGGAGCGGACTTCAAAAGGCACGCCGTATTTTTGGGCGAATTCGACTGAGCGGGCCTGCATGACCTTGGAGCCGCTGGAGGCCAGTTCGAGCATTTCCTCGTAGGAGAGTTCGTTGAGTTTGCGGGCGTTGAGGACGATGCGCGGGTCGGCGGTGAAGACGCCCTCGACATCGGTGTAGATCTGGCACTGGTCGGCCTTGATGGATGCCGCCACGGCGATGGCAGTGAGATCGGAGCCGCCGCGCCCGAGGGTGGTGATTTCCTGGTTTTCGGAGATCCCTTGGAAGCCTGCGACGATGACGACCTTGCCTTCTTCCAGCCGGGCCGGGAGGTCGCCACCCGTGATACGGGAGATGCGGGCCCGGGTGTGCAGGGCGTCGGTGTGGATGCCGGCCTGTCCGCCGGTGCGCGAGCAGGCCGGGACGCCGATGGCATGGAGGGCCATGCTGAGGAGGGCGATGGTTTCCTGTTCGCCGACTGCGAGCAGCATGTCCATCTCGCGTTCATCGGGCGACTGGTGAATGGCCTTGGCGCGCGAGATGAGTTCGTTGGTCACACCGCTGCGGGCGGAGACAACCACGACCATTTTGTTTCCCTGCTGCCAGTGTTCCTTGATCCGTGCCGCGACGTTCTTGATGCGTTCGACGTTGGCGACGGAGGTGCCTCCATATTTTTGGACGATGAGAGCCATGTGCGGTTTACTACAGGGAAAGGGTCAGTTTTCGGGATTGAAGATGCGCAGGACGAGCGGTGCCTCAAGCACGGTTTTGATCCGTTTGAGCCGTCGCAACGCTCGCTCCATCGCCGCCTCGGTGGTGGGATGGGTGGAGAATGTGACAGTGCCGCGCCCGGTGCCCGGGTGTTCGTACTGGATGCCGCGGGCGATGGAGATTTTCTCGTCGGCAAATGCCTGGTGGATCTTGGCGAGCACGCCATGGGTGTCGCTGATGTCAAACCGCAGGTAGAACCGGGAGTTGATCTCGTCCATCTTGGCCATGCGGACGGTGCGCCCCATGCTGGTGTAGGAGTCGAGGTCGGCCTTGGTGAGGAATTTGAAGGAGGCTCCCTTGAGTGTCCGGATGGCATCCACGATGTCGCCGATCACCGCGCTGGCGGTGGCATCCTGGCCTGCGCCGCGCCCGACGAGGATGGTGGTGCCGACCACGTCACCGGTCAGGGAGATGCCGTTGTAGACATCGTCCACCCGGGCGAGCACGGAATCGAGCGGGATAAGCGCCGGATAGACGCCCAGCGTCATGAGTCCCTTGCCGAAATTGCGCCGGATCACGGCGAGGTGCTTGATCTTGTACCCGAATTCATGCGCACGGTGAATGTCCTCAAGGGTGACCGCCCGGATGCCTTCGACGAGAGTGTTCTTGCGGGGAACCCATTTACCGTGGGCGAGGAAAGCAAGGATGACCGCCTTGTGGTAGGCGTCGATGCCGTCGAGGTCGAGCGACTCATCCGCCTCAACATAACCGAGGCGGCGGGCGTCCTTCAGGACGGTTTCGTAGGGCAAACCTTCCTTCTCCATGCGGGTGAGCAGGTAGTTGCAGGTGCCGTTGATGATGCCGACGATTTGCGAAAAGCGATTGGCGACGAGCCCTTCGCGGAGCGACTTGATGATCGGAATGCCACCCGCGACGCTGGCCTCGAAGAAGTATTGTCCGCCGAATTTGCTGACGGCGTCGAAGACTTCTGCGCCATGTTCGCAGATGAGCGCCTTGTTGGCGGAGATGACCACTTTTCCCTGCCGGAGCGCGTGCAAGGTGATGTCGCGGGCCAGCGTGGTGCCGCCGACCAGTTCGCAGACGATGTTGACGCGCGGGTCGTCGATGATCTCGTGGGGGTTGGTGGTGATCTTGGTCTTGGGTATGCTGACCGCCCGTTTCTTTTTGGGGTCGCGCACACAGACACCGATCAGCTCAATTTTCACACCCATGCGCACTTCCATGTCCCGTTTGGAGGCGGAGAGGTGCTTCCACACTCCCTGCCCGACGGTGCCGAAGCCGATGATGCCTAGGCCTATTTTTAATGAAGCGCTCATGGTAATTGAGAGGCAGATAGGAAAATGAGAAATAGGAAATAAGGAATAAGAAAGTGCCGGAAATATGGGTAAACTTGGGGTTAATGAGTCAATAAGCCCGCGGATGTCGCGAATTTTGGATTTCGGGGGATACGAATTGCTGCGTGGGGCAGGTTTGCCTTGCCGTACGAACCGCAGAGGCTCGGGGACTTTTATTTGAGACAGGATAACAGGATTAACAGGATGTAGGCAAAGAGAGGGCAGACAGGAAAACGAGAAATCACCGGAATTTCGGAAGTTCAGGTGAAAGTTTTGTGACTTTCTTCATTGAACGCTAAGAGTTAAGCGGTCGCTTTTGTGTTACCTATGTCTTGAACCATACCTTTCGCCTTTCGTAATCCGTCATTAGAAAGTCTCCCCAATTTTTAATTCTTAATTAACCCATCCATCCCAGCATTTCTCGCGATTTATGAATGACTCAGGGCTTGGCTTCTTCGTCTCTTTTCTTGCTGAAACGGCTTTCCTCGCCGCGCAGCAGCCGCTTGATGTTGCTGCGGTGCGTGAAGAAGACAAAGATGGCGATGCCGATGCAGAGATAGAAACGGGGATCGCGGATGTCCCACCAGAGGGCGGCGGTAACAGGTAGCGAGGCGGCCGCGACCAAGGAGGCCACCGAGACGTAGCGGGTGGTGAAGTAGAAAAAGAGCCAAGTAAACGCACTGACCACCAAGCAGGGGGGGAGGGTGCCGCAAAGCCCTCCTACGCTGACAGACACGCCCTTGCCGCCCTTGAATTTTAGAAACAGGGAGAAACAGTGCCCAAGAACGGCTCCGGCAAAGCCCGTCAACTGGGCGTACAGGAGCGCATTGGGGCTGAACCATCCCTCAGGGATGTCGGTGATAATCCAGGCAAGCACACCGGGCCAGCCGGAGGCCACCATGCCCTTGAGCACATCCAGGCCAAAGACAATGTTGCCCGGTTTTTTGCCGCAGACGCGCTTGACGTTGGTCGCGCCCGGATTGCCGCTGCCTGCCTTCAGGATATCCACGCCATGACGGCGCGCCACGATGACCGCAAAGGAGATGGAGCCGATCAGGTAACCGACGACACCGGCAATCGCGGGGAGCAGGAGGTATGCTGGCATGTTGGAGGATTCGAGGAACGTAAAAAGGTGACGCGAAAAAAACAATCATTACCGCAATGGAAAGCGCGAAATGCAGCGGCGGGGATAGGTTAATTAAGAATTAAAAATTATGAATTAAGAATTGAGCAATCCACACGGTGTTTTATGCTATCCCATTTAGGGAAGACAGGAATCCTTTGGGCAGCATGTTTTCCCGAGATGGGAAATGAAATGGGGGTTGGTCATATGGCAACGAATGTAGAAAATGTTAAGTTTTTGGCGTAAAATGTACATTCATTTAGGGTGCAACAAGGGAGTTTTTGAGGTAAATTCTCTCTCTCTCTTTCTTGTTTTAGTTTATCAACTAATCTCACGATGAATTTTACAAAAGTCTTTCTTGCCTCAGCAACCCTTCTGACAGGAGTGGGTGTCAATGCTTCAGCAGCCACGTTGTCTGCCGGAAACTGGTTGCTGTTTAATTTTGGATCTGGGACAGGAATTTCTGCTTGGAATCAATTGACCGGAAAAAACCCAGCCTCGTCGTCCATTGTGTTGAGTGATGGCACCACCCCCATCGGCGGCATGTCTGTCACCTTGGAAAATTGGGGCGGAGGGGCTTCGGGAGGAAACAATAGTTTTGTGTGGGGAGGGGATGTTCCTACCGGTTCAGGTTTTACCAAGGATAACGGGTGGATTTTTGCCATGCGTTCGTATGCTTGGGATAATGAAAATGACGGTGGCTCCAGCGAGGCAAATCGATTTGACGCCGGGAAGATGACTTTCTCCGGGTTGAGCGATGGTCTGGCTTATACCTTTTACGTGTATACCCAGATTCACCATTCTGCGACGGGTAATCAAGGCGGCATGATGACGGTGGGAGGCTCTACAACCCAGGCGCTGCCGCAACAAGCGACGGATAATGCCCCCTTGGTTTTCTCCGGCATAACTACCGATGGATCAGGCACAATTGTCCTGCAAATGTACGATTCACTTGGGAATACAACGAACGTGCAGAATTTTAACCCATTGATTAACGCAATTGCCATGGAAGTGACCGCAATCCCCGAGCCTTCGACTTATGCGATGGTGGGTGCGGGACTCATGCTGGGAGCCGCAGTCATTACGCGCCGCCGAAAGATGAAATAACCCTGGTGCCGTCCAATTGTGATAGCCGCAATAAAAGCCACTCATGCATGAGTGGCTTTTGTTTTATCCAATTACGTACATATAGTTAGTCCTGTAAATAGTTGGACGCGATGATGGCGTCGCTAAGGGAGAGGCAAGCATGGTTTCGCCAGAAGCGTTTCAGGTTCGCCCAGAGTTGTTCGATCGGGTTGAGGTGTGG
>JAITVQ010000165.1 GCA_031285745.1 Puniceicoccales bacterium | reverse complement strand
GGGTTCGCTGTTAGCGGCCACCTGGGTGCTGAGGGCGTGGGGATTGGGGCAGGAAAACCGGTAGATGGAGAGTGCCTGGATAATTTCCTGCAGCAGCTTGACCGCCCGGTCGGCCCGATCGGAAACTTGGTCGCAATCTTTTCGGGTGAATTCCGCAACCGGGTCGCCTTCATAGTCCTCACTATCAGAGTACCAGAGGTCATTCATGGCTTCTTGGATTTCCTCCTGAGCAGACTGGAGCGTCTGCTTGATTAGCTTGGCCGGCTGGGCGTTGCCCAGCCGATCCATATTCATGTAGAAAAGCGGCATCGGTTCTTTCGGCACGCTTACCTTGATTGGATTATTGCTCATGTCTTTGTGCTCCTTGGTTGGATTTGGGCTCCTTGGTCCTTGGTTGGAAAATTAGTGGGTGGCTTGTTCCGTGTTCTTGGGAGCCTTGATTGTGATGACTCCGCTCCGCTCCCATTCATCAAGGGCAAGGTCGACTCCCAGCCGGATGAGTACTGCGCGACCAAAGCGATATTTTTTCTGAAGACTCTGGATGCGGCTCCGTTGATCAGCCGTGAAGCGAACGGGGATTGGATCAGAAAGATTAGTTTCGTTCATGGTGTAAGCTAGTATCACGACCGTATAACAACGTTCTACCGTTGCAAGAAAAAATTTGCTTTTCCTTTTGAACATCTATCAAACCGCAGAATGGCAATGATACCGATGCCCGTCCGCCTTACCGAAGAGCAGCATCAAAGACTTGATGCACTCTCTCCGCCTGGTGGTGATTTTACGAAGCAAGAGCTTATCCGCCTCGCCATTGATCGCCTCTTTGAAGCCCTCGATGCAGGGGAGGAAATTGTGTTTAATAAGGTATTGGCACTTGGGAAATCAGGGGCGCCTCCCAAAGCATCAAATAGAAAACCACGCCTTCCCCGTGATCGCTCGGACACACCGATCCTAGTCCCGAAAGAGAAGTCGAAATCGGGAGACGAAAAAACGACACCTGCTAAAAAGCAAGGTGCCGCCTGATCACTGACTATCCGGTTATACCCGTAAATCTATTTCCCGACTCCCGACCCGAAGGGTAAGCTGGATCGGTACCAAGGATACGGGATTTGGGGATATGACCTTTTTCTTGGGCGGCTTGATTCTAGCAGGGCATTGAAATCCAGCAGCATCAATGGCTCGCTCTAATCTCTTGTGCTCATTGATCAGGAAATACACCAGGTCTTTTAATACCTGGACATCATCGCCAGCTTCCCGTGCGGCCCTGTCCCAGGGATTAAGTGGAAAACGAATAGAATTATTTTTCATGTACATTGTTTTAGTTGATGGTGCCGGTAAGGCATGGCACCTGGACCCTGAACATGCTTGATTTTTTAATCAATGCCTCCTTCCTTACGGAAAATTTCTTCATTGATGAATCAAAACTCCCCATCCCGTTCACAAGATCAGGAACCTATTTATCGCATAATTGGTGAAGAATATGAATACACTCTCGACGACTTGCGAAGAATGGCCCGCGATGGAGAGATCACTGAAGATATTTTTATTGCAGGTCCCAGTATTCCCGAATCAGGGATAGCAGCTAAATCGATGCCTGCGCTAAGTCGGCTATTTGCAGCAAACCGAAATGTACGAGCCATGAATATGGCCTTGGCGATCAACCCATCGAGTGATCCTAAAAAGAAGCCGGCCATTGTTCGTTTCCTGTTTATTTGGGCCTGGATTACGAGCTTCGCTAGTTTGGCATTGGTTATACTCAGTTTGCTTGAAAGAGATTTCACGTCTCTTATTCCTGTAGGAATTGGCTCTGTTGTGTTTTGGTGGATAGTGGCATTAATAGCCCATGCTGTAACCAAGCCAGAGAGAAAATAGACGGTGTCCATCTTTCTATGGCCCGCCCGCGATTGCCTCGGGAAAGGACAAAGGGGATGTTTTTTTAAATTTATAGTTTATTTTTAAAAAATAACATGCAGAGTAATGCCATGCTCAACAACTGAGCATCACGAAACCGGCCTCGTCAGGCCTAACCAAAAAGGACAATTCCATGAAAACCACCAAACTGAAACTATCCACCCTCGTTGAAATTGCCCGCCAGGTTGAGCGCGAAAAGGGAATGCAACTCCAGCGCGGGGCGACGATGAACGAGATGTGGGAATACCTGGCCGAAAAATGCGGCGAGGCCCACACCAAGGCCAAGGCCCGCGCGATCCTGATCGCTGAACTCGAAGACTAACCCTTACCGCCCCGGCCCATGCCGGGGCTTTTTTATGACTAAAAAAAAGCGCCTTTCCTTTCCCCGCACTGCGGTGGCCAGCGAGTGGCCGGAGTCGGAGGAATGCATCTATGTCTGCCGTCTGGCCAATCCACTGATCGTGGCGCTGGTGCAGCCTGTCGGTGATGGAAACAGCCTGCACCTGCACGCATGGCCGCCCGAAGTGGAAAGCGCCATTTCCCCCGTCAAGCTGACGCGCTGTCTGGCCCGAATGGCGGCCTGCTATGGCGCACAGGTGGAAAACATCGGGCACCGGGTACCCAAGGAATGGAGCTACGATTTTGGCATGTTGCGTGAGGTGCCGGATCACTTGTTTCTCGATAACCATGAGGCCGGATTCACGGGAATCCTGCGCACGGCCCAGCCTCGCTGTCTGCTGGAAGCCCGGCAAAACGAAGGCAACGGGGAGGTGTGCATCCTGCGGTGGTACGATGACCCGCAGCTGGAAAGCATCGTCAGTACAGTCGCGCAGGCCGCCGTGCGTTACCTAGACGAGTTTACCGGAAGGGAGGACAAGTTTTATGAAATCGACTAAAAAAAAGAAGGAAAACCGTGGCGTGAAAAAGGGCCAGCGCCGTGGATATTACAACACCGACAAGGTGCCGATGGCAGTCCTCAGCGTGATGGTCCCCGAGGAAATGCGAGACGGGTTGCGGGCCAGGGCTGACAAGAAAGGGCTGACTTTAAATGCCTATTGCCGGGAGCTATTTACCAAGGCGATTAAGTGATAATATCCAATTTCTAACTACACAGCCCGCGACTGTCGCGGGCTTTTTTGTGCCCGGAAATAACCATTTAGCACGTTAGAGTTTCACGCTAAAAACTCATTTCTGAAAATTATTCATGAATACTAAGAATATAAGGAATAGTGGGTTAGATTAATTTTAAAATACATGGCATACTCGCTTCCGAAATGACCACGGGAGCAAAACCAGCAAGCAAAATCGCCACACCAGCCATCTGCGTGATGCGGGTGGGCGGTGTTTCAGTAGGGCGTTATCGGAGCCGCGATTCGCGCAATGGTTTCCGCGCCCTGCGTTTCGTGACTGCCGGAGGCTCCATCGACCTGATCATGCCGGAGGAGATGGCCAGGGAGATGGCGTATAACGTACTGGGCATGGCTTCCGCCAATTCTCCCGAATCCCAACCCACTACCACCACACCATGAAGCAACCTGAATTTATCACCGCGACCCTGGAAAGCACTCAGGAATTCGTCTGCATCGGTGACAATATCTTCCGGATCTCGGACATTGTCCGCGTTGCCCTGATTCGTCCTAAAGAAAATGAGCCCAAGTATGAGCCCAGGTGCGTAATCATCTTGAGTGGCAGTGCTCCGCTCAACGGCACCGAGGCCGATTTCCAATATCTCCGGGATCTCCTTATCGCCGGCCCCGCGCCGAATCCAACATCTCCTGCAGATGCCGCTACTCGTGAGACTGCGGGCAGCGGCGCCGGTGATCCTATTTATTCGCGCTCATGTGGTGTGAACGGGGCCGCGCCGTCCGGCCCCAGCCTTGAAAGCCCTGGAAAAGCAGGCGGCAACTCCTCTGAAAATAAGAAATGAGAAATATGAAATTAGAAATGAGCCACCCGCTCGGTTCCTCAATCCCTCTTCAAATCACCGTCATGAAAAAATCCACCCTCAGAAACTTATGCTTCTTTTGCATGCTGGCCGCCGTCGCCTGTTTTGGCGTCGCCTGCCATTCTGCCCAGGAAGCCTCACCCACTGCCGGCCCGGCGCAAGCCCAGGTCGACAGTAAGGCCTCGGCGGCCGTTCATGCCGCCGGCGTTGCCAACGACCAGAATCCCGATGGCCCTCCGAAAATCGCCACGGCCGGAGAACTGGTCATTGCCGGAACGCTTCTCCCGACTCCCAATGAGAAAGACCGGGCGGAAGCCCTGGAGCGGGTCAACCTCGCCCTGCAGGGCCAGTTGGATGCCTATGCCAGGAAACTGGATGTCGCTGCCCGGCTAAGTAAGGACCTCAAGGGAACGCTGGATGAGGAGCGCGGGAAATCATCCGCCCGGATTCAGGAGTTGATTGTCCAGCTTACCCAGGCGCGACTGACCACCGTCTCGCTGATCTATGCCGGGGTCGGTTCCGTGCTCTTCGCCCTGGGCGCGGCGGCCGGGGTGGTCTCCTGCTTTGTCAGCGACGTGCCCAAGGTGGCGACCTCGCTGCGGATTGCCAGCGGAGCGCTGGGCTTTTTCGGATCAGTTGGCGGAAGCCTGCCATTCTGGTGGGATCATCCGGCCTTCCCGTGGGTAGGTGGCATTCTCTTTGCCGTGGGTATCGGAATCGGCGGCTGGCTGTTTTGGCAGTCCTGGCGTGAGGCCAAGGCCAACAAGAACGCCGTGCGTGAATCGGTCGCCACTACTGTCGCCGAATCCTCCCTGGCCAAGGACACCCTCACATTGCTGGCCGGGCAGATCGACAAGCTGAAACTGACCAACCCGACCGCTGCCCAGGCGCTCACCGACCTCCTGAAAGTCACTTTTGATTCAGACAACGAGACGCTGATCAAGGATGCCCGTGCCCAGGCGCTCAAGGCGACCTGACCAACATTTCACAGAGCGCACGGGAGCACAGAGGGACATGCAGACAACTATTCGCAAGCAGTGCATCGCCTCTCCCTCCCGGCCTCTGTGATCCATTTTCCGAACACACTCCAACACCCGCTTTGATGCTTCCCGTATTTGCCGATCTTCCTTCGCCTGATCCGTCGCACTTTTGGCAATGGTGCCTGTCCGCTGCAGCGTTGCTGGCCACTGTCTATACCTGCGTCTGTCTCTGGCAGAAGCTTTTCCCCAAGGCATCGCCGCCGCTCAATGAGAAATTCGTGAGCCGCAAGGAATACGAGCGTCTTTCCAACAAGGTGGAGGAGGTCGATGACAAGATCGACGCCCGATTTCGGGAAGCGGCCATAGCAGCGTCGGCATCACGGGATAAATTATACACGCAGGTCAATCTGCAGCGTGAACACATTGCAGCATTGAAGAACGCTGCCGAAGAAACCTCCAAGCGGCTCTACCTGATGGATCAGAAGTTAGACCGCGTCCTCATCTCTTACCGTCCACAACCATGAAATCCGAAGAATTAGAAATCTTTCGCAAAACCCTTCTGGCCATCTTTGTCGGGGCTGGATCTCTGGGTGCCACCATTCCAACGCTCAAGGTCCAGTTGGGCATTCGTGGATTCGACAATCCAGACGACGTCGAGCTGCGCAACGAATTGGACTATCTCGAAGAGAAGATGCTGATCGCCCAGGCCGACAAACTGATCAGCCCGGAGAATCGTCGCTGGAAAATCACCGCATCCGGTCGCGATTTCGCAGCCCTGCAGGGACTCGCTTAACCCTCCGTTAATCCTGCATTAAATGGCTTCCAAGATCGAAAAGGAACTGACGCCTGCCGAGGTGGAGAAGTTATGCGACACACTCTTCAACACTCCCGGCGGCGCCAAGCACCTGCCCACTATCCAGAAGATAGCGAAGGAATATGGGGTCTCGGTGTCGAAGATGGGTGCGAGCACTTTTCGGGATGGAACGCTGGCTGATTACATCGCCCAGCTCAAGGCCAAGGGGGAGCGCTCCCAGCAGATTGCGGAATTCGCCCGCGAGGGATTGTCGCTTTCCGAAGCCGCCGCAATCCGTCTTTCCGAGACTGTGTTCGACAAGTTGATGTCCACAAACGCTGATGCGCTCGCTCCAGAAGAGCAGGACATTTACAGCAAAATCATTGCCCGTGCCCGCCTGGGTGATGACCGGGCCAAGAAGCTGGAGGCAGATCTGAAGCTGCGTGATGAGCAGATCAGCAAACTGGAATCGGAACGGGCAGAGCGAGAAGCCCGCGATGCCCAACTGCAGATCCAGGCGGAAAAAGCAAAGGCCGAACTCTCCAAGCCGGCTGCCAGCGAGGAAGAACTCCGGCAGAAGGCGATCAACTTCATCGACCAGACCTTCGGCTTCAAGTCGCGCAAAAAATGAACGCGTTGCTGACCATCCTTTTTGCAATGGCTTCCATCCTCAACAGCACCATCGACTCGGCCAAGGCGGTCACTGAATACTTCCTGCCGTATCAAAAAGCATGGATTGAGGACGAATCCCGGTTGTCCATTTGGGAGAAATCATTCCGGGTCGGCGCCACCTGGGCGGATGGTTTTAAGAATGTTCGCAAGCGTCTGCATTATCCCAACCGCGACTACCTGTTTGCCACGCGGGACTATCCTTCGGCGTTGGAATACATGGAGAACTGCAAGAAGTTCTGCGAAATTTACAACGTCACGCGGTCGATCCTGAGCCACGGTGAGGAAACGGTGAAAGTTCCAATGCTCAATGATGAGGGCAAGGACACCGGCTTCACCGAGGAGATCAAGATCGGGATCATCAAGTTCGACAACGGCAGCCGGATCATCGCCTTCTCGGCCAATCCGAACGCGATGCTGGTCTACGGTGGCGACGTCGGCCTGGATGAATTTCCCCGGCACCAGAGAGCAGAGTTGCTTTACCAGGTTGCCCAGGCCCGTGTGACTTGGGGCTACGATCTGTCCATGTGGGGGTCGCATTTCGGGAATGACACCCTTTTCTACCGGGTGGCCCAACTGGCCCGCAAGGGACAGGGAGGGTGGAAGCACTTCTTTACCACGATCGAGGACGCCGTTGCCGAGGGGCTGGTCGAACTCATCAACGCGACACGCGGTACCAACTATACGCGGGAAGGCTTTATCGAGGATTGTAAGAAACGCGCCATCGATGAGGCCACCTACCAGGAAGCCTACATGTGCAATCCGAAGGGTGGCACGGCCGCCATCGTGCCCTGGTCCCGGATTGAACTTTGCATGGGCGACTACTCGGCCGAACGTCTCCACCTGGAAGCCAATCAGATCGTGGAGTTGTTTGGGGAATTCAGCCCGATGACGGCGAACGCCCGCGAGATCCGCATCGCCAAGTATCTCGAAAGTATCTTCCCCAAGTTGTTCACCACGCCAGGCCGACATTCCCTCGGTTATGACGTCGCGGCCAGCGGCGAGGGCGACCTGGCCTCGGTCTATGTTGACGAGAATAAAAACGATATAGCGTCCCTCCAGGGGCTGCTGACCTATCGCACCGACGACTGGCATTTCCACAAGTCGGCCATGAAAACCTTTATGCGCCGGGTAGCCGGATTATCCGCAGCCGGAGACGAAACCGGCCTTGGTCGGCAAATCTGCTGGGAACTGGCCCAACTCTTCCCTGGGCAATTCGAGGGCGTCAACTTTGCCAGATCCAAACACGACATGGGATTCGCGCTCATGAACCAACTGGCCACGGCCGAGAAGTGTTGGCCCAGGGAGTGGCAGGATGTGGGTGCCGACTATTTCGCGCTTCGCAAAGTCCATGACGGGAAAAACTGGCGATTCAGCGAAGGCACCAACAACTACAACGCGGCGTCGCACTGCGACATCGCCTGGTCGGGAGGTCTGGCTACCAAGGCCGCGAAGGCAGCCCGCTGCATCGGTGAATTCTCCACGGTCGACACCGGCCGGGGCGCCCAGGCCAGCGAGGCGATTCTCTCACGCCGGGACCGGGAGGTGATCGGATGAGACTGATCCCTGACATGAGTGTCTGGCGCCAGCAGTACAATCCGCTGCGTGGCCTGACCATCCGCAAAGCCATTTCGTTATTGGAGGAAGGCGACCGGGGCCAGTATGCCAACCTGGAATGGCTCTACCGATCCATTGAGAAGCGGGAAGCCACCCTGCGCGGTCTCAAGCGCCTGCGCCTGGCTGCGCTCGGCAAGCTCGACTGGAGCATCCGGACGGTCGACGATTCTCCGGCGGCGAAGGCCCAGGCAGAAACCCTGCGGGTCGCCTACGACCGGCTCGACAATTTAAAGGAAGCTGTCCGGTTCCTCGCCCTGGCTGAATTTCGCGGATTTTCCCACCTGGAGAAAATCTACGAAGGCGACAACCCGGCCAATCCCATCACCCGGCTAGACCCTGTCGACCAGTGGTATTGGGTTCGCGACAGCATCTATGCCCCGTGGAGGTACAACGCCACGGCCACCATCACCAGTTCCGGCCGCCTGATTGATCCGCGTCACTTTGTCATCCGCGAGGTGGAAGATCCGATCAACGAGATCGGCCTGATCTGCTACATGCGGAAGAATCTTTCGCAGAAGGATTGGGACGCCTACGTCGAGACCTACGGCATCCCGCCGATCTTCGTCTCCATGCCGCCCAATGTCCCGCCGGGCAAGGAAGGCGAATACCAGGCGATGGCCAATGCCGTGGTCGGCAACATGCGGGGCACTCTGCCCAACGGAGCCGAGGTCAAGGCGATGACGGACGGATCGCGAAGCGGCGCTCCCTTCAAGGAACATCTCAACTACCAGGACGAGCAGCTTGTCCTGGCCGGCACGTCGGGCAAGCTGGCCATGCTCACGGCGCCGACCGGGCTGGGCAGCGACCTGGGTGAGGCTCATCAGGATGTCTTCGACTCACTGGCCGTGGCTGAGGCCGGGGAAATCTCCGAGTTGCTCCAGGCGCAATTCGACAAGCCGATCCTGCAGGTGAATTTTCCCGGTCGGCCAGTGCTGGCCTATTTTGAACTCGCGGCCGAGGACAAGGCCGACGTCGGCCAGGTGCTGGAGCATGTCGTCCAGATCACCCAGGCGGGCGGCCAGGTCGACTGGCCGGAAATTTCCGAAAAGACCGGCTACACCATCACCCAGGGCCCGACGCCCTTGGGCCAACCGGCCAGCCCGTTTTCCTTTAACCGGGACGAGAACCTGGCCGACGAAGCCTGGCTGGAGGAACTGAAAAAGGAAACCCTCCAGCGTTTTGCGGCCGCCGAACAGGAAGACTGGAAGCCGCTCCTGGGTCGGATCAGCGCCCTGGCCGCCGCCAAGGGCGACGACGAGTACGTCGACCTCCTGAAAAAACTCCGGGCAGATCTGCCCGGCCTGATCGAGAAGGTGTACCGCGAATCCAAGTCGACGGAAATTCTGGCCGACTCCCTGGAGGAAGCCTCCCGGCGTGGCCTGAAACCCCAAACCCGAAACCGGGAAAAAACGCGAAATGTGGCCCGA
The DNA here is from genome assembly GCA_031285745.1 of Puniceicoccales bacterium. Lineage (GTDB taxonomy): Bacteria > Verrucomicrobiota > Verrucomicrobiia > Opitutales > UBA953 > CALNBE01. The sequence continues at coordinate 19,875 of JAITVQ010000165.1, read as the reverse complement.
AAAAGCAAAGGGCCGGGTCGTTCTTCCCGGCAGGGCCAGAAAACGCGCCAGAAACGAACTTAAAGCAGCTTAAAAACGACCTACCATGACTCACGATCCGTTTTCCATCGGCGAAGCCGTCGCCCTGACCAAAAACCGGGACGATTCCGCCCCGGACAAGTTTATTTTGCCGGCCGATGGCTGGTACCAGATCGGCAAGGCCGGCACGGTGAGCAAGTCTCTCTATATGCCCGGCAAGAAGGAGCCGGTCACGATCAAGCAAGTCCTCACGGCCGCCGACCTGGTGGCCATTGCCAACCGCTACAAAAAAGACGGCTCTCCGGAGCTGCTGGTCGATTTCGACCATTTCTCGGCCGACCTGGAAAAACCCACCCGCGCCGCCGGCTGGATTCACAATGTCGAGGCGCGGGGCGATGAACTTTGGGCGCAGATGCGCCATTCGTCCTCCGGGCGCAATGCCCTGGAGGGGGGCGACTATCGTTATTTTTCCCCGGTGCTCGGCTTCCCGGCCAAGAATTACCGGCCGGGCGACGAAGCCCATCCGGTGGCTCTCCTGTGCGGGGCGCTCACCAATCAACCCACTTTCAAGGGCATGGTGCCCTTGTCCAACCGCCAGGGCGATCCTCTGGCACAAACCGAAATCAACGCAGACATGGATTATAAACTCCTCCTCATCGCGCTGCTCGGACTGGCTGCCACCGCTACGGATGCGGAAATACAGGCCGCCGCTGATGCCGCGAAACTAAAAATCGCCGACAGCGCCAAGCTGGCGGAAACACAAAACCGACTGGACAAGGTGCTGGCCGAACAGGTCGAACGCGACCTGGACGCCCACAAGCTCACCGGTGCCGCCCGTGATCAATGGAAGGTCGCCCTGACCAAGAATCGTGACGAGGCACTGGGCCTGCTCAAAACACTCAAGCCGTCTGGCAAGGCGGATGATCCTACCTACGCCCGCACCCATAACCGGGACAAGGCCGACGTTCCCAACGGGCAGGATATTGCCAGCGATCGCGGCCGGGAACGCGACAGCGCCGTCCACGAATACCAGACGCGCAATCGCTGCAGCTTTGGCGTCGCCTGGAACGCTGTCCGTCAGTCCAAGCCGCAACTCTTCGTCGACGCCGACCAATAATAAACGCTTCGGCTCGCTTCGGAAATCTCACGAACCAGCAACCACAACCCGCAACTCTCACTACCATGCAAGTCAAACCCAACGCCATCCTCCCGATGCAAAGCAGCCAGGATCTTTCCGAAAAGGAAGGCTACTTTATCAAGAAAGATGGCACCCTCGTCACTGCCGCCACCGATGTGCCTCACGGCCTGATCCTGGACGGCGAAAAAAGCGGATTCGCCGCCGTGGCGGTGCCCGGTGGATTCGCCGGCACGGCCCATGTCAAGCTCGGCCCCACGCCCGGAACTGTCGATGTCGGCACCTACCTGGTACTCAACGCCGACGGATCGGCCAATGCCGATACCGGCGCCGGAGCCCGGGTCCGCGTGGCCAAGGCCACCCAGGCCGGCACCGGCGACGAACTGATCGAAGCCGTGATTTTCGACCCGGTCGTCTTCACCGCCTGATCCGTCCGCTCCGTTCCCAACCCTCCACTCAACCACGTTTAATCCAACCTTAAAAACGCTTTAACATGTCTCGCAGACAAAACGCCAATTACAATGGCCGGCTGACTTCCTACGCCGCCGGCCTTTCCCAAGATCCGACGAAGGACGGCCTGGCCGACTTCATCTTTCCCCGTGTTCCGACCGGGGTGTCCAACGGTCAATACAAACGCTACTCTGGAAAAAATGCTTTCCAGGTATACGATACGCTCCGGGCCATCGGTGGTCCGGCCACCCGGATCAAGTTCGAGTCGGACGATCCGCACTACAACTGCAAACCGAATGCGCTGGAAATTCCGATCGACGATGCGGAGCGCGATTCCGCCGGCGAGGTGGCCGGCGCCCAGTCGGCACTGGAGGAAGGCAAGATCAGCACGCTGGTCGTCAATGCCAAGCTCTCCCGTGAGGCGATGGTGCAGAAAAAAATCGACGCCATTACGCCGGTAGCCGGCAAGGGCGAATGGTCCGATGTCGCAGTCGACCCGATTGTCGAAATCGATGATGTCCTGGGCGACATCTACACCAAGACCGGCACGATGCCCAATCGCATTGCGATCGGCTTCCCGGCCTGGCTCAAGCTTCGCCATCACCCGAAGGTCATCGCCCGCCAGCCCGGTTCCGCCAACATCGGCGTCACCCTGGAGCAGTTGGCCCGGATGCTGTCGGTGCCGAATCTGGAGATCAAACTCGGTGTCCTCAGCCGTGACACCAACAAGTTCGGCAAAGCCAAGAATACGGTGAATCTGTTGGGAGCCAAACTGATTGCCTTCATTGGCAGCAGCAGCCCCACCACTTACGACCCGTCCTTCGGCAAAACGTTCGCCACGACCCGCAGTTCGGTCGACCAGGTCTATTCCTACCGGGAGCCGGGCAGCCGGAGCGACATCTACGCCGTCGACTGGTCGGAAGACTACCAGGTCGTCTTCGACGAAGCGGCCGCCGTCATCGCGCTCAGCTAGCGCTTCGCGCAATTAGGAATGGGGGCGGCTTGCCGCCGCTACCGACCGCAGGCTGTCCTCATTTTTAATTTTTAACTTTAAATTTTTAATTTCTCACCATGCCCTGGGTACCACTCACCATCGACGACGTTGCGACCAAGATCACCGGTCCGGAACTGGATGCGGCCCGCAGTTCGGCCAAGGCGAAAAACCAGCCCGATCCGTTGCCGGACATCATCCAGAGTGTGATCGATACCGTGCGCGGCTACGTGCTCACCTGTGCCAATAACACCGTCGGCCCGTCCGGCACGATCCCGTCGCAACTGGTCGAGACTGCCCTGATCCTGGTCCGGACGGGAGCACTCAACCGCCTGCCGGTTTCCAGCCTGCACACGGACGCCCGAATGAAGGAATACGATAATGCCATCGCCCGCCTGAAAGATGTCGCAGCCTGCAGGTTCACCATCGAGGCACCCACCGAGAAAGGCCCGGAGCAGACCTCGGCACCCGGCCCATCTTTCACCGCTCGCTCCAAACAATACACCCGCCGCGACGAAGACGGGATTTAGGGAAAGTAAAAAGTTTAAAATAAAAAATCAAAAATAGGCGCGAAGCGCCGCTATTGGCGGCAAGGCCGCCAACCCTTTGCCCCTTTGTCCCTCTGACGCTTTGTCCCTTTAGAAAAAAATGCCCATCAACTTCCAGCCCATCGCCGATGCCGTCGACCGTTTACGCGGAAAGACGGTCGTGCCGACGCGCCTGCGCTCGGCCGAGTTGGCGACGCTGCCGGCCGAGGCTCGCAATGCGGCTTTCTTTTCCTCCGGGGTGAACAAGGCCCGCATCTTGGAAGACATGCAACGGGGCATCGATGCCGAACTCTCCCTCGCATCCGATGAGCATGGCACCATGAACCGGACCCGGTTTGTCTCCGACATGCGGGAACTGCTCGGCGCTCCGGAAGGCGACTCCGGCAGCCTCAAGGACATCACCTCCCGGCGTCGCCTGGAGCTGATCCATGATTTCCAGATCCAGAATGCTTTTTCCGAATCCCGCCACGCCACGGCCCAGGATGAGGACTACCTGCAGGCCTTTCCCGCCCGCGAATTGATCCGGGTGGAAGATCGCAAGGAGAAACGCGACTGGCAGGCCATCTGGCAGGCGGCCGGAGGCAAGCTTTACAACGGGCGCATGATCGCCCGGCAGGGTGATCCGATCTGGACGGCTATTTCCCAATTCGGCAACCCGTGGGCGCCTTTCGCCTGGGGATCGGGCATGGATACCGAGGACATCGACCGCGACGAGTCGCTCGCCCTGGGCGTACTCCAGCCCGACCAGCCGGTTGAGCCGGAGGAATTCTCCGCGGCGCCACCGGAAGCCAATGTCGCAGAACTCTCACCCGATGCGTTGCAGTTCCTGGAGCGTCTCTTCGGCGACGCACTCACCATCACGGACGGCATCGCCCGTTGGACCACCAAGGCGGCCGCCTGATCTTTCACCATGAGCATCACCCTCAATGTCACCAAGGGACTCTCGCCCGATCTGCAGAAATGCTACCGGCTGCTGAAGAATCGCAAGCCGCTCATGACGATGCTCGGTGGCGCCACGGCGATCGCGCTGCGCCGGCACTTCCGGCGGCGCAACCGCGAACCCAACAAGAGCGGGTTTCCCAAGGCGAACTGGTGGCAAAAGGAAGTTGCCCAGCGCACGGCCCTCACCGGGGCCGACAACAACAGCGCCACTGTCACGATCGCCAGCGCCCAGTTCCCGCTGAAATTCTATGGCGGCACCGTCAAGGCGAAGCGGGCCAAGTATCTGGCCATTCCCATGCACCCGGCTGCCTACGGGAAGACTCCACGGGATGGCACCATCCAGGGACTCTGGTTGGTCAATGGCAAGAATCCGGGGAAAAAGTTTCTTGCCCGGCATGAAGGCGGAAAACTCGTTTTCTATTTCAGCCTGGTCAAGTCCGCTACCCACCGGCCTGACCCCCGTGCGCTTCCGGATCTGGAAAAACTCACGGCCGAACTCGTCGCCAAGACTGAATCCTACCTGGAGGAAAAACTAAGATGAGAAAATTCGTCACGACGCGCATCCGCGACTGCATCGCTGAATACCTCCGGGCCAACCTGGAAATCGTCGAGACCGGCGCCGAGATCGTCACCCGCGAACGGGCCAAGCTGCCCAGCCAGATTGCCGAGATCATCGCCGGGATCAAGCTGGGGATCATCGTCATGCCGGCCGTGGCGATCAAGGCCAACGCCAATACCGACCCGCTCTATGTCGAGACACTGCAGGTGACCATCCGGGTGGTGGAGACCGTGCTCAACGACACTGAGTACGAGGCCGAGGAAATCGCCGAACTGCTCCACACCTACCTGCACGGCTGGAAGCTCCCGCCGACCATCGACGGCGAGCCGCTGCTCTTTTCCGAACCCAACGACCCGATGATGCCGGGATCGGTCGGGGACAACTACTACGTCGACTGCATTTTCAACACTCACGGCGGCGTTCCGTTTAAACGCTAACCTCCAACAACGACAACGATGCCAAAAATCACCGCTTCAATCAAAACCTCCGGCGCCACTCCGGAAACTCCCGCTGCGCCACCCCCACCGCCACCGCCCTTCGACGGCAAGATCGCCCAGGCTGTCAAGAAGGCATTCCGCCACGACGGGACAGCCCGCACGGTCGGCTATGTCCAGGAGGCCGACACGCCTGACCAGGTGCATCTCTTCACCATCACCAAGGCATTCATCGCCACGGTTACGGCCGAGGAGTTGGCCGCGATCACGCCCAAGCCTCCGGAGCAGAAATCCGCAACACCCGCCTAACGGGTTCCACCACTTCCCACCTCTTCCTTCCAACTTCCTACCTTTTTTCTCATGGGTATCGACAGACAGACCATCATCATCGGTCCGGGTTATCTCACCTACGACGGCATCAGCTTTCTTTCCTCGGAAAATATCACCGTCGACATTCCCCGGACCTTGTTCCAGGTAACTTCCAACGGCTACGGCGACATCGACTCGCGGACCGAGGACATGCAGATCGCGGTCAACTGCACCCCGCTGCAGTGGACCAATCTCGACATGTTCTTCCCGTATGCCAACCAGCAGATCGGGACCAGTGTCTATGGTGGCACGGACCGGCCGCTCTCCATCATCCCGCGCAATGGCGCCAACAGCGGCATCGTGCTGGCCAATGCGGCCGTCACCACCATGCCCACGATCACGCTCTCGGCCATCAAGCCGGCGTTGGGCCAGATGACGTTCACCGGACTCATCGCCAACAATGCCGATCCGAATGATCCGGCCAGTTACTTCACCACCGGTGACGTCGGCACTTTCCCGAACTACGACCTGGCCAAGATCCCCAACGAAATCTACACGGGCAACTGGGGCACAGCGCTGCAGAATTTCGGCGCCTACGAGGGATTCGTGATCGAGCCGCAACTGAACCTGGAGGACGTGAAGCCGGACGACTACGGCACCGTCGACAAGATCCTCACCTCGCTGGGCTGCACCGTGCGGGTTACGCCGATGAATCTGACCTACGCGCAGATCCTCGCCGCTTTCACGACCAGCGGGATCGGCAAGACGCTGCAGAAAAACGATCTTATCGTCCAGGGCAAGAGCACTGGCTCCCCCATGTTCACCCTCAAGAACACACTGCTGGAGTCGAGTGGCGGCGTCTACGGCAACAATGCCCGCCGCGTCGGGGAAGTCCTCTTCCGCAATGTGCGCAAGGGTTCAGCCGGTGTCCTGGAGCCGCTCTGGACGATCGGCACCGTCAGCTAACCATCTGCCTGCTCCCTCCTGCCTTCTGCCTGAAAAAGCATGAACATCACCGTCAACATCGAGTCACTCCAGATCGTCGTCCCCACCGACGCCGTGAGTGACCTGGTGTTGGGGCAGGAAAGACAGGAGCAAATCTTGCGCGGCCTGCGGGCCAAGGCAGGCCGACCGACCGACCGGGGCAATGTCGTCGACGTGATCTCGTTCCGGGTCACCCGGCTTCATGACAGCCTGACGCTGGCCCAACTGCACCTCATCCAGCAGGCGGTCGCGCTGCGTTCGGTTCCGGAAAAGAAGCCGGCTTATTTCCAATGGGAGACGGACGGCATTTTCCAGCCCTGGCTGCTCAACGCCGTGGTCACCCTGAATGAGGCGACCCACCGAGGACAAACCACCTACTTCAACTACACCCTCAAGGGCAACTGGAGCACGACCGGCCCCACCTAAGACCTTTCCCATGAATCCTCCCACCGCATCAATCATTCGCATGTTCTGCGACATCACCCGGACGTCCGGGCTGACGAATATCCTGACATCGACTTCGCCCGTGTCGTGGCGCTCTTCGGCCTTGGAGTTTCAGATCGGCCTGGCCTTCAATAATCAGATTTTCACGGACATCAGCACCATCGCCTCCATTACCCTGGAGATAAAGCCGCTCAGTGCCACCGGTGGAGCGCCGACTCCAGAGACGGAGCCATTGATGTCCAAGACCATTCCGTCCGATCAGCTCAACCAGATCACGCAGCAGGGTTGGAGTAACGGTACCCAGCAACATGCCGCGATCCGGTTTACGGCCACCGAGGCGAACATTTCACCGGGAAAAAAATGGCTGGTGGTGTCCGTCGACACATTCGAGGCCGGCGGCCCGTTCACGGCCACGGCCGGGTTCATCGAGGTTCCGGAGGATGGGTATAATTCAGCCGGGCTGGCGCCAACGCCGGACACCTCCGCCTACTCTAGGGAACAATCGGACGCCCGGTACGGCGACAGCCTGCAGGTGATGTACCGGCTCTCCGGAGGCAGCGTCGCGCTGTATAATTCCACCGACCAGCTCTGGTATCGCATGGGCGTGACCTCCGCGCCAGGCGGCACAACGCTCTATGTCAGCGAACAGGGCTATTCATCGCCCAGCCTGATCCCCGGTGGCGAGAATCCCCTGGAGCAACCGATCACCTTTGTCTCCGGAACATCATTTCTTGTCGGCAACTCCTTCACGGTCGCGGCCACTCAAGACATCGCCTGGCTGACGGCAGCCAGCCTGATGGAATTCGTCGACTCGGCCACGGCCGACATCAAGGGTCGCGCCCAGGTGTTATCGATGGCCGGCAGCAATATCACCCTGCAGGTGGTCGAAGCGGATTTCACGGCGGCGCCGGTGACGGGTGACATCATGCGCCTGCAGGCGTTAGCCGGGCAAACCGGCGCCAAGGGCGACGACGGCGACACCGTAGCCGAGGATCGGCTGGAAGTGTTAGAAGCGGGAAACCGGGGAAGAGGCGGCGTTTTTTCGCCGGGTCTGGATGGAGGAACTGGCGGAGGAGGATTTGTCTACGATGCCCCGCCTGCACTCGATAAGGACAGGACTTTTATGCTGCGCGTTGAAGGCGGAGACTATTTAAGCGGCGAGTATTATTTTAGGGGCGTGTTTATCGGCGGAGATAATTTTGCCATCTTTTCGCGGAATGGTTTAAGTACGAATGAAATTGGGATTTTCGTATCAAGCGAAGGACGCCCGACGATCCAAATTGCGCCTGTTTATATTTACAACGGCGAAAAATGGAAATTGGCCATCCGGTGGTATTCGGCCACCAATCAGGTGCAGGCGGTGGTTAATGGAGTTGAATACCCTGCTGTCACAGTACCTTGGACTGTCACCGGAACTGTCCAGCGCGTGCTCTCGTCTCACCCTGCTGGTTCTGGTGAATTTGCCGGATGGTGTGACAATCATAAGGTTTACAACCGGATTTTGTCATTGGATGAGATCAATGATTGTTTTAACTACGGCGTGGCCGCCGAGGACAGATGGGGCGCTAATATAGCCAATGCATGGGTCAATGGACGATTCGGTTATTCTCCATGGTCTTCTTTTTCACAGAACGGGGACTCGCTGGAACTGGTTAATACTGTCGCCGATTATCCAGCCTGCCACTGTAACACTCCTTTTCTGCTGAAAAGAGTTGTTGTGGAAGTTTCAGCGGATGTATCCAACTTGTCCGGTGACGTGAAGTGTGGGTTTTTCGATAACACCACGTTTGATGCCACTGTCGATGTTCTGGAAGGAAGTCTCGCTTTGACGGAGGGGAATTGGAAATTGAAAGCCTTCGTTAAAACTCGCGCGTCGATGCTAACCATAAGCAGTGGAAGCCAGACGGCCAGTGTCACGATGCAGAACACCAAGATGGCTGTTTTGGGGGCTGAAGTTGATTGCGGACCTGATGGCGCATCCCCCTCTGGCTACTGGATGTCTTCAACCGGAAGAGGCCTTTCATTGGGTCAGTCTTCAGAATTCACCTCACTGTCATCCAAGGTTCAACAACAAGTGCTCCCATGTACGTGGCCGACTACAAGCGTCCCGGCCAACGGAGGGGCAAACGTGCTGAGTACCTCAGCTCAAAATCCATTGATCGCCTTTGTTAAGACTGTGGACGCCTTGGTTTGGTCGCCGACAAGTGGAGTCTCTTTGCCAGCCGGGCTAGTCATTAAAGATGGTCCAGTTTGTACCTCGCAGGGGAACATCTCTATACCGGTACGCAACGTGACCGCTGCAGATATTTTAACCGGAGCCCACACGGGTTCTATCGTGAGAACAATCAACTGATTTAAAATGAGCACTACTGATCGAGAAAAACTCAAAGCCGAAATGGCCGTTGCTGATGAAGCAACTGGCAAGGTCAATTCCGTCAAGGGAAGCATGCTGTATGAGAACGATACCGCTGTCGCCCTGCTGGAAGACAATCCGGCTCTGACAACCCAGGAGGTCTGCGATGCCCTATCGGAAGAGGGAACCTTGGAGCCGCTTTACAACCTCCTGACCTACATCCAAACGGGATTAGCCATACATTTTCCGGAAATAAAATTCCGGATGTCCAAGTTTGAGAAGATCCCGTGGCGAGCCGAAGGCGTGTTTCGCTTGCTCGATACGACAATCCCCTTTGATCCGATGCGACCCCGTTTTGCCGAGCAAACCAGCTTGAAAGCGGCTCAGGCGCTGGCGGAAGAAAACACAGAAAAGGCTTCAGGGGAGGCCGTTTAATTAGCCCTTAACTTCGTTTTAAAATGTTTCTTGCCGTCATAGCCCGTGCCGATGGGAGCCTGTGGGCGCCGTCCAATCTGCGTCTCTCGCTGTCCAATATCGACGGACTGGTCACGGTCGATGGCAAGATCACCAAGTCACTGCTGCCATCCCTGCTGCCTTCGGATATTACCGGGCTGATGGATGGCAACACGATCGCGCAGTCGCTCATCCCGCAGATCACCCAGGACAAGCTGGATTTCCTGTTTGATGACAACGGGAAGATCCAGACCCAATACCTGCCGGCATCCAGCGGAGGCGACGGCAGCCAGGCCGGATTCAACCAGGACGTGTCGATCTACGGCCACACGCTGGGCGTGGGCACCGATGCCGGCCCCTGGAATATCACCCTGGGGCCGGTGCCGGGCGCCGCGTTGGGCATCTATATGGGCAACGGGGTGGCCCTGGATGCCACCACGACCAACCTGCTCAAGATCACCGGCGGGACACTGCAGGCGGCCCTGGCGTTGACGACATACACCAGCGGGATGCCGCTGACGACCGACAGCAACGGGTTGATCATTTCCTCGGAGATGAAATACCTGGCGGCCCCGCAGGCAGCGCCCGTGTCCAATGTCTGGATCATGCCCCTCGCCGGCAGCTCTGGCGACCGGCGGCTAAGGTTCACCACGCCACTGGCCGACTTCCGGGAGCAGACTGTCCACCTGCTGGTTTTTGTAAGCGCCGAACTGATCCGGAACAACTCGCCCCAGCGTTTGCTGTCATCGCTGCAGGATGGCGACGCCGGGCGGGACAGTGAAAAAATCGCCTGGTATTTTTACATAGGCACCGGCGGCGCCCTAATTTTCAGAAGGATCGGTTACCCGGAGGAAAAATTGGGCACACTGGTCTCCGACCGGTGGCACTGGATCTCTTTCGCTTTTATAAAAAAGAATTTCCTGAATTGGGAATTGTGGGTCTATGTCGACGGGCAGGTCTTTGTTCAGCTCGGCCTGAATCGACCGGAGCAGGTCGGCTCCATCGGTCCGGAGGCCAGCCCCTACCAACTCAGCGTCGGGCGCATGGTGGTGACGGACACCAAGGCCGATCTCTCGGACAAGCTGCCGGAATTCGGCGCCATCATCAACGGGGTCAGCGACGGGACCGGGAGCATCGTCTTTGCACCCACTACGGTCGCCAGCGCCAATACCTGGAACGCCAACACCGCCGGCTGGTCGCTCAATAGCAGCGAAGCCGTGCTGCAGGTGAATAATCCCTGATCCCTCCGCCCATGCCTGATGTAACCATCAATGTGCGCCAGGACGGCAGCGACGAGGCCGCCGACAAGCTGAAGAAGTTGGAAGAGGCCACGGCCAAGGTCGGCGAACAGGCCGCAGCCGCCACGCCCCAGGTGGAAGAATTCTCCAAGGCGGTGGACGAGACCGGGCAGTCCGACTCGGCCGACCAACTCGGTGACACCGCCGGCGCCGTCGAGAATGTCGGCAAGCAGGCCAAGGATGCCACGCCAGCAGTGCAGGAGTTCGGGACGGAACTGGACAAGGTCTCCGGGAAGGAAACGGCCGAGGGTATCCAGGAGGTGGCTGACTCGGTCGAGACAGCCGGGAAAAATGCCAAGAATGCCAAGCCGCCCATCGATCAGTTCACCCGTGATCTGAAGAATACCGAGGCAGCCGGGCGGGCAGCCAGTGAAATGATCGGAGGGATGTCTCAAGCCGCCCAAGGAGGTGTGGGAAGTATAACTGGCCTTACTAGGGCATGGCGGGGATTCATTGCTGCAATGAAGTACGGCCAGATGTCAATCGGGGGTGTTATAAGTGTGATACTCGTTTTTGTTGCCGCCTTGTATAAAGCCTACAAGGCATTGGATGATTTGACAAAGATGGAGGACAAGGTCGGCAAGGAGTTAAGCAAAATACGATCAGAATTTGATGCCGCTGCCGCTGGGGCAAATCAATATGCTGTCGCTACTGCTGAAATCAAGGCAATGGACATGGCGGATGTTGCCAAGAAGGTGAAAGAAATTTCCCAGTCATGGGCAGAGGCGCAGGAAAATCTCGCCCGATATCAACAGACACAGTTGGAATTGGAGGATGCTGAGGGTGCCACCAAGTTGGCAGCCTTGCGACTGGAAGAAATGACGGCCCTGGCAGATGCCCCCAAGGAAGAACGAAGCCTAATCCAAGCCCAATTTTCCCAGCAACGGACCTTGCTGCAAAATCAATTGTCCAAGAATAGGCTGGAAAAAGAATACTTCAACGCACTTAGCAATCGGGATGTTGCGATTGAGGAAAAAGGGAGGCAACAAGAAGCTCTTGACGAATTTTCTGCCCGCAGGGTGACAGATTCCTCTCGCTATTCCGGAGATGTTACAGAAGCGACTGCCAATGCTGCCCGGCGTGGGCTTTTCGTAAACGATGCCGGGTTCGACATGAGTTCCACTCGGAAGCGCTTAGAGAAGGAACGCGATGAACAGAGGCAGGCTTTTGAGGCTGCATTGGAAGCTTCTGGCGGGGACAGGAAGGATGAGTCAGTCATCAGGGAGGAACAGCAGCTTATCCTCCTTGATAAGGAAGTCGCTTCTTTGGCAGCAGTGGTCAAAGCCCGTGAAAATTATGTTAAATACTTGGAAAAAACCAACGCTCAGGAAGCTGCATATGAAGAGGCAATCAAGGAAGCAACCAAGCGAATCGAAGTAGAAAGTGCCAAGGTGCGATTGATTGAAGAGCGAAAAAGTTCTTCAGGATATAGTCGTGCTGCAGCATCTGTAGAATCGCAGCGAGCTGTTAATGACGCCTTTGATGAAAATGAATTGAACAGGCTTAAGGCACAACGTGATGAGTTGCCGAAAGGCCGTCAGCGTTATGTTCTTGATGAAAAAATCGCCCAACGATCCAAGGATAAGTCCGCTGCCGCCCAGGCTGGCCTGCAGTTGCAGGCCATTGATGTTGGCGAACAAGCTTGGAACATTGCGAAAGGGTTTCAGCCATCCGGATCGGAAAAGCAGCAAAAACGTGATGCTGCCTTGATTGACTTGATGCGGGACGCGGCGGAGAAAGTTTCTGACGGAGCGGATGGCAAAGACCTGAAGGAGTTTGAATCTGCCATGCGGACTTTTATTTCGGCGATCAAGGATCGCGACAAACAGCGGTCCACTGAGTTGGTAAGTCTGGCCAAAATGGTGAAAAACCTGGAGGGGCAAATTTCCCAATCGAGAAACAGGTGATATGCCGACCTATTATATAAAATACGGCAGTATCGAGAAAACCACGGCAGAGTGGGATGTGGAAGGCTTGCGCCTGTCTTCCCGGTCGCTGGAGGTAGAGACGCTCACGTTTCGCGCCAACCAAAACATCGATGATGATCCCTTGTTCGCTTTCGACGGGGAGTTGGTTTTCCGGGTCGACGACCTGGTTTTCTTTCGCGGCCGGGTGACTGACATCGAACGCACCGGCACGGCCGAGACGGAGTCGGTGGCGTACACAGTGTCGAACGCCTGGTATGATCTGGAGCATCTCGTATTTGAGCAGAAATGGCGGGCCGGGAAATTCACCAAGCAAGATCCGGATGAGGACGACGATGATGTGCCGGATGCGGCCGTGCCGGAGGACAAGAATCTCACGCGGCTGCTCCTGGGCTACTCGGTGGACGGGGAGCGCATGGCCTCGGATGCGGTGATCCGCGAGGTGCTCGCCTATGCCATCAACGTCTGCCAGGTGGCGCTGCAGATCGGCGGCATCGAGGCGACCCTGCAGATACCCAGCGAGGACGTGACCGACCTGACCTGTGCCGAGGTGATCCAGCGGGTGCTCCGGTGGCATCCCGCCTGCGTGACCGTGGTGGACTACGCGACGGCAGTGCCAACCCTGCATATCCGCAAGCGGGACAATGGCGAACAACGCACCCTGGACTATAAAAGCCAGTTGCTGGAGATTCCCTCCCTGCGCCCCTGCTACGAGCAAAAGGCGGCCGGAGTCCGAATCACGTACACGCGCCTGCACACGGCCGTCGACTCGAACGGGGAACCCTCGGAATGGAAGGAAGTCATCGAGCGCAAATGGCCGGCCGACATCACCGGGCATGAGTTGCGCTGCGTCCGGTTCACGATCGAACTGCAGGGAAGCCAGTCGACGTCGCTGGTGCAAAAACTCAAAACCGGCTTGATCCGGCATGAGTCCGACGAGTGGTGGAAAGACCACCTGACCTGGCTGAAGGATAAGCGGGTCAAAAATTTCGTGCTGCTGACCTCCGGGGTGACGCCGGAGGATCTCACCAAGAAAGCCTACCGCCGGGAAGTCCTGGAGGGCGCGATCGCGCCCTGGATGAATAAGCCGGAAACGCCGGCCACCGTCTGGGCGCAGGTGAATTATACGGTGATAGACGGGGACTTCGAGGAAACGCGCACCAACCAGCGGCTGGAGTGCAATGTGCGCACGACCACGGCCAGCAGTGGCACCTACCAGGTGCAGGCATCGTCCCTGGCGGCCGAGGACATCCCGGTCGGGCTGGAGAAGGATTTCTATGAGCAGATCAACACCCTGCAGTACCAGGGAACGGTCGCCCTGGCGAATGAAGACTGGGACGGCCGCTACTGGGTGGGCACCCGGCTGAATCTGACCGGGCTGCGTCCGGAGTGGGAAACGATGGACACGATGGTCCAGGGCATGGAAGTCGACATCGATGCCGGCGCCGTGACCCTGACGGTGGGGCCGGCCACCTGGCTGGCGCCGGGAGATTTCATCGACCTGACACGGGGCAACCGGAACCGGATGCCCACGGCCAACCTGATCGCCCAGCGCAAGACAGGCAAATCGGGCACCGACAAGAATTCCGAGATACCCTCGGCCGGGGTGCGGGAAAACACCGCATTGGGCGCCGGCGGGCAGACCTCGCTGCGGATGGGGGCATTGGTCCTGGCTAACTCGGCCGCGACCGGATTTGCGTCCATTGCCGTGACCGGCACCGCCTCCGGAGCGCCCCTTCTGGCCATCTGGCCCTCGCACATCACCAAGGGAATGTGGGTCCAGGAAGCGACCTACACGGACGGCGACGGCATCTACAAGGCAAATTTCCTGATGTCTACGCCGGAGCGCACCGGTGATTTCGTGTGTGACTGCTGCGGATCGGATACTCCTGATCCGGGCGGAGACACGACCGACGTGCCGACCTCTTTTTCAGTTCTCAACCAGCAATAATCATGACCATCACCTTCAACTGGTTTTCCTTCCTGCTCGATAGCGCGATCTTGATGTACTCGGTGTCGTCGTTTCGGCGCCATTACCCGGAAGCGGAACTCAAGATATGGGAGGACTACACGGCGCCGATCAACGATCCGGCCCGTGATTACTGCCAGGAGCTGGGCGCCACGATCGCCAAGACCAACTGGCCCCGTGGTGGAAACCTGAACGGGATGGCCTCGATGAACGGTGTCCTGGACTGCCTGGCCACCGCCACTACCGATTATACCTGCAAGGTGGACAGCGACACGCTCCTCCGGAAGCGCGGCCGGCTGGAGGGGTATTTCGCCAATGATGTGGTGTTCCTGACCTGGCAGAAACGGGCCTTTGGGTTCTTTTACGGGATGCGGCCGGCTGTGATCGAAAAAATCAAGGCGCGGCCGTGGTCGGAATTGATGGAGTTTTCGCCCCGTTTTCCCGAGGACATGATGATCTACCGGATGGCGAAGAATGCCGGCCTGGGTGTGGCCGAGGTGCCGTTCGAGTCCCGCATCTGGATCGGCTGGAAGATCGGCGAGGGTTTTGAGGATCTGGCCGACGTCGACATCGTCACGGTCGGGCAGCGCCCGGCCAATCTATCCCGGACGGATGCCCGCGCCCTGGCCGTGGCCGCCGCCGAGCAACTGGAACCGCTGCTGTGATTTTCCCATGAAAACCGCCCATAACAACATCACGCCGTTCACTCCGGCATTTGCCCATCCGGGTGGAAACGCCGCCTGCTAAAGTATATCCTCCCGCATATCCCGGAGCACCGGGTCTACGTGGAGCCGTTCTGTGGTGCCTGCGCCGTGCTCCTGGCTAAGGAGCGGGCCAAGCTGGAGGTGATCAACGATGCCGATGGCGATATGGTTACTTTCTACCGCTACGTCCAACACCACCCGGAGGCTCTGAAAACCGAAATGCGCCGGTGGACGGGGAATTCACGGGCGAATTTCGAGGCACTATTGAGGAATCCCGGCTTTACCGACCTGCAGCGGGCGGCCAGGTGGTTTATCCTCAAGGTGGCGTCCTTTGGTGCAAAAAGTGAAACATGGGGTAGGATAAGAGATAGTTTTTATGGTTATGATCCTAACCGACAGGGTGATTTGATCGACCAATTGCGAACACGTCTAGAAAGAGTTATGATTGAATCTGGAGACTGGGAGCGGGTCGTCGAATTCTACGATGCCCAGGACACCTTTTTCTTCTTCGATCCTCCCTACGTCGACTGCGGGGCCACGGCTTATGCTCCCTTCACTCCAGAACAGATGGTCCGTGTTCGCCGTCGACTGGACAAACTGCAGGGGAAATGGCTGCTCACCTGTGACGACTCGGCCGAGTGCCGGGACATCTTCGCCGGGCTGCCGGTGCAGCCGATGTCGATCCGGTACAGCATCGGGCAATGGTCGGGTAATTCTAAGGAATCTGGTGAGTTGTTGGTATTCCATCCCGACCTGGCACCTAAAACGGCCACAGTGTTGAAATTTGCCCGCAAAAAAAGCCGTCTTGCAAGGACGGCTTAATCCGGGCTTAAAGGGTCTGTAAGGTTCTTTTAAGAAATGCTGCCTCCGGCCGGGAAAAAATACTCGAAAAACCACGGTTTGTCCCAAACCTCCTGAATTTTTGTCCCAAACCTAATTAGACGTTACACAAAAGCAACACCCATGAGAACAATCGCGACAGCAGTTATTAAGAAGATAGGCTTTTTCATGGTTCTTGGCAGAAGGGGGATTGTAGGATTTCGTGCACCATCTCGTCGCTGATGCTCACCCTCTGGCAGGTTTAAGTAACTCTAGAGGTTGTGCTTTTCTCGTATATTTTCGTACAACTCAATTGTTGCATCCCCTCTGCGAACCGCTTTTTTAAGATATTCCAAGAAAACTGTCCCGTAATCCGTGTTCTCGTATTTGGATTTCATACGGGAGGAGAATTCTTCAGCGGCCGATCTCCCGCTGGGTAAGCCTGACCCAATTAAGCTTTCTATTGTACGTAACACCTTCCCTTCTGGGGTTAAGGGATCAGCCACGTTCATACGTTTTTCAATTTGTTTTTCATCTCCGAGTTCCTCCTTGGTTGGAGGTGGATCGGGTAGCAGTAACTCATTCTCTTTCAAATAGTCTACCATGATTTGAATGCTCTCTTCTGTTCCGTAGAGTCCTAGATTAAATAATGAAGCGGATTGTATTCGAGATTCTTCGTTTTCATCAGCCAAAAGGCCACGAGCCCGTTCCACTAGTTGGGAAATCGTTGCTCCGCGAAAATAACGATCTTCTCGACGAGGAATCTCCTTGTTGGAAAGTTGTCGCGGCGGAACATTTTCCTCAGGTTTTGTCACAGGAGGGGGCGCATCGGGAGCCGTTGACTGAGGCGCTTCGCTTTGACAACCTTGCCAGAGGAGGGCAAGGCTTGCGGCAACGGCTATAAAGAAGACGGAGTCTTTCATGTCATGCCTCCGTGCATTTACAAATCATGGTTTTTTCGAATTTCCTCGTATGGCCCAATAGCACCGCTCCCGCGGCGAACTGCTTTGTCCAGATACTCCAGGAAAATCACGCCGTAGTCGGTTTCGGCATACTTGGCTTTTACGCGAACAGTAAAATCTTCCACTGCTGTTTTTCCATTTGTTGAATTTGAGGCTATCAGATTAATCACCGTACGCAGTATCTTGCCTTCTGGAGTCAAGGGATCTGCAACATCCATTCGTTTTTTGATCTGCGTTTCATTGCCCAACTCCTCTTTGGTTGGGGGCGGATCGGGCAATGATGCTTCGTTTTCCTTCAAGTATTCTGTCATAATTTGAACTGCTTCGTCTGTCCCATATATTCCTAAATTATTCAGAGCCCCTGCTATCGTTTGAGAGTCTTTTTTTTCATCATACAAGAAAATCCGATTCAGTTCTGTTCCCTGAGCAACCGTTGCTCCACGAAAATAACGATCTTCCCGACGGGGAATCTCCTTATTGGAAAGTTGCCTCGGCGGAACATTTTCCTCAGGTTTTATCACAGAAGAGGGCACATCGGAAAGCGTTGACGGAGGCACTTCGCGTTGGCAGCCTTGCCAGAGCATGGCAAGGCCCACGGCAACGGCTATAATGAAGACTGATTTTTTCATGCCATGAAATCGTCCTTATTCTCTACAAATCGTGCTCCTCGCGAACTTTCTGGTATGCCTCGTAGTCGGCCTTGCCCCGTTTTATTTCGTGTTCGAGACGAGGAAGAAATACCTGCTCGTAGATTGTGCCTGCGTATTTCGCCTTCATCCGTTGGGAAAATGCTTCCACGGTCGTGCTGGCCTCAGGAGACCCTGTGCTAATCAGCCCATTTACCGCAGAAAGCACTTTGCTTTCGGGCGTTGCCCTGTATTCCAACATCATCCTTTTTTTGATCTGCGCTTCATCACCCAATTCTTCCTTGGTTGGTGGAGGATCAGGCAATAATGCCTCGTTCTCTTTTAGGAATTCGGTCATGATCCTTATCGCTTCATCTGTCCCGTAGAACCCCAATTTATTCAAGGCTCCTGCTCTAGCTTGAGAATCCTTTTTTTCATCATATAGACTATTTCGTAACCACTTCGTTGTCTCAGATATTTTTTCCCCGCGAAAATAACGATCTTCCCGACGGGGAATCTCCTTGTTGGGAAGTCGCATTGGTGAAACATTTTCCTCAGGTTTTATCACAGAAGGCGGGGGCACTGGAGGCGTTGATGGTGATGTTTCACGTTGTTGCCCATACCAGACCAAAACAACACCCATGAGAACAATCGTGACAGCAGTTATTAGGAAGACTAGTTTTTTCATGGTTCTTGGCAGAAGGGGGATTGCAGGAGTTCGTGCATCATCTCATCACTGATGCGTTTGGTTTCAACTATATCGGGAATGCCTCTTATTCCAAATCCATATGACCATAGGCAATGAATTTTTAATCCAAAGTCGTCGGTATATTTGATGGCCGGAGAATCTTGCCGTTCGGGGAGAGTCGAATGACCACCATTCAGAAGGATATGGAGTATTTCATGCCCCAGTGAATAAGAAAGGTAATCCTGGTTGTTGACGTTAGTAAACTCAGGCGCCAGCGAAGAATATCGGAGTAAAATCCTGTTCGCATACGCATGATACGTGTCACTGAGCCAGGCCGGATAAAATGCTCCACCATCGTCAATGATTGATTGGTTCATGAGATAGTCCAGACAGTAGAAGGGGATGACGCCGGATGCCCCGGAGAGAGCATTGAAGAATTGAACAACTTCCGGCCCCAGGGTATGCGCATCGGTCTGGAGTATCCGGGATACTACCACATTGAGCGGGTCGATGTTCACTCCCGCCGGTGCGGTCCCGACCTTGACGCTTCCATCCAGCCGGATGCCACATTGGGCGTAACGCTCCCGGGCCCTTTTGAGCTGGAACTCGGCGGTCCCCTTGTGACTGTCATGGAAGACAAGACCGCTGACCTTGACCACCTTTTTGACCGGGACGGGCAGCACCCGGTCCGGCTTGTCCCCGTCGGGGGCCAGCCCCAGGAACTGGAACTTTACCTGGCCGCCCAACTGAACACAGAAGGCGCGTCGCCGAAATTCCCGGATTGTTTTCCCCTGGTCATCCTTCTCCCCGGTATCTTCCATGAAAGCCTCCAAGGGATACCGGGTGTCCCGTTTATCACTGACCAGATAGAGGGGCTTGGTCTGGTAGGTATCATTGCCCACCGGATAGAGTTCCACCTCTTCTCCGAAGTCGTTGTATTCGGAGTTGGGACAATCGGTAGTCCAGACCTTGACCCGGTATTTCTCGCCGGACGGCGGAGGCGGCGCCTTGATCCGGAAGAAGAAGGCATCGGGATCAAGAAACTCATCCTCATTGAATTCAATTTCCTGGGTATCCCGATCATATCTCCTGATCGGATAAAACCACTGGGCGACTTTCAACTCGGTAGCTTGTTTGACTTTCTTTTTGAAGACCGGCTCGCTGTTGTCCTTGATGAACACGCGCTTTTTCGGTGTATTGGAATCAATCTTTTCGTGGACGAAGGTATAGACACCGCCGGGCACGAGCAACACGCCGCGCTGGG
>JAITVQ010000159.1 GCA_031285745.1 Puniceicoccales bacterium | reverse complement strand
CGACGCCGTCACGGGCGACACCTTCTTCTCCGGCACGCTCATCAAAAACGGCACTGGCACATGGTTCCTCGATCGCGAGATGAGCATGGCCGCCACCGATGTGCGCGAAGGCACTCTCTTCGCTGTCTGGAAGGCCACCCACCTGAACGATGCCCCCATCAATATCGAAAGCGGCGCCACCCTCGCGATGCTCAGTACCAATACCCTTATCGGCGATTCCGAGAATCCTGCCGACGTCGAATTCCGCAACAGCCTCAGTGGCGCCGGTGTTTTCGCCTTCAGCAACACCGGCACGAACGACATCACTTTCACCTTCGCGGGACCTGTTGCCAGCACCTTCACCGGCACTGCGGGCTTCTACAGTACCGGCACCGCCCAAACCATCCTCACGTTTGACGACGCCGCCGAAACCGTCCTCAAAAACGCCACCCTCCACCTCGGCCAAAACGGACAAACCACGCTCACCGCCGACCGCGAAATCGGCGCCCTCGCCCTCGCCGGCGGCACCTTGATCGTGAAGGCCAACCCCGATGCCCCCGTCCAGCCCTACACGCTCACCGTCGAAAAACTCCTCGTCAGCGAAGCCAGCGGCACCGCCGCGAGCAAGATCGGCGTCGACACCGCCATCCTCTCCGGCATCAACCCGCCCATGCTCCCTGGCGACGGCCTCAGCGGAAACATCTTCGACCTCGACGTCCTTCCGCCCGACTACCTCACCACCAAACTC
Source organism: Puniceicoccales bacterium (assembly GCA_031285745.1). GTDB lineage: Bacteria > Verrucomicrobiota > Verrucomicrobiia > Opitutales > UBA953 > CALNBE01. The sequence continues at coordinate 35,243 of JAITVQ010000159.1, read as the reverse complement.
GTCGAGTCCACCGTCTCCGGCCCCGCCGACGGCATCGCATTCAACCTCGTCGACAGCAACGGCGCGGCCCTCGCCACCGGCACGAGCACGCTCACCTACGGCCAGAACGGCGTCACGCCCGTCGGCAAAAATACCTACGGCTACAACGCCATCACGCAAGGCGGCGACCTCGTGCTCAACTACGGCCTTATCTCCATCGAAGCGCTCAGCGCCACCGAAAGCCTCCGCATCGACCCTGCTGGCTCCTCCGACAAAATCCTCAGCGCCAAACTCACCGGCACTGGCGCCGCCGGCTTCACTTTCGCCGGCTCCGAAACCATCACGCTCAGCCACACCGGCAACGACTACACCGGCAAAACCCTCGTCACCGGCAGCGGCACGATTGTCATCGCAGCCGTGAACAACGCCCTCGGCCACACCGACGGACTCATGGTGGACTCCGGCGCGACGATGGATTTTTCGGACAAAACGCAGGCCATCGCCGGCGACGTGAACAACTCGGGCGAACTCGTAATCGCCGGCGACATCAACGTCGCCGGAGCATTCGCGAACTCGCCCGGCGGCAGCATCTCACTCGCCCCGACCGGCGCGCTCAACCTCGCTGGCGGCGGTACGATTGCCGGCGACAACGCGCTCGCGGGCTCCGGTGCGCTGAACGTCTCCGGCAACACAATCGTGATCTCCGGCCACAACACTGGTTACACCGGCACCGCCGGAATTACCGGAGGCATCCTCGAACTCCCCAACCCCGACGCGCTCGGTGGCGGTAATGCTTTTGTGGATGCAAACGGAAAACTCGCGCTCGCGTTCGACGGAACTTTATCGAGCGAAATCTCCGGCACCGGCGTGATCACGACCAACGGCAACATCACGCTCGACCGCGCCAATCCGAATTATTCCGGCACCGCGACAAATCAAACCGGCACACTGACGATTGAAAATCCCGGCGCGCTCGGCACCGGCAACCTCGTCAACAATGTCGGCGCGGTTGTCGAAACCGTGAACGGATTTACCGGCAGCATCGCGAATGCCGGCACTGCGCGTCTTGGCAATGTTTACGGTTCGGGCACGCAACTGGCTGATGTTTCGCAAAGCGGCACCGGCGCCTGGGGCAAAGTCGCGAACAACGGCACGATTCACTTATTGCAAAATCAAACGCGCTTCGGCTGGGGTGATTTTTTTAATAACGGACACCTCGACTTCGTAAACGCCGGCAACAAACTCTATGTGGACTCGCTGGCCGGCACCGGCTCCCTGCGGATGGATGTCGATGCGCTCAATTCCGCGAACTCCGACGAACTAATCATTCGCAACACTGTCGCCGCGGGCGCGCACCAAACGCTTGTGCTCACAGACGTCACCGCGAACCCGAACGCGGTCACCAAAGACACGACCTTTAAAGTCGTGAGCATGGCTGACGGCACCCCGCTGCCCGACGGCACGGTGAGCGGACGGGTGGACATCGGCCTCTATGCCTTCGACATCGGCACTGCCGGGGCGCATGGGACGGCTGTGGCCAACGGCTACTCATCCGCCGGGCAGGCTATCGTCAACACGACGGGCGCCATCGCGACAAGCTGGTTTTCCCAGTTGGATAATCTGCTCAAGCGCATGGGCGAGCTGCGGCTCGATCCCAAGGGTGCGAACGGGGATTTCTGGCTGCGCGGCTACGGCCAGCAGACGAATGCGGACCTGGGTATCGCAGGGATGAGCGGATTCCGCGAATACCAATACGGGGCGGACCTCGGCGCGGACTGGGCGTTTGCCTTTGACCCGCTGAACACGGTGGCGGTCGGGGCTTTTATCGGCTACCAGGGCGCGACTCGTCGCTTCCGGGATGCCTATAGCTCCAAGGGTGAAACGGATTCCGTCTACGGCGGCGTGTATGCCACCTGGATGCACAACGACGGCTGGTATGCCGACGGGGTGCTGAAGACGCAACGCTTCCACAATTCGTACGACGCGCATACCGACCGGGGTGTCTTTGACAACTATGGGCTGGGCGTCAGCATTGAGCTTGGGAAGCAGTTTGACTTCGAGGACGGCTGGTTTGCCGAGCCGAGCCTGCAATTTGCCTACACGCATATTTTCTCCGAAAGTCATTCCACGCGGGACAGCCTGCGGGTGACGGCGGGCGACTCGGATATCTACCGCTTCGCGGGAGTAGTGCGGGGTGGCAAGACATTCGATATCGGGGGCGGGATGCTGGTGCAGCCGTATGCCAAGATCGGGGTGGAAGAGCAGGTCAGCAGCGGGGGCAGTATCCGGATCGCCGACCAGCGTTTTGAACCGACCACGGACGGCACGCGCGGGATCGTCGGCGCAGGCGTGATCTGGCAATTGGACGCGGCGCAACAGATCCATCTGGATTACGAAGCGAGCTGGGGCGACAAATACGACAAACCCTGGGGAATCAACGCCGGATACCGTCTGCGGTTTTAAGGAAGTTCAGAAAAACCAAGGGATAAGGGTCGTCACATGAGCGGGAGAGGTACGCTCCCGCTCATGTGAGGGCTTTGTTTTTCCACTCTTTTTTGACGGAGCCGCTTATGCCGCCAATGCCAAGGACGAGTGCGAGAACCAGAAGATAGATAGAGGCAAACATGGCAAATTGTTGGCCGATTCTCTCTATCCCATCTCCGGTGAAAAACACCGAGAGTTTTCCCGAGTAATTTGCTTCAATGTCCGTTTCTTCGATACGCAAGATCGTAGCGTTTTCGTAGTCTAATGAGGATGAAATGGTATACAGCCAGATTTTCTGCTTTTGGGGGTCAGATTCGACAGATACTGGGCAAGATGTCGAAGTGCTTCCATCGGAGTATACCCATGAAAAATTCCACTTATGCGTTGTTTCTGGAGGAATCGTGCCGTTTGCAGGTGTAAATTGTATTCCAACAGGGGCCTTTTCACTGAAAACCTTTAAGGCATCGTGTAGAAAGGATCTATTAATGGGAATATCCGCAGTTAAATTATTTTTGGAAAAGACGACATTGCCCTCGGCAAAAGGTTTTCCGACAAGTCGATCCACTGCGGTTTTTCGTTCCAGACCTTTTATTAAGGGAAGGGCTGCGATAATGACAAGAATGGCTGAGCAGAGGAACAAGGCAACGACTCCCCATTTCCAGCGATACAACCCCATTGCCAGCATAATGCAGAACATTAAGGGGCTGATCAGGGCAAGTATTCCGCCGAGGGCTTCCATTGTCCAATCTGTACCCTATTTATCTCCCTTTACCAATTTAATTCATGTGAAACCGCGGATTTCGACAGCCATATGGCTTTGAGGCAGGCTTATTTTAAGTTTTTTGAGATACTCTGCCTCGACTCTGTAACCTTTCCCCACATCGTTGGGTATCCTCTTTCACATGCGAACGTTTTTAACTGTTTTAACCCTGCTGTCCGCCACGTGTGCCTTGGCTGCACCCTCGCGTGTCATCCTTAATCAAGGAGGCGAAGTCCAGGGAGAAATCCTGAGTGATAAGCCGGATCGGGTGGTGGTCGATCTTGGATTTACTTTGCTGTCGGTTCCCCGTGATGCAATTGCCTCCATGCAGGCACTCAAACCGGAGGAAAACTCGACGACCTTTACTGCGGATCTTTTCCGGGAAGGTTCGGGCGAGGGTGCCTCCAGTGTGCGCGAACTCGCGGAAAAAGTTGGCGGAGCCGTGGTGCTGATCCGTACCCCGACAGGATTAGGCTCCGGTTTTATCATTAATCCCGAGGGTTATATCATCACCAACGACCACGTCATTGCAGGAGAAAACGAATTATCTGTCACGGTTTTCGAGGGATCGGGAAAATCGATGCGAAAACTGCAATATGATAATGTCCAAATCATTGCCACCAGCGACAATCTCGATCTGGCCTTAATCAAGCTGGAGGATACCAAGGGCCGGGTTTTTCCCACAGTCCCGCTCGGCTACTCGGAAGAACTTCGCCAGGGCGCCCCGGTATTTGCCGTCGGCAGTCCGCTTGGGCTGGAGCGCTCGGTCTCGTCGGGTATCGTCAGCCTGCGCAATCGCGACATGGGTACCCGTCTCTTGGTGCAAACCACGGCCCAGATCAGTCCTGGAAACTCGGGAGGTCCGCTTTTCAACCTGCACGGGGAAGTTGTCGGGGTGAATGACCTGAAGATTGTGACAACCGGAGCGGAAGGGCTGGGCTTTGCCATCCCGGTCGATGTCTTGAAAGACTTTCTCCGCAACCGGGACGCCTATGCCTTTGACCCTCGCAATCCCAATGCGGGATATCGCTACTATGCGCCACCAACCGCGCTTCCGCTTAAATCGGAAAAGGCGGAAACAGGGAAATCCAGCAAGGATTCCCAATAACTTTTGTCCAAATCAAACAACACTCCCATCAATAACCTTAACGTAAAATCCTCATGAAACTCGCATCCTCTCTCCGCTCTGCCGGAACCATGCTGTTCGCAACACTGGCATTGACTCCTTTCGTTGATGCCCGTCACGAAAAAAATCTGCCGGCCGAAACTTACGGGATAGTTCAGGTCCTCGACGTTGCAGATTTGCAGAAACGCTGGGATAAACATCCGCTCAAGGCCGATATTGAAAAGGCCAAGTTGGAGGAATTCTTTGCTCCCGGGATACAGAAAATGGAAAAAGAGATGTCCGAGGACAAGAAAAGCAAGGAGGCCAAAAAGGTTCTGGAATCATTGAAAAAGCATCTTAACGGCGAGGTCTTGTTTGCGGTGGTCAAGACTCCCAAGACCGAGAAGGGGCATGCCCCTTACGATTATGTCTGGTTTGTCGATACCAGTGCTGATGAAAAAACCATTGGCGAGATGCTGGAGGATTGCGGACTGCTCCAGGATGAAAAGGGAGAAGTTTCCGAAACGGCCTACAACATCAGTACCGGAAAATCCAAGGGCGGCGATGAAATGATCGAGGATGAGGAGGAAGAGGAAAAAGTCCTTGAGGTGATTACCAAGAAGATTTCGGAAAAATACAAGGGAGTCACTTTGCACTCGCGTGAGGTGGCTGTCGGCAAGGATGACCCGGTAAACCTGGGTGGATGGGCCTTGGTGGATAAAACCTTCGTATACGCCTCGGCTCCGAATGTACTCAAGGAGTTGATTGATGCGGTGCAAGGCGGGCGCAAGGACAGTTTTGCCGACACGGCTATCTGGAAGCGTAACCGGGGCGACATGGGCAAACCCGACTCCTTGGTATTTCTCAACTGCGGCTTAACTGCATCAACCCTGCGGGAGTTCGTCGTGGAACAGACCAAGGATGCGCCCCCCAATATGTTTGGCGTCAACTATCTTCAGGCTTATGATGCCCTCGGACTCGATGTTTGGGATGCCATGTGGATTTCCAAGACTTTGGAGTCTGAGCAAGTGAGTTTCAAATCAGCGTTCTCTTATTCTGAAAAGAAGGGCTTGCTCTCCCTTATGACCTATAAGCCGCTGGACACGCTGGTGCCTGCCTACATCCCTGCCGGAGCCAGTACATTTTCTGTCAGCCGGATGGATATGTCGGAAGCTTGGGCCAACCTCGAGGCGCTTCTTGCCAAGGCAGCTCCGGCATTAAAGCCCATGCTGGACATGCAAATCAACAATCTCAAAACGCAACAGGGCATCGATCTGAGGGACGGATTGCTGCAAAACTTCGGCGAGGAATTGGTGGTGATTGGCGAGTTTGGCTCCAATAGCGGGCAGTCCAACAAGGAAATTCCTGTTGGAAACATGCTCTATGTCATCGGACTGAAAGATCAGGCCAAGATGGAAGCATTGTTGGCGACTGCGCTGGGGAAAATTCCCAGCTCGGAATCATTATTTGATGAACGTGAATTCATGGGGGTAAAGATTCGCCGGTTTAAAAACCAACAAGCCGGAGGTGAAGAGATGGCCGAATCCATGGCCAACTCCATGCCTTATTTTGCCGTGCATAACGGACGATTCTTCTTCGGACAAGGTGAGTCAAAGATCCTTGAAAAAGTTGTTGCGGAAATGAAAGACGGTCGAAATCCCGTAAGCAAGGATGTCTCTGTGCAGCAGGCGATGAAGCTTGTTCCCAAGAATGTCGTTTCTTTCTCATATACGGATGTGGCAAGCTACCTGGATTATATCTCGGAATTGGTCTCGTATGTAAGCAAGAATGAAGGCGAAAAGATCGTCGATCCCAGCAAGAAGCCGTCTCCGGATGACATCCCATGGGTAATGTCCGGCTACTCGGAAGAACGCGCCAACGAGATTTCCTCCCAAGGTGTCTTGTTCCGGAAAAAGAAATAACTTCGCCAGGCTGCAAGGCCTGTAATGCCTGACTCCCCACGCCGAAACAGTATTTTGCGCGGGGAGTCAGGTTTCATCCTTCAATAATCTCCCCGCGTTTTTCCTATGCCAGAATATCATTTCACAAAAATCCTCCCGTTGCTGGGCTTGGCACTGTCTCCGTTAGGGGTGCTGGCTGCCGAGGAAGCTGATAAGGCCCAACCGACACCGATTCCGTATCTGGGCGCGCCGCTGGTGACCAAGCTTGATTGGAATATCGGTTCGTTGACAGTTGCCGATGTGAATGGCGATGGGAAAAAGGATATTGTCATACTGAACAACGACACGGGGCGCATCGAAATTCTCTATCAGCGTCAACCGGGCGAGCCGGTTATCGAAAAGAAATCTCCCCGTCGTGATCGCTGGACTCCGGTGCTGGAGGATGCCTCTTTTCGGAGGGAATCCATCCCCGGTGATGCGGCGATGATCGCCTTGGATGTCGGTGATTTGAATGGCGATGGGCTGGCCGACATTGCCTTTACCAGCGAACGCAATGGTCTAAATGTAATTTACCAAGGGCCCAAAGTGGAATGGAGCGAGCCTATCCGCGACAAACGCTATAGCCCTGCCGTACGAAGCAATGCCCTGTGCATTGCCGATATTGATGGCAAGGGCAAATCGGCCATTGTCGAACTGACCAAGCAGGGTATTGCCGTCTATCGCTTCGACGGCGCCAACACCGAAGCGTTGCCGGAGCCGCAGCTTTATCGTACCGATGGGACTGATGGAAATTTGATCCTGGTGGATATTCTCGGCAATGGACGACCGGCTTTGGCTACATTCAATGCCGGGGAGGAATCGACGCTCAGGCTTCGTCTGGCCCAGGGAGATGGTTCAGGGTATGGTCCGGAGATTACTGTGACTGTTCCTGCGACCTCAATGGCATTGCGGGCTCCTCTTGCGGCAGGCCCGAAGTTCGTGGCAGTGAATGCGCGCCAGCGCCGGGTTAGCGCGGCTACCTTTGTCAACGACTCACGCCCGCTGGATGGAGCCGACAACGCATCCTCCCGGACTTATTCTCCTGAAAACGGGATTGGTGGTGCAGGACAGACGGCTATATTTGATGTGGACGGCGACAAAGTTGACGATCTTGTGATTGTTGATGCCAAGGCGGCTCAGTTACTCGTTTATAAGGGACGTGCGGATGGCGATTTTCAGGAGGCGATTACCTATCCTTCGCTTTCGGGAATTTCCGAGATTGCCAAAATATCCGGTCCCAAGGGTGAGCCAGCGTTGCTGGTGCTCAGCGAAAAAGAAGGCATTCTCGGCGCAGTTCATTATGACAATGGAAAGCCTTCGTTCCCGGAGCCGATTTCGGTCAATGGGAAACCCTTGCATATCGCTACATACAACGAGGGGAAGATCGCCCTGGATATCGTGCTGGCCAAGGACGATGCGGGAAAAACGGCCATCTATAAAATCATTACCGACGTTGTTTCCGGGCAGAATTGGCGGGCAGGGGACTTTAAATCGGAAAAACTTTTTGATGTCGATGCCTCCCGTCGCGATGTTGTCGCACTACAGCTTGCCGATATCAACGGCGACGGGTTGCCGGAAATACTTGCCTTCATGGATCGCGAATCCATGCGCATTTGGGCTCAGGACAAGGAAGGGAAATATGCCGAGGTGGCCAAGGAGTCGGCCTATCGAAAGACTATGCTGGATTCCGTGACACCTGCCGACATCGGCTGGGGGATCGTGGACGATACGAAGAAACCGGCATTGCTGGTGGCTGCCCAAGGCTACATCCGTGCGCTCCGGCTGGATGAAAAAGGTGAACTGGATGTGGTTTTCCAGGCCAATAGCCGTCGCTCCGGAGACAAGCTGCGTTGTCCAATGGTCGGCAATTTCTCAGGCAAAGGAATTGTTCTTTTGGCCTACAATGAAACCGACAAATCATTGGAATGGATGGAACGCGATGATGCCGGGGTTTTCCGCACCAAACAACTTATCTCGATGGATGGATTTTCTCCATTCGAAGCGTGGCAGCAATCGGTGGCGACTGAGAAAACTCCGCGACTCCTTTATTCTACCAAGAACCGGATTGTCCAGATTCCCACAGCCCGTCGTGGTCTGCGCGTAGAGCTTAAGAGTATTTACGAAACTGATCTGGAAGGTTTTGCCCCGATGGTTGCCACGACCGGGAGCTTCGACACTACCGACAAAAAATCCATTATCCTGATTGATCCACGCAAACATATCATGGAAATGATCCAGTCTGATAATGATGACCAATGGCGCAGTGCATTGCATTTTACTCTTTTCGATGAAAACCCGCACTACCGGGGGCGGCGCAGTCCTCTGCAACCGAGGGAAACCCAAGTTGGTGATGTTACCGGTGATGGCCTCGACGACTTGATCCTGCTCATGCATGACCGTATATTGGTCTATCCGCAGCAGAGGAAGTGATGCAGAAGGGACAGAGGGGTAAAGCGTCAGAACGCCAAAGGGAAGATGCAAAAGGCAGAAGGAAGAAGGCAGATGGCAGAAGTGGAAATACGAGAGGCACAAAGAGAGATGGAAGAATTTTTTCCATTCGTAATTTGTAATTAAGTGCCCCCTTTGACGCTCTGACGCTTTGCCCCCTTACCCTTCCTTCTTCTTACATTGCCTTTCAAGCCGTTCTCCGTAACGGTGCCGGGAGAACATGAGTAATTCTGCCACCACTTCTTCTGCGCCTCGCTTTAGCCTGCCCGATGCTTCGGGGCATTTTGGCGAATTCGGAGGCATCTACGTTCCTGAGACATTGATGACGCCACTGGCTGAATTGACGAAGGCTTATCTTTCCGCAAAGGAAGATCCGGAATTCCAGGCAGAATTGGCCCATCTGCAAAAACAATACATCGGGCGTCCCTCTATTCTTTATTATGCCGAAGGGCTGACCCGGCATCTGGGAGGTGCCAAGATTTACCTCAAGCGCGAGGATCTGCTGCACACGGGAGCCCATAAAATCAACAACGCCGTTGGGCAGGCACTGCTGGCCCGATGCATGGGCAAAAAGCGGGTCATCGCCGAGACCGGTGCCGGCCAGCATGGAGTGGCTACGGCGTCGATTTGCGCCAAATTTGGCTTGGAGTGTGTGGTTTACATGGGCGCTACGGACATGGCTCGCCAGGCGCTCAATGTATATCGAATGCAACTCATGGGTGCCGAGGTCCGTGCTGTGAATGCCGGACAGAAAACACTCAAGGAGGCGGTCAACGAAGCCATGCGAGACTGGGTGACCAATGTGCGCAATACTCACTACATACTTGGCACTGCCTACGGCGCGCATCCATTCCCCATGATGGTCCGTGATTTTCAACGGGTTATTTCCAAGGAATCGCGCGAACAAATGCTGCAAGAGGAAAAACGTTTGCCCGATTATGTCATTGCCTGTGTGGGCGGCGGCAGCAATGCCATCGGATCTTTTTTCGAGTATTTGGATGATCCTAATGTCACACTCATTGGTGTCGAAGCCGGAGGTCGGGCAATTGCTCCGGGCGAACATGCGGCGCGTTTTTCGGGTGGGAAATTGGGTGTTCTCCAAGGCTGCATGACCTACATTTTACAGGACAAGGAAGGGCAGATTGAGGGCACTCATTCTGTCTCAGCTGGACTGGATTATGCTGCCGTCGGCCCCGAACATGCCTACTATTGGAAAAAGGGGCGTATCCAATACGGCCATGCCAATGACATGGAAGCGCTGGATGCTTTTAAACTGCTGTGCCGCACCGAAGGAATCCTGCCTGCCTTGGAATCCTCGCACGCATTGGCTCATGCCATCAAACTCGCTCCAACACTGCCGACAGACAAGATTCTGCTCGTCAATCTTTCGGGCCGGGGAGACAAGGACGTCTGGCATGCTGCCAAGGCGATGGGAACTACGCTCACTATATAAACTGACGCAGGAGCTTTCTTTCTACGGATGCCTGCAGCTCCTGCGTGGAGATCGCAGGAAATCCAACGGCAACATCTGCATCACACAAGGCGGCTGTGATGCCACATGTGCTTCAATGTTGAGCACTGGGTTTGCTAAATGCGTTTTTGTTTTAGCAAGAACTCTACCAACAATAAGTCGTGCGGGTCTGTAATCTTGGGGTTGGGATGCAGGTTTTCGACGAGGGCAACTTTGTGTCCGGCATGAGTGGCGGCTGCTACATCGTCGGTAATGGGGATCTTTTCCGTGATTATTTTCCGATAGGCGGCGAGAATCAATGAATGGCGGAAGACCTGCGGGGTTTCCATCGCCCAGAGCGTCGAACGGTCCAGATCCACATGGTCGACAGAGATGCCCGGCTTGGTTTGGGGCGGGACTTGCTTGATGGTATCCTTGACACGATGGGCCAGTACTCCCGCGCCATTGAGCAGGGCAGTATCGGCCAGTTTAATCAGGGATTCTTTTTGAACAAGGGGGCGGGCGCTATCGTGGATGAACACGATACTGGTATTTTCAGGGCAGCATTCCAATCCGTTTAGGACGGAGTCCTGCCGTTCCTTCCCGCCGCGTGCCCAATACAAGGGAACATCCTTGGTCAACCATGGCTGGATAGCGTTGGTGATTTCTGCCTGCTGTTCATCGTCACGACATACGATGACGAAACCGTCGATGACCTCGGACTCGATAAACGCTTTGACAGAATGGGCAATGACTGGGATGCCCGCGAGCGGTTCAAGGATTTTGTCGCGGACGACGCCGCGCATGCGACTACCGGAGCCACCGGCTAAAAGTATGGCGAATGTGGACATTGGGAAGGATTAGAAATGATAAATCGAAAATTAGAAATGCGAAAGTTGCAAAGTGAACTGCAAAGATCCTAGCATGCTCCATGGCGTCTGATAGCAACCTTTCTGTTTATCCAAAGCAAATCATAATAGGCAGGCTGGAAGCCTGCGCTACTATTTGCTACTATTTGGACTCTGCCGGAGTGTTCAGGTGCTGTTGGAGGGCCTTTTCGATTTCGTCTTCATAAAGATATTTGGACAGGATTTTCCCTTGGGGGTCGACCAGCCAGACACAGGCATAGGCAGGAGATTTGGGAGCATCCTCATCCAACTCCGATAGGCTTTCCTTTTTCAGGAAGAAATACGGCCCGGAAATATTCTTCTCCTGAATGAAACGACGGACGAGTTCAGGTTTCTCGTCGCTGTTGAGCAGGAGAATTACGAGCTTACCATTCTCCCGGTATTTTTCCCGGAGAGCCTGGAAAATGGCAAGTTCCTCGCGTCCGTACCGGTACTTGGCTTTCCAGACATAGAATAGCACGTGCTTGCCTCGGTATTCGGACAGGCGATGCGCCTTGCCGTCAACATCGATAAAAACGAGATCGGGAGCCTCGGAGCCGACTTTGCATTTTTCCGTGTCCTGAAGTTGGATCGGAGGAATCTCCTGCGGGTCTTCCATGTATTGCTGGCCTTCGGCAAGGGTGACCTCGACGGTCTGCTCTCCCTTGACGTAGCCTCCGACCTCGATGGTATATTTGCCGGGCAGGACATTTTCGATGCGGAAGGTCGTCCCGTCGGCATTCATCCTGAAGTACGTTTGTCTGGTTTTCTGGTACCATAGATAACTTTCCAGATCGTTTTTATCTTTGTCGACCTCGGAGAGTCCGTCATCCCGCCTCCCCGTCGTATCCATCTCCCATTCGTCGTCGCCCAACTGGGATTTAGGTGATGATTCAAATTTAACATCGGCCAACCGGATGCTTCCTCCCCAGACAGGCACGTCTTTTTCCTTGGATTCGGGAGGAGGGACAACCTTTCCGATAATTGGACGTCCTTTCCCGCCGAGGTGAATCTCGCTCACGTCTCCGGGAGTAATGTAAACCCGGTCGGTAACAGTTCCGTCATTGACCCAGCCCATCTTGGGCACGGCATATTTTATCTCAAAGTCGCCATTCTCATCGACGACGGCGATGGACTTCCAAGTCATGTTGTCGGCTTCGCCGTGGACTCCATAACGGCCCAGACTATATCGCCCAATAGACGTATAGGTAACCGTAGCTCCGACATTGGGCTTTTTCCCGGCAAAAGACTTGCCTTTGATCCGCTCCCAGGGAGCAAGCATAATGGTTTTGCTCGCCACCAGATCATCCGAACTGATATTGGCCCAGCCCGAGGGATGCCCGATCATCAGGCGGAACCGTTCCGCCGTGGGCGGGAGGGTCAATGTACCATCTTCACCGATCTTCTGGGATTCGTCATCTTTTCTGTATCCACGATCCTCATATTTTCCGTCGATGAATTTAATCCAGGGATATTTATCTTTCACTATGGTCCGAAATGCTACCTCGGCACCAGCCGCCGGACGGCCTTGAGCATCTGTGATAGTGAGATGCAATGGTGTGCCTTTTTTGAGTTTGACCACTAGTTCGTGGGCTTTCCCGTCCATGACCACTCGCTCTGACTCGGCGGCGTAATACCCTTCAGTCGAAATGCGGTACGCATAACCGGGTGTCGTAAGATTGAGTTCGTTTTCAAATCGTCCCGCCTCCCCCATTTTTATCTCACTGTATCCCATCCAGCCTTCCTTGTTGGAGCCCCAGGTCATGTGGCTCTCAGGCTGTTTTCCCCGGGAGTAAATATAACCGCGATCTACGCTGAAGTTTCTGATCGGCTCATTCGTCTCGGCATCCAGCACAGTCACCGTAACCCGAGTGGGCGGCAGCAGGACGACCTTGTTTTCCTCCCCGGCCTTGAGGGGAATGTGCCGTCTGCTAGCATAGCCTTTCAACATGAATCCAAAGTATACGTCGTCATCCGGCATACCTTGGTATTCGAAGGTGCCATCTCTTTTCGAATGTGCGATTTTACTGCCCAGCATCCGGCTCCCGTCCCGCCAGCCGTCGAGGCAGATCCAGACGTTGCCCAGTGGGTTCCCCTGCTCATCGACCACGATACCCTTGATGGTCTGCGGAGGCTTTAGGATAATTTCGACGCCTTTTCTGGCTTCCGCCAAAGTTACCGTTTTCAGTTCAGGCGCGTAGCCCTTGATATTGACACCGAAACTCACCTTGTAGCTGTTTTCCTCCACGGTATAGGTGAAAGCGCCCTGGGCATCAGTCTTGCGCGGAAGAATACTGTTCATGGAGTCTTCAATGCCGCCAAGGAGAACTGGAATATTGGGCACCGGGTTACCTTGGCCATCTTTGACCACACCGGAAACCCGGATGCCATGGCGGAGGACAATCTTGGTCTTCCCGTCGTAGAACTGATCACGGGTAGTCTCGTCAAACTCTTGCATTTCAAAAAATCCACTCCCGGAGTCGTAATCGTAATGGTAGCCGCCCATGTCGATTCGCGTGGCACCGGCAAACATTTCTGCGCAGGTCCAGACTCCGTTTTCGTCGGTGGTGAAGGTTTTCGTATCGAGACTCTTTGGCAAAAGACCCTTGGCAATATCCCCATTACGGGTAGCATAAATCACGACCTTCGCTCCGGCCACGGGAGCACCTTTTTCGTCCACCACCTGGCCGGAGACCTTGACCGCAGGATCAGGCGCCAGCTTGAGTTTGCCCTCCAAGAGCAGGCGAGCTGCCGTCTTGGTTTCCTCCTTGCGCAAGTCGGTCGCCCGGATGAGCCCCTTGGCATCAATCAACCAAATGGAGGGAATTCCATCGACCTGATATTTTTTGATCGGTTCGCTTTTCCACGCGCCCGAGGCATGGCCCTGCATCCAGGGCATGTTGTTTTTCGCGACGTAGTTCTTGGCCGTTTCGAGTTTGTCGTCGATGCTGACGCTGAGGACGACAAAGTCCTTTTCCTTCATTTCCTGGTGAACAGCCCGCAGGGTGGGAATTTCCCCGATACAGGGGCCGCACCAGGTCGCCCAGAAATCCAGGATGAGCGGTTTGCCGCGAAACTCGGAGAGTTTGTGTTCTTGACCGTCAAAATTGACAAAAGTGAAATCGGGGGCGGTGTCGCCGATGCCGGGAGGTTGAGCAGTTGGTTCGTCTGCCAGTATGGCGGCAGGTTGAAACAGGGACAGGTACAAAGCGATCAACCAGAGTGCGCGAAGGCGCAGGAGGATTTTTTCCATGAGGAACGGGGACGGGCTTGGTAGGCGAAGAAAAATGACCGAGACATCGACCATTAAGACAAATACCGTAAAGCCACTATAATACTTGGTAAATCCAATTATATATCGTCGGAGAACTCTATAAGGGTAATTGGGCGATATTTGAAAATTTATTATTTTAGCAATATAATGCAACGTCCCGCAACTGATACAGCGGAAGCATTAGGGCTATGCCAATCAAAGTTTTTGCTTAACCACAAGGGATGCGAAGAGGTGCAAATATCATGCTTATACGAATTTGCCCTTTAATATATAAAAATGGAGGACCTCGCCCCTCCATTTTTTCCTGTAAATCCTGTGTCCGGCCCGCTGCTGATTATTCCGCAGTACGCCGGGAGACTTCCTTGCCGTTCAAATACAATACTTCTTCTTTGGTCGAAGGATTAACGGTACCGGCTACGTGAACCCATTCTCCAACCTGTAGTTTTGCCGAATAGCTCGGCAACTGGGTAAGCAGGCGTAAAGAATTCTTCGGATGCGTATCGAGAAGATATCCGACGGATTGTCCCGGGATGGCCTTGTCGAAGATGCGCATATCGGAGTCAACGGAGTCCGGGCGAATCCACGCAGCCAAGGTTAAGCCAGATGTCCCGTTGAGTCGAGGGCTTGAGGGAATTTCCAAGTAACCGGTGCCGTCGAAATGGAAAACTTCGCCCTTTATCCTGCCTGTGGCTGGAACGCGGGTAACGCCGCCGACGGTTTTTACATCCCGATTGATATCGAAGGCCATTGCGGCGTTTTTCGCGGCCGGGGGTAACTCACCACCTTGTCCGGATTCTTCAGTGGGAACGATGGCCCTGTCATAGATGGCGAGTGCTGCGATTTCCTGGGGAGAAAGTACCCGGTCAAAAACATAAGCTTGGGCGATATCACCGCGAAATTTATTACCGCCATGACCATCGGCTCCAAGGCGCAAGGGAAGCTTGGTAGCATTGAGTCCGATACGGGACTGGATAACAACAGGCTCTGCTGCATTTTCCGGTTCGGCAGGGATCGTCTTGGGTTTATCCAAGGTAGCTTCCAAGATTTCGCCCGCATTTAGGGAAACCTCAAAGTTCTCTCCCTTTTTCACGACACCGTTGCGGCTCCATTTGGGAACACGTCCATCGAAATTGTCCCGGATGCGAACAATGCCGTTTTTCCCGGCGACGAGTTTGAACCAGACTGTGGCATTGTTTTCCCAACGGGCGGAAACACGGTGCGCACCCTCTGTGCGCAGGTCGGAAAAACTGGCCTCATGCCAGCGCCACGGCATGGCAGGGAATACGCGGATGACCTCCGTGTCGCGCTGGCCGGGAGTAGCACTCCAGCTTTGCAGGTACATCTCGTGCACAGCCTGCATGGCGAGGAAATTGCCCTCCAGCGTGAACGGGCGGTAGGTGAAACCGGAGAAACCACTGCGGGTTTGGTCACCGTTGACGTGGAAGCCATTTCGCAGGACAAATGCCTTGGTGTAGATGTCCAGGTTGCGCAATGCTCCCTCGGCATCACCCACACGAGCCCTGAGGCAACTCATCCAGGAGAAGCTGTATCCGACCCAGGCCCGGGTGCCCAACTTATCCCAGGCATTTAAGGATGCCTTGATCTGTTGTTGCTGGGCCTGACCTCCTTCGGATGTGATCAAGTTAAAGGGAAACAGTCCCATCAGGTTGCTCAGGTGACGATGGCTGTAAGTGAGTTTTTCCTCGGAACTGAGCATTAATTCCCCGTCGGGTGCGACATGCCAAGGGCCGAGCTTTTCAGCCAGCGTGGCCCATTTCTTTGCATCATCCGGTTTGTTGCAGGCATCGGCCATTTCCTGGAGGGAGAGGAAAAGCATCTTGATGCACATGTTGTCGTAATTGGTATTCGGCTTCATCCAAGAACGCGCAGAATTGTCGTGAATCTCGGGCGAAGTGGAGCGAAGCAGCTTGAGCGTGCCAGTATCGTCAGGTTTCAGCAATTCAGCCAGGCATTGGCCTGCCTCCGAGCACCAAGGATAGGCGCGTTCCTGCAAGAATTTTTTGTCCTGGGTGTAGCGCCAGTGGAGATAAAATTGATGCGCATTCCAAGCGGTGTTGGTGGGGGAGAGAGAGTATTGGGGCCAACCGCCGATCGGTTGTCCGGCCAAGGTCATTACTCCGGGGACAGATAACCCGTTTGTCTGATAGAAGTCCTTCGCGAATTCGCGGAAGAAAGGTCTCAAATTCCACAGATATTCCAGAAAGCTATTTCCGCTCTCAAAATCGCCCGAACCAAAATAGGCGATGTAGGTCATTTGTGTATTAAGGTCGGTGTGGTAATCGCCCTTCCAGGGGGGCAGTTTTCCGTCATTCGCAGTCCAGACCCCCTGCAATGGCATGGGCGGAGCACCCAGCCGGGAGCCTGTGCCATAGAGATAGCGAACAAAGGTGTATTGTTGCTGAATATCCGACTGGGGAATTGTTACCGATGATTGGTCCCAGAAGTTTTTCCACCAGCGAGCGTGTGGTTGGAATGCCGCATTATAGCCTTGGGCAAGCGCATTGGTGCACCGCTGCCGGGCGATGGCCACAGGGTCGGATCCATCCTCGGTGGAAGTGATGGCGATGGCGGCAACGGTTTCATTACCAGAGCGGCGGGTGTCGATATAGACGCAGTAGGATAAGCCGTCCGTGGCTTTCTGGAGATACCAACGGGCGGTTTCGTTTTTTCCTTGGGTGGCATCAGGGTAGCCGAGAAGGTCCACGGAGCCGGGGCTATGTCCGGCGGCGTTGTTGCCCCGCTCGTATTTGACCACATCCAGCGGACTGAGCACGTCAATGGATTTAGGTGCCGGGCCGGATATTTTTAAAAAGGCAATGGGTGCTGTTGCGCTGAAGAAGCTTCGTACTTCATGTCCTCCGGTGGTTTTTACATAACCCTCGGCAGTGGCATAACTCAATCCAAACTCGGTGAGCTTTTGGTCATCCGCCAGAGTGATATGGATGCGTCCACCAGGGAGTTTGGTGGGTGATGCCCCACGGTAGGCATTGTCACCGATGGGCAGGCTTCTGTCATCTTGCCAAGGATACTTTTTCCACCAATTCGCACCGACTCCGGAATAGGGGCGTTCATCCCAGAGATCTCCGCGATCCAGTCCGATTATGAGGAGATTATCACTCCCGAAAAGCAAACCACCGGTCAATCCATTGCCAAGGGGAATGCCTTCGTCCCAAGTCTTGATCGGAGCTTTTAAGGTGAGATTTTGCCCAGGAGGTGGCGGCGTACCAAGAACAGTCGAATGAATTCCAATCAGACAAACAAGCAACGTGAGCAGCACGCGAGGGTGGGGAAGGGAGATTGTCATAGCGAAGAAGACACTGATTTGTCGGGAAAGTGCCGTGTTGCAGACGCGTAATTTGTAGGGCGTTCTTTCCATATGCAGCATAAGTGGTCGGTCGGAAAACAACTGTTTCGGAGAGGCAACCTAACCAGATGTGACTATAGCTCTTAAAAATGTCCTAAAGTGTTACCAAAGTTTGTTTTTACTTGAGAATGAGTTTATTTTATATGAAGCCAGCTCCTTAACACTGTACTGAAGTTGTAATGCGTCTATTTACCGTTGCCCGAAAATTTCACTTACGCCGGGTTTTATCCAGTAAGGGTGTTCCCGTTTGGACAAAACACCGGATTGTGGCCGGAAAAAGCAGGGTGTTGCAGATAATTAGCCTGATGGGAACCGGGGTGATCATGTCCGGGTGCAATGAGTTGCCGTCGTCTATTCCTGTGATTGGCGCGTATTTCCCGGATTGGATATTTTGCTCCATCGGCGGCATCGTTATGGCTGCGGTGGTGCGTACCATCATTCAATGGACAAAATTCGAGCACAGGATTGGGATGGCAGTCTTATTTTATCCTGCGCTCGCGCTCATCTTTTCCTGCCTAATCTGGCTGTTGTTTTTCTAGCGCTATATGAACTTTTTGACATCTATAGCACACGCTTGCTTCACTATTAACCCTAAAAGTTTATATCCCGATGAGCAACACACCCAGTAAACTCGCTCTCAAGTGGCCTGCCATCGTTGTCCTGCTTCTGGCTGTTATCCTGCTTGTTTATGTGGTGCACCGGATGAATACCGAGCCAAGCACGGATGATGCCTATGTTTATGCTGATACCATTGACGTGGTGGCCGAAGTGCCGGGACGGATTATCAATCTTGCCGTCAGGGATAATCAGGCGGTCAAGAAAGGGGATCTGCTGTTCCAGATAGACACAAGGCCTTTTGAGATAGAGTTGGCCAGGGGCAGGGCCGCGCTGGTTGCCCTTAACGAGCAGATCGCCAACATGCAACGGGTCGTCAAGGCGCAGGAGTATAATGCCGAATCCGTACGTGCGCTGGTTGAACGCTCCCAAGTGTTGGTTCAGCAAACAGCCGAGACGCTCAAGCGCACCGAGCCTCTCTTGGAATCAGGCTTTGTTTCCGCCGAGGAGGTGAGCCGGGCCCGTTCAGCCCACAAGGCGGCTCAAGCCGATCTTGCCGCCGTTGAGTTGCAAGCCCAGCAGGCTGCCTCCGCAGTTAGCAGTATAGATGCCTTGGTCGCCCAGCGTGATGTGATCCGTTCCGAAATCGCGCTTGCCGAGTTCCACATTGAACAAGCGACGGTGCGGGCTCCCTTTGACGGACGGGTGGCGGCCCTGAAAACCACCACTGGACAGCAGGCTTCGTTGATCAAACCAGTATTCACTTTGATCAATACCGAGCATTGGTACGTCATTGCCAATTTCCGTGAAGGTGACCTGAAAAGAATCCGACCCGGGCAGCCTGTTAAAATCAGGCTCATGAGTGACACCAGCCAGGTCTTCGACGGCACTGTCGAATCCACGGGCTACGGCGTACTGCCGGACGACGGTGGCCTTGTGCTCGAAGGTCTCCCTAGGGTGCAGCGTAGCATGAACTGGATCCGTGTTTCGCAGAGGTTTCCAGTGAAAATGAGTGTTACCCAACCCAACCCGGAAATCTTCCGCCTGGGAGCTTCCGCAGTTGTGAAAGTAGAGATTGATAAGCAAACCAAGTAGCCGGGGCATCCTCCGGTGTTTTGAACCAACCAACCATCCTTGCTGTGACCAGCCTTCTGCCGGAAAAGCTAATATCGGTCTTGCGCTATGCAAAGGACGAGTTGGCTCCGTTTCCCGGGCGTGGAACCATGGCGCTCAATCTGATTGTCCCATGTGCCATTGTGCTTTTGGTCTCAATGGGATTCAGGATTCCCTACGTTTCATTATCCATCATTGTCGTTTTTTTTGTCGTTCAATCCAACCTCACGCTTACCCGGATTGTCGGGGTCGTGATATTCATAGTCGCAATTGTCGGTACCGGGGCAAATTTGCTCCTCCTTAAGTATACATACGACTATCATGCCCTTCGTTTATTGAGCGCCAGCGTCATGGTTTTTTTCGGCATATACGCCATGCGGGTATCCAAGCTTGGCATTGTTTTCTATGCGCTGTCGCTGGAACCTCTCTACGTCCAGAGCTTTGCTGATATGACCAGCATGTCTCAGTATTTGCTGGAGCAATGCTTCTGGTCAACTTTCGCGGTATTGTATCCCGTTGTCGTCGTATTGCTGGTCAATAGCTATCTGTTTCCCTCGAATGCCATTCAGTACCTTCACGACGAAGTCCGGCGCCAGCTTGCGTTGATTTCCGGACGACTGGCATACCTTGCGGGGGAGGTTGATAATTCAGAGATCAAGCTCAACCCCAAGCAACTCGCCCAAAGCGCGGCCACGCTGCAAAAGTTGTCTAAATTTGCCGCAATCGGGGACAAGGGCCCTTATGCCATGAAGGTCTATCGGCAGGCAGTCGTTGCCGCCGTCGCGCATCTTCTACAAATCACCAATTCACTTTCCGATACCGATAGGCTGAATTGTCCGGCGGGGCAGTCGGTGACACGACATCTTGGTTTGCAGATGCAGGCTCTGGGAGACTCTTTTTTCGAGGGAAAAACCTACAGTAGCCATTGGGCGCCTATCCCTGATGAGCAGGCGATTTTCAACGAACATCCCCATTTGCTCGAAATTCGCCGCACTCTTCTTGCGCTTGATTCCATCGGCACTTCACCGGAGCAGGAAGGTAAAGCCGAGTCACCGAAAGGGGCCTTGATTGTTCCAGATATCCGTACCAATCCCAATTATGTACGCTACGCCCTCAAGGTTACGCTAAGTTGTATTGCTGCTTACATTTTCTACAATGCCGTGGCCTGGCCGGGTATTCATACCGTCATGATAACCTGCGCGGTCATTGCTTTTCCCACGCTCGGGGCCACGATGCACAAGGGCTCGCTCCGTATCGCAGGCGGTGTGCTTGGCAGTATTGCCGCCCTCGTCATCAACATATTCATTTTTCCCCATATTGATGGGATAATGGGACTGCTTTTGGCGGTCATGCCGGTTATTGCAATCAGTGCCTGGATTGCCGCCGGTTCGGAACGCATTGCCTACATTGGAGCCCAGACAGTGGTTACCCTGTCGCTGGCCCTTTTTGAGGGATTTGGTCCGTCGAACAATCTTGTCGAAATTCGTGATCGCATCATTGGGATTTTGTTGGGCGTCCTCCTGATGCATTTTGTTTTCACCTACATTTGGTCGGAGAGTGTCAGTGGAGATTTGCGCCGGAAATTTACTTCCCAGTTTCATAAACTGGCCGCGTTGATTCGTTCGTCGGTCTCAATGAAAGAGGCAGCGACCCATGAGCGACAAAACCAATATTTACAACAGTATCTGGATTGCTGGTCGCAAGTGGAGGAATGCGACAGGCTGTTGCTTAACTTGAGACTGG
Source organism: Puniceicoccales bacterium (assembly GCA_031285745.1). Lineage (GTDB taxonomy): Bacteria > Verrucomicrobiota > Verrucomicrobiia > Opitutales > UBA953 > CALNBE01. Next base: position 14,120 of record JAITVQ010000159.1, on the reverse strand, counting down.
AGCGTGATTACAGCGAAAATGGCAAAAACCAGCATCTGGTCAGGGGTGCTGAAAATATGCTGGCTCGCAGCCGGGACATCCTGCTTGCGCAAGACGCCTTTCGTACGCAGGCAAACCGTTTTGCCGATGGTGAAGGTGATCTGGCAAAAGAAATCCAGACCCTCCGGGCGCAATCTGCCGATTTCTGCGAAACCTACGCAAAAGGCATTGAAAGCGGCGAATCCCAGTCTTCTGAAGCCAGGCAGGATCTGGACGTTACTTGCCGGAATTTGGCGCGTCTTGCTCATCGGCAAGGCGCAGATCAATACTTGCTCTCCTCTGCGCAACATCTTGCCCGCAGTCTTGCTGCACTGCCCACATGGGCGCAAACCAACGACGACACTGTGGAGTCGCAGCCTCTCGCCAACGCCAGCCAAAACATTTCATGATACCAATTAAGCATAAGACCATTTTTCGCCTGCGTTCCCGCCGGGTCCTTGGCGTTCTGGCTGCCTTTTTCCTTTTGGCCGGATGTATGCACGATGATAAAGATCCGTCCGCTAAGTTCGATCCTGCGCAAATCCGTCTTGCCGATGATATCCATCTGGCGCGGGATGGCTGGCCTGCCGCCTTTTGGTGGACTCGCTATGATGATCCTCAACTGAATGCCCTTATTGCGCGCGCCATTGTTTCCGCCCCCAGCATTGCTGTTGCCCAGACGCGCATTGCCCAGTCTCATGCCCAAGTCAAAATAATCGGTAATTGGTGGAATAATTTCCAAATCATGGGCGGTGGTATTTTTACCAAGGACCTTCAGGCGGGCGATATTCTCATTAATTACAATCTGGATATATGGGGGAAGCAAAGCCATGCCGTCGAGGCTGCGATAGGGGCGGAAAATGCGAGCGTTGCCGAGGCTGCCGCTGTTGAACTGGAAATCTCCACCGAGGTCGCACAACTCTATTACGGCATCCAGACCAACTACCATCTTATCGACCTGATCGACAAAAGCAGTGAGGTCTGGAAGTTGGCCATACAAGCTCAGGAGGCCAGGGCAGAGACAGGGCTTGGCTCCCGGGTCAACATCGCGCAACCCCGCGTGCAGCTTCTTGCCTTGGAGCGGCAAAAGGTCGCGGCATTGGGCGAAATAAAGAACATCCGCGAGGCAATCCGCGCACTTGTCGGGGCCACTGCCGACGATCTGCCGGAAATCAAACCTGTACCCCTGCCCAGGTCGGTCGAGGCGGCGTTGCCCGAGACTCTGTCCTATGAACTGCTGGCGCGACGCCCTGACCTTCAGGCCATGCGTTGGTATGTCCAGTCCACGCTCAGTGAAATAGAGGCCACCAAGGCCGCATTTTATCCCAGTATAAATCTCGCGGGGCTTTTTCTCTTTGGGAAGGTCGAGGTCGGCAATCTCTTCTCCAAATCAACCACCCAGGTAATGGGCTTGCCCTTGATCTACCTGCCCATCTTTCAGATCGACCAACTCAATGCTGCATTGGACAGTGCCCGGGCATCCCGGAACCAGCTTATCGAGCGGTATAATCAGGCGGTCTTCAATGCCGTGCGCGAAGTGGCCGTCTGTGGGAACAAGATTCAGACCCTGCAAGCAGAGCACCAACTCCAACTGGATAAGATCAAGGACGTGAATCGTAGCCATGAGGCCGCTGAGGCGGCCTACCAGCGCGGACTGGGCAATCGCATCCAGGCAGCCGAGGCCCGGCTTCCCGGCTATCTCGCGCAAACCGAACTACTGCTTCTCGAGAGCCAGCTCGTATCGCTGGATATCAATCTTATCAAGGCGCTTGGTGGCGGATATCGCGCCGAGAATGCAGAGCATGATCCCAACTCATCCGATAACACTTCATCCAGCGGAGCAGAGGTAACCGGGAAGTGACATTTTTTCGGGTTACGTGATGAGATAGAAACAACTCTCTAAAGCGAGAACAGGTGATTTAATCGCAAAGATCACAAAGAACTCAAAGAAACTTTTGAGGCCTGGCACTCGGTTTAGGCTTAAATAGTTCATGTGAAGAAATGGAGGGACGAGCTCCCGCGAGTCCGTGGGCCATATACTGGGATAAGGAATAGGGACATGCTCAGCGTTCAGCACTTTCCTCAAAATATTATCTGATTCTGACAGTCTCTATTGGCCTTACTTTCTCGATTCGGCCACGGACTCGCGGGAGCTCGTCCCTCCATATAGGTGTCATCGCCTGCTCGGAGTACCGAGCGAGGCGGCAGCGGACAACGGGCCTACCCATTGCGGCTACATTTTTATTTTTACCCTGCGTTCTCCGCCCGGATAAGGGTATAGTAGTAAATACATGTACCGAGGAGAATCACTGCGGAGACGGCCATGCCGATGAGGCGAGTTTTCGCTTCGCGGTGCGGTGCAGACCAGCGCCCATAAACCCAGCAGGCGAATGCGATGGCCGCCATGCCGAGGAAGACGTCGCGAAGTGAAAAGATATCCATTTGCCCGGCCAAGACCCAGAGCAGGTAAAGCACGGTGGCAAAGAGGAGGAAGGACAGGCCTTGTTTGAAAGACTCCATCCATGCTCCCGGTCTGGGAAGCATTTTGATAAGATCGGGGAAAGCGGACAGCAGCAGGTAGGGCAGCGCAAGCCCAACAGCAATTGCGGTGAAGATGAGATACGAGGGAACCGGGGGTAACGCCAAGGCAGCCCCGAGCGCAGGCGCCAGAAATGGAGCTGCACACGGAGTGGCAATGATCGTGGCCAGAATACCCGAGAAAAAGGAGCCGCCGTAGCCGCTTTTGGCGGTTAGCCCACTGCCAACACCAACGGCCCTGCCGCCGATCTCAAAGAGCCCGGCCATGTTCAAGGCAAACACGAGCAGGACTACCGCCATGGCCAGGACAAATCCCGGTTCCTGCAACTGGAAGCCCCAACCGAGTTGAGAACCTCCCTGGCGCAGGACAAGTAGAACGGTCGCCAAGATCCAGAAACTGAGCAGTACGCCAATCGCGAAAACAATCCCGTGGATGACGACTTTCCGGCGGTTTTGTCCTGCCTGCCCGACAAAGCCCATGATTTTCAAACCAAGGACGGGGAACACACAGGGCATGAGGTTCAGGATCAATCCGCCGACCAGTGCCAAGGCAATTTGAGCCGGGAGCGATGATTCTTCCTTTTGCTCCAACGGTGCGTCATCGGCACGTTTGCCAAGGATGACATCCAGTTTTTCGAGGACGTTGTTGACTGTGAGAAGCTCGGGAAGCGGTACCGCCGGGTGATCCTTTTTGAGGAAGACATTGAACGGCACTGCCGCACGTTGGTATTTGGCCAGTTCATTGGCTATTTCCGCATTCTTTTTGGTCCAGTCGGCGCGCAAAAGAACGACTTCATTTTTGTGAAAGGCTTCCTCAATGGCCTCATTGGAGTAAACCCGTTTATTAACCTGACAGGTGGCGCACCAACGGGCGGTAAAGTCTATATAGATGAGCTTACCGGCAGCCAGCAGTTCTTCCTGACGGGCCAATGTCCAATCTTCCCATGTCAGGACGCCTGACGCAGGCTTGGCAGAGACAGCGGCCTGGGTGGTATCCGTGGCTTTTATCGAGGTCGCTGGTTGTGAACCATAGGTCGCCCCGACAGAGATTGCCTTGGTATCGGGAGCACTTTTTAGCCAGCTATTTTTGGCTGTCAGGACTCCGGTAAGGACAGTGCCTTCTTTTTCATAGGAATCCTTGGCATCGAACACATACACCTTGGTTTTACCCTCAGTGAGTACTTTGGGTTGGGCGCTGGGCGGAATCTGTTGGTCGGAAGGAAAGAAGTGAATGCCCTCGATTGCATCATTGGCATCGGCTCCGTTGGGTTTTAGGCGTAGGATGATATTCGTACCTTCACGGACTGCGGTTATCTGCCAGGCGTCGGTCGCCAGGGGAATATCCGCCTTTGCCTTGGTAAATAACTCCGCGTTAGCCGGGATCGCCTTTGCTTCGATGGGCAATGTCAGGCTGATCGTGCTGGACTGGGGAACGCAATTGCTGTCGTCGCATTCGAGCCAGGATACTTCTCCCTTGAGGACAATCTTTTCCCCGACCTTGGCGTCAGGCGCGATGGTCAACGGAATCAGAATCGTGGTGTCTCCCTCGTAAACGAAATTGTAAAGGCCGGGAAAGTCCTCGGTGGCCCCTTGGACGAATAATTTCGGCGCAGGCCATTGCCACTCGCCCATGCTGGCACCCTGGAGCTTTTCCCACTTCATCTCGGTAACGCTGCCGGCGTCACCGGGGTTTTTCCAATAAGTATGCCAGTGGGGTTGGGAAACCAACCGGATCCCAATCAGGAGTTTTTGCCCAGGTGTAATCGCGGAGTGGTCGGCAACCAAGGATGCCTTGGTTTTTGCCGGAGCACCGGCACTTTGGCCGTGAAGGGGCAGGAGAAAGGCAAACAGGGTAAACAGGCTGAAGATATGGCGTGCGAAATGCATATGACTTTTTGAGGTGCAATAGTGAGCATTCCTGGCTGCATGTGCAACCCTTGGCGTGATTTTTAAGATAATTCCTGGGATGTATTTTTTAAAAGTGATTTTGAAAACGTGCCTGCATCACTTCTATGTATTCTCTCAATATAGTATTTCATCATATGTGTTAGGGCATAAAGGGTAGCATTCAAGGTAGCTGAATAAGGGGCAGTTCAGTCCTTTTAGGGCTGTGAAATCATAGTCTGATTTCGGCCGGTTTCACCGGCGGCTATTCACATTAGCTGCCTTAGATGGTTCTCTGCCTTGGTGTTTTTGATTTGCTTATATTCAAGGACTCTTCAAATCAATTTATAACGAACTCTTAATCACTTTAAAGACACTGGCGAAAATGAAAAACGCAATTTTGCTAATAGTTGGTGTATTCCTAACTCATACAGTTTATTCACAAAACATTAATAAGGTGAATTGGAATGAGGACTTGGACTTTATTGCTAAAGAATTGCCTCGAAAGCATTGCAATTTTTTTGCAATAATCTCTTCAGGTTACTTTCTAGAAGAATTGGGTAAAATTAAGTTGGAAAGTAAGAAATTGACCAATTTGGAGGTTGCACTGAGATTACGCCAATTAATAGCGAGTGCCGGTGATTCCCATACTGTATTAGATTTCAGTCCATTTATAAACAAAAATCAAATACTTCCATTACAGTTATATTGGTTTAGTGATGGGGTTTTTATTATAGGCACTACTTCGGAAAATAACGAGATTCTGGGACAACAGTTAGTATCGATCAATGGATTTTCGATTGATACGATTAGTAACAAATTGATTTCGTTGATCACTGTGGATAATTCAGCTACTGTGAAAAAAATTGTTCCGCAAATTCTACCTTCGATTCAACTTCTTGAGTATTTCGGATTTATTAATGAAAAAAAATTAGAATTAGGATTGGTTGATTCAGATGGAAATAATCGCATTTATAAGATGAGTGTTGCTGAAATTAAACAGCTTGATGGACAATCGTATAATCAAGTTAATTCAACAGCTCTTTGTTATAAAAATAAAGATGCTCTCTTTGTTGATTCGTATCTCCCTGAGAGTAAAATATATTGCTTGCAATATAATAAATGTTGGAGTAAGGAGACGGCAATAGAGGCTAAGAGGCGAAATAATAAGGCTGCACATTGGGGTGGAGCAGAAAGTGAGGATATAGCAATTTTACCATCCTTCAGCGAATTTGAGAAACGTATATTCAAAACATTAGAAGAGAAGTCTGTTAATAAAATTATCTTTGATATGAGGTTTAATCCGGGAGGGAGTTCGCTTCAGGGGCAACTTTTTATTTCCAAGCTTGCAAAATATTTAAAAAAGAACCCTCATATCAAGATATATGTTGTAATAGGCAGGGCAACTTATTCTTCCGCTGTATTGCATGTAATCGATTTCAAGACTCAAACAAACGCTATTCTTGTGGGAGAAGAGACTAGTGGTAAACCGAATTCTTTCGGAGAGGTTATGAAAGTTGATCTTCCAAGTTCAGGTTTAAAAGTTTTTTATTCTACAAAATACATAAAATACTATAATAAAAACGTAGATACAGTGAGTCCAGATGTAAAAATAGAATTAAGCTTTTCGGATTTCAAAAAGGGAGTTGACCCTGTGTATGAGTGGATAAAGAAACAATAAAATAGGAAAGTACAATATCTCTCTCTTGAAGAAAGAAAAGCTCCATCCGCAGTTGGCAAGGTAGGTTTTGCAGGATCGAAAGGCAGGATGCACAGTTGAGAGGTCATTTCCGCGAAACGCGGAGATGACATTTCTAGCCGCAAAGTTCCTCTCTAGAAATTAAAACTCCTTTTTCTGCTGCCAAAGTGTTGTCCAAATCCGGGCGAAGATAGTCATCGACCGCGTAAAACGTCTTCAAATATTTCGAAAGAATACATTCCTTGGGAAAAGTTCCGCCCTACAATTATTTATCCTACTTATCCGGCTGAAAAGTGTCTCGCTAATAATTTCAAGGCGGATTCCCGCTTAGCGTTAGGTTCTTCTAAAATGTAGAAGGGAACTTTTCTGTTCGAAAAGTAACCTTTTACATACGATGATAGAACATGTTAGGGGATTAGATAGCAGAATTATTCGAAGGATCGGCACTCAACTACGATACTCCTCCAATTTGCCATATACCTGTTAGTTATACATCATCTTTGTCTATTCATCGAAGATGTCTAATCAAGTTCCGGGTATATTCTGAAGACGTCTGTTGGCGCATGGGGCAAAAAGAAGCGCAACGTGGCTCCGTTGCGCTTCATCCCGATAGGGTAAGTTTTGGTAGATGTGGTTATTGCGCCCGATTATACGCACTGACGAACGCATAGAGTCCTGCCAGTTCGATGTTTGAATCGATCCCGCATCCCCAGAAGACCTTCTTGTCCGATTCGCGCTCGATGGCGACATAGGCGGCGGAGTCCGTGGCGGAGCCGACGCCTACAGCGTGCGAGCGATAATCTTTTATTTTGAAGTTTTTCCAACCCTGCGCCTCGAGGGCATTAACGAAGGCATTGATAGGGCCATTGCCCAGCCCCTGGATAATGTGCTCGGCATCGTTGAATTTCACCTTGGCAACGCAGGAGATGGTATGGTCGGTGCCACCGACAGCCTGGTCTTCAAAGGACTCAATGGACAGCGGAGTCTCGATGTTGACGAAACATTTACGGAAGTGCTCGAGGATTTCCTTGGGCGAGAGATCGCGCTGGGCCTTGTCGGCGATGACGTTGATAGTATCGCCCACTTGCGGGTGCATGGCTTTGGGCAAATCAAGGCCGAATTCCCGGTCGAGGATGTAGGCGACGCCGCCCTTGCCACTTTGGGAGTTGATGCGGATGATGGCCTCGTAGTTACAGCCGATATCCTGAGGGTCGATGGTGAGGTAGGGGACTCTCCACGGGGAACCTTCCGGCTCCTTTTCACGGAGGTCCATGCCTTTCTTGATCGCATCCTGATGTGAGCCGGAGAAGGCCGTGAAGACGAGCGAGCCTGCATAGGGATGGCGTTCGTGGACAGTCATGCGCGTGCAGCGCTCGTATACCTGGCGGACAGCGCCGATGTCATCAAAGTTCAATTTAGAATCAACGCCGTGGGCATACATGTTGAGGGCGACGGTCACGATATCCAGGTTTCCGGTGCGTTCTCCGTTGCCGAAGAGAGTGCCCTCGACGCGCTGGGCTCCGGCCATGAGACCCAGTTCGGTGGCGGCAACGCCGGTGCCACGGTCATTGTGGGTGTGTAGGGAGATGATGGCCTTGTCCCGCTCCTTCATGTGCCGGCAGAACCATTCGATCTGGTCGGCATAGACATTGGGGGTGGACCATTGGACGGTGTCGGGAAGATTGAGAATAATCGGCTCGGCGGCGGTCGGTTCCCATATGTCCATGACTGCCTCGCAGACTTCGAGGGAGAAATCGATCTCGGTGTCGGAGAAACTTTCAGGCGAGTACTGGAGGCGCATGTCCGGCAGATTGTGCCGGAGGGATTTCACCAGTTTGGTGGCATCAATGGCGATTTGCTTGATGTCCTCCTTGGTGGCGTCGCCAAAGGTAACCCGGCGCTGCAAGGGCGAGGTGCTGTTATAGATGTGGACGATGGGGTGCTTCGCGCCTTTCAGGGCTTCAAAGGTGCGGAGCAACAAATGCTCCCGGCATTGGACGAGCACCTGTACCGAGACATCGTCAGGAATCAGGTTGTTTTCGATGAGTTCCCGGCAGAAGGCAAATTCGGTGTCGCTGGCCGAGGGGAATCCGATTTCGATTTCCTTGAATCCGGTATCCACGAGCAGCTTGAACATTTCGAGCTTTTCCCGGACATTCATTGGAATGGCGAGCGCTTGGTTGCCGTCGCGCAGATCGACGCTGCACCAGATCGGGGCTGTTGTGATGGTCTTGCTGGGCCACTGCCGATCCGGCAAATCAATGGTCGGGAAGGGGCGGTACTTGGTGATAGGTTGACGTTGCATGAAAGTATGAAAGTTGGTTTCAGATGGGCCCGAAAAAACGGGGCGGATTCGACGATTTGCGAAGTGGGTTAACCGGCACTCGCTACCGGATGGTATATATATTCTCCCCCTAAGGGAGAAGTCGAAGTCGGGAATATGCAGCCAACAGTGTCATGCAGATTGTTATTTCATGATAGTGCTGCTGTTGAAGTCAAGGCGAAGTGTTGTGTCCCGTCCGGACATTTTAGAATTGCCAACGATTAAGCGGTGAATAAAACTTATCATCATGAAAATCAGGATATCCTATATCAATCCTGTGCAAGCATGCTTGGTGTGTGCCTTTATCTATTTGTTGGGTTCTTTGATTATGATTTTTTTGAATGTGACCCTTGTTCCCATGATCGGAGGAAAAGTTGACGAGAACTGGCTTAGGACCATAATCGTTGTTCCGGTGATGAGTTTGGTGGGAGGCGGAATTGCTGGTTTTATCGGCGCGATCTTATACAATCTTGTGGCGAAAATGACGGGAGGAATTGAATGTGAATATCAAGAATGTGATACAAGTGAGGAAACGGATTCGAATTAAGGAAATTTAATGGGAAGATTCCTCGGATGATCCATATAAGGATCATTCCGAGATTGGAGCTTCTATTGATAATTTAGATATTACACCATTGATATTATCAATTAGGCTCTTTCGTTTGAGAATGTTACTATTGCTCCATGCGACTCAGGAGTAACAAAGACTTTTCTTCTATACCCCCTCTGCAAGGGACTTTGGTTCCAAAACGATTTTGGAATTCAAAAATGAAAATTGTAGCAGTTTTTGCCATATTGGCCTTATTTCTTGCTGCGTTGCCCTCTTGCACAAATTCTTCGATAGAGATTTCCGTTGAAAATTCACAAACAAGTTCTCCTGTAAGCAATTTTTGTATCATCAGGGAGAAGCCAAAGCGTTTTTATCATTGGATAGTAAATCCTGTTGGGGCGACGTATTTTCCTTATGAATCTTCCAAAGATGTTTGTTATGCAGATTCAAAAGGGACAGTTTCTTTTGCCGAATCACTGCGGCATACTGGGTGGCCTATTGAGAACCCTGAACGCTTCTATATCTACACAAAAGAAAATGATATAGTTATCAGGATGTTTGGAAAAACACTTATTCCAAATTTCTCTCAAATAGACAAGGAGGTAGCGGCATATTGCATAATGATAACGGTATATTCTCCAGATAAATTATCTTTGGCAGGAATATACCCTCGGACAAAGGAAGATTTAGAAAAGATAGATCTAGGTCTCGACAGGAATTGAAGTGACCAAGGAAGCGAAGAAGGCACGAAACCCGGTAGTAGGTTCCCAATTTGTCTGTTAGACAGATGGTGTTTAACAACTCTTGTAATTTATATTGCAAAGATACTTTGTTTGACAAAGTTAATGTGCATGGACCCTTCTTTCTTCCTTATGCTACAGGAAAAACAAGCACCCCTTCTTGCCCACAGGTTCTTCTACTTTGCTAGATTCAGAAGAAATTTGTGTTTGGTACTTTTGCTTTTCGCTGGAGTGTTCCTGACGAATTCCTTGGTTGCTGCCGAATACGACAAAGACTGGCGGGTCTTTGTCCAGACCATCGACAAGGAATATCCGTTTTTTGAATTGAAAAGCATCCGGACGGATTGGAACAAAACCAAGCGTGAATTGGCCAAACGGGTTGATGCATGCAAGAGTGACAGTGAGTTCATGGGGATTGTCAGTGATGCCCTTGATTGCCTCCGGGACGCCCACATGGGTATTCAGGAAACCAAGGTCTCATTGCCCAATCCGCCTGACAAATTTTGCCTGCCCGTTGCCTTTATGCCAGCCCAGGATAATGGCGTGATGGTAATGGCGGCCTCTCCTCAAGGCGCAACTGCAGTTTTGCATCCCGGAATGCTTATTCGCAGTATCAACGGAAAACCTGCGAGAACTGTGTTGGAGGCGCAATCGGATGCACTTTGGAAGGCTGGTGGGCCTTTTTCCAGCCCCCAACGTGCCCGGATATTGGCCTATCGCATGCCGTTGATGTCGGATAAAATCGACCCATACAAAATTGTGTATGTGTCCGATGGCAAGGAGGTCCAGCTTGTCTTGAAGAATGACAGTCCGTCCCGAGGGTGGGTGAAAACCTACAATATGCCCAAAAATCTCGAGCGAGGCGAGGGGAGTTCCTTTTACTCCCTCCTGCCAAGTGGTGTGGGTTATATTTATCTGCGGCGGATACAGGGAGAGCAAACCACGGCAGGGATTCAGGCTGCGCTGAAGAAGTTTCCCGATGCCTATGGCTGGATCGTGGATTTGCGCGGCAATGGCGGCGGGGGATACGGGCAGGATTTGCAGACTGTTTTTAAGGGAAATAGAAAACCAGTTGCCGTGATTATTGATGCGGGCTGCATCTCAGCGGGGGAAACTTATGCCCGGGATCTGCGCAACATGGCCAATGCCCGTCTCTTTGGCTCAACCACGGCAGGATCATCCTCGTCCAAACGCGACTGGCGTTTTCCCAGCGGCATTGCCACGGTACGGTTTTCTACCCGCAGTCGTCAGGAGAATGGAAAACCTATCGAGTTTAACGGGATTTCCCCTGACGAAGTTATCGAGCCGGTTTCCAAGGAAGTCTTGGCAGGACAAAACAGCGAAATACTCAGGGCAGAACAATATTTGTTGAAAAAATCAGGCCGAAGTCCGGCCAAGAAATAAAACAGCCATCGTGCTCGGTCGTAAAAATCTTCTTTTCCCTGCGCGATTTTCTGGCTGAATGGCATTTATGAATATTCTTGTTGTTGGTGGAGCCGGATATATCGGCAGTCACTGCGTCCGGCAGATTGTGGCGGCAGGTCATCGTCCTGTTGTCCTGGATAGCCTGATCTATGGCCATCGTCAGGCGGTTGCCCCGGAGATACCTTTTTATCAGGGCGACTTGGCTGATCAGCCGTTTGTTCGCCAGGTATTGCGCAAGGAAAAGATCGACTTGGTCATGCATTTTGCGGCGTTCATTAATGTCGGTGAATCCGTGACCGATCCGCTCAAGTATTATAAGAACAATGTGGTGGCCACCTTGCGGCTGCTGGAAACCATGCTGGAAGAGAACGTGAAGAAGTTCGTCTTTTCCTCGACGGCGGCGGTTTTCGGAATGCCGGACAAGATGCCGATTACCGAGGATGTCACCAAGATGCCGATCAACCCCTATGGGCAGACGAAACTGGATTGCGAGAATTTGCTGGCTTCGCTGGCGGTGGCGCATGGATTGAGCTTTGCGGTGTTTCGTTACTTCAATGCCTGCGGCGATGCCGTGGATGGCACTATCGGCGAAGACCATTTTCCTGAGACGCATCTTATCCCGAATGTCATCCGGGCTGCACTGGGACTGGCGCCAACCATCAAGGTCTTTGGCACCGACTACCCGACACCCGACGGTACCTGCCTGCGTGACTATGTTCACGTGGACGACCTTGCCAGGGCTCACATTGCCTCGTTCAACAAGCTCGATAAACCGGGGACTCAATTACACTTCAACCTCGGTACGGGGCGTCCCTATAGCGTACTGGAAATCATCAAGGCCGTGGAAAAAGTTTCCGGGAAAAAAGTCCCGGTCGAGTATGGCCCTCGTCGCGCGGGTGATCCGCCCGAACTTTGCGCCGATGCCACCAAGGCCCGTGAGTTTCTTGGCTGGAAGCCCCAGTTTGATACCGTGGAGTCCATTATCGAAACCGCCTGGCGTTGGCACAGTACGCACCCGAAGGGATACGCTTCCTGAACTTTAGGGCAGGGTAGTGTTTCTCAAGAGGTCTGTCCGGCGGCGAACAGGAAATATACGACGATGAATCATCTTCATTCTTATTGGCGGATGCAGTATATCGAAGCACCCAAGCCACAAGGCGGAGCCTCGGTTTTTGAGGATATTCCCAAGACATCGGACGAAAAAAGCGTCCACCTGCTTTACCGTGGAAAGACCGGATATCTGGTATTAAACAAGTTTCCCTACAATGCGGGTCATCTACTGGCCATTCCGTATCGTGCGGTGGCTGAATTGGCATTGCTGAACTCCGAGGAAAGGGCGGGGCTGATGGATTTGATCGTGCTAGGGCAGGATATCCTGACCCAAGCGCTTAAGCCCGATGGTTTCAACGTAGGCTTTAATTTTGGGTCTGCAGCTGGGGCGGGTATCCCCAAGCATCTGCATGCGCATATTGTGCCTCGTTGGAACGGTGATTGCAATTTCATGCCGGTGCTCGGCGATACCCGGGTACTCGTCGAATCATTGGATTCCATGTGGGAGCGTTTGCGGCAATTTTGTCCGAGATAGCCTGTGCTTTTGATTTTCTCTCTATCGGCATTGTCGGGAAACACAGGGCGTTTTTCTCCGGGGTGTCGTAACTCTTGATCTCTTCAACCATCATTTTTCATGGAACACACTCTTCATTTTCCCAGCGCAAAACATCTTTCCCAGCTCTACTGTGGCAATACCACCAAGCTCCACGAAGCGGAAAAAGCGCTAAAACTCAAACTCATCACCCGGGAGGGTTGGCTTAACATGTCGGGCACCAAGGGTGCCATTGCCAAGGGCGAGCAATTCTTCTCCATCATCGACAAGGCACACAAACAGGGAGCCAAGGTCGGCGAAGCGGACTTTGACGCCATTTTGGCCGGGGTTGTCGCCGGCGATGCCGGACGATGGGAACTGCTTTTTGACAAACCCATGGTGCTGCCGCTCAAACGGTGCACAGTGGTGCCAAAGACCGTCAATCAACGGACCTATCTGGAATCCATCCTGGCGAACCCGATTGTTTTTGGGATCGGCCCGGCTGGGACCGGAAAAACGTTTCTCGCAATGGCCTCGGCCATTCTTGCACTCATGGAGCATCGGGTGCAACGTATTGTCCTGACACGCCCGGCGGTGGAAGCGGGGGAGGCGTTGGGTTATCTTCCCGGCGATTTGAAGGAGAAGATTCTTCCCTACCTGATTCCTCTCTACGATGCGCTTTACACCATGCTGGGGCGCGACGAGACAAATAAATTGATGGAGAAAAATATCATCGAAATCGCTCCCTTGGCTTACATGCGCGGTCGCACGCTGGCAGATGCATTCATTGTGCTGGATGAAGCGCAGAATACCACCAGCGAACAAATGATGATGTTTCTGACCCGGCTTGGTGAAAACAGCCGCATGGTCATCACCGGGGACATTACTCAGGTTGACTTGCCGCGCTCGAAAAGATCAGGATTGCGGGAAGCGATGGATGTCTTGCACAAGGTCCCAGGAGTGGAGATTTTCCAGTTTGGCGCAGAGGACGTGGTTCGTCATCCGTTGGTTGCCAGAATCATCAAGGCCTACGAAAAATACCGCGCATCAGAGGAGTAACGATGGTAAGTTAGGGCAACGAATGGACACGAGGCCTTGGGTATTCTTAACACTGTTTTGTAGGGTATAACGGCCAAGAGGGAGTATTTCGCTATAATAATTAGGAGAGCGATGAATGCTAGGGCGTGTCTTCAAAGCATGCTGGAATCTACATGGCGGCCCGCGGCCAAGATACTGACCTATTGCCCTTGGTCCTCTCCAGTGTTCTTTATGTTTGATAATCTGCCTCTTTCAGCGCCCACAAAACACTTATTCACAACTGCAGAGTCCCTGTCGCAAAAGGAAAAAGCACCAATGCAACT
>JAITVQ010000139.1 GCA_031285745.1 Puniceicoccales bacterium | reverse complement strand
TCTCTTCCATCGCTACAGTTTTCCAGCTTTCCTTATGGTAGGCTTCTATTCGGAATGACCGGGCCAGTTCTGGTGGCATACCCTCTCGCGCGGCAAAACGATGGCTTTCATCCCACGTCTTTGTGCGAGAGCTGGGAATCTCACGGGAAAGATCGGGATTGAAGCACAGACGCACTTCGCCGATTCTTTGCGGCTCGGCCCATTCTAACTCTACCCACGGATTCGCCTCATCCCCTGCAATCCAGAGGTTTGGAGATAACCAAGGCCGGTTGTATCCGTTCACAATGTTTTGCGGCGCATAGAGCCGTTCGTATCCCGCAGTAAGGCAGGGATAGAAATAGTGCGGGGAGTTTACGCTACCACACAAGATGCCGGTACGTTGTGTGCTTTCCGTATGGATAACAATATCGGTGTTTTCTTTTAATACCAAGGTGATAAAGCCATCCGCACTATCTTTCTCCGGTTTAGGCATCGCAATCCATTGTTGCTGTCCCGCTAGGACTTCCAAAGTCATACTACCTAACGAATCGCCCGGCTTATAGCGTGAAGGAAGGTCAGCGCAAAAGTATTGGCCGGAAAGCGTTGTTTTGCCGGTTGCAGAAACGAGAAGCCTTATATCCCATTTCTCTGGCATAGGGAAAGTGATAAAGCTATCGTCTGCAACTGAAGTCTCTCCCGTAGCCTTTCCGCAGACCGCTTCGCTCCAAGAGCTTGCCGTAATCATGGCCGAACGCGCTAAATCCGCTGGGTCGTCATTTTTACAATTGGGAATCAACATATCATCCCGCAGCAAGGAACGGCGGATCATCGTTGCCGCATCATCGTTTATCCCGCTGATCGAGCAACCGTTCGCAACACACCAAGCCGCCGCAGTTCCTGCGGCTTGTCCCGACAATGCGCAAGTGTTCATAATTCGTGTTGAAGCAAACGCAATATTGCTAGTTCCGATGTCGCGTCCCGCAAAAAGCAGGTTGGGGACAGTGTTACTATAGAGTGAGCGCAATGGTATCTCGTAGACTTGCACCGGTATCTGCTCACAACTCTCCAGTTCGCTGCCAAAACCGTCAGAGGGATGCCGGTCAATGTACCAGCCTCCGTAACAAACCCCATCCGAGAAAGGCCGACGTTCCAGTATATCATTTTGTGTCAAGACATAGTCTGTGACCATTCGCCGGGATTCCCGCTTGCCCGGATAAGTTCCCACCCATTCCAGCGTTTGATTATCAGCGCTAAACTTACCGCTGTTTTTAATGTAGTTCCATACGCCCATCACCAAACGACGCAGTTCCAGCCCTATTTCCTGTATGTCGGCAATCGTGTCCAGTCTCCCACCGTACTCAAACCACCAGTAGTCGCTGCCTTCCATGCTTTCGTTGACAACGCGCCCTCCACGGTTGATAAGGTTCTCGACGGTGTCGATATCAAACGCATACGACGGTGGAATAAAATCAACCTTGTGGTCGCTCTTCTTTATATAGTAGAGAATCGTATTCCCTTGAGTACTGGCATCCTCATGCTCCGGCGCAAATGTTTCGCCGTAGGTGTCGCTGGCCTCCTTGCCAACATGATAAGCAACCCCGGCCAGTTTCCCGATAGTCCCATCGCCCGTGCAATCAATATAGATTTTTCCGCACAGGCAGTATTCACGTTCGGAATTGAGTTGCCAACCGCCAAGTTCTGTGATTTGACCTTCCTGCACGGTTGCGCGCGTCACATGTAGATTATGTAGCACTGTTAAATTCTCTTCCTGCATGGAGCGATCCAGAAGAACATCATCCCATAAAATCGCATTCGCATCAGGGTTAGCATATAAGTTCCGGAGCTTCAGTTCTCCCCATACACCCATTTCTTCGGCAAAAAGGTTGCCTGCACCTGTTGCGCCTCGCGTCCATACCCGTATCTCGCTGCTGGAGTTGCCGCCCAACACTGGGCGGTTGTTCGCTAGCACGGTTTTCATGCCTTGGCGAGCTGCCGCTATCGCAGCGCATATCCCGGCGGGGCCACCGCCGACAACCACAATATCCGCATTCATAGTGTGCATTGCATTCTACTCCTATAGCACTAATCCGTTTTTATTAATTTCAATCACATTCCTAGCGAGTCACTTCTCAATGTCTACAGCGCTGCAATGCACTTGCTATAATAGGGCGGTTACGAGTTCGTTTCTTTTGTGCAAATTGCGAAATCAGAATCGGTTTCTCTATAATAGCACCTTTCGTGAATTGATTTCAATAAATATTCTGCTCGATATCTGGATTATTCCGCAATCTTCTTGACAGCTTTAGATGGAACCCTTTATAATAAAAAAGGGGATTTTGCTATGGGAAGTTTTGATAGAATTGCACAATACCTGAGATATCTAGTTGACAGCAGGGGCCTGCAACTGTGCATCAAGGACTTTTGCGGATTTATCCCCATAAACAAAGAGCTGGACAAAGCGTTGCAGCCTTTTCTCGCGCATACAAACCCGTTCTGTATGTACATCAAGCAGGATTTGGAAAAATACCGCGACTGCATTTCGCTCATCAAAAAGATTTATAACAAGAGCGAACAGAAGCGGGATTGTTTCTACGGGGTATGTCACGCAGGGCTAGGAGAATACGTTGTGCCCATTACCTGTAACGATCTTGTTATAGGCAGCATCAACATCGGCTTCTTTCAGACCAACGAAACCCGCACAGAATATCTCATACGCCGTTGTTGCTCGGCATCTGATTTGTTACATGAGGAAAAAGCGCTTAAGCTCTACAAGCAGCATATTCTACCGCCGTGTTCCCAACCCGACGAGTTTTTGGTTGGGATCCAATTGGTGGCTGAATATCTTGGCAACACCTATCAGGCTATTCAGAATACACACTGGCAGCAATCCCCCGAGCGCATACGCTATAACTCGGAGGATACCATTATTACCCATGCGCTGGAGTATATCCGCCAGCACTATAGCTCCCGCATCTCCGTAGCGGAACTTGCCGAGTTCTGCCATTGCAGCGAATCATACATCAGCCACATCTTTAAGCGGCGCACCGGTCTAAACATCAATGTCTACATCAACAAGGTGCGCGTGGAGCTTTCAAAAAACTATTTGCTTCTGACCGAAAACACCATTGCGGAGATTTCACTCAGTCTCGGATTCAACGACCCGAACTACTTCTCAAGGGTGTTTACAGAATTGATCGGCCATTCTCCGAGGGAGTTTCGGCAGCGGTTCAAGGACAACGCACAGGTGATTGCAAGTTTGCCGGAGGAACTCAACCATCCGATTATCCAGTGAAAGGAAGTTTCGCATGAAGTTAATTTCTGATTGTATTGGCGGGAACTTTAAGCTAAGTGAAGTATCAGGGAGCACGATTCGTGGCTGTCAAGAAATACGAGATACAACCGAATGGTGGTTCCACTGGCGCTTTCAGTTGGGCGAGCTAGTACCCGGAGAGCGTTGGCGTGTAGAATTTACCGATGGGGAAGTTGTCGGCCTCTTTGGCCCGGCTGCTAAATTCGGTGGCGCACCGTGGTCTTACCTAGGAAAAGCGTCGCGGTTGAGCGGTTCCGCCTTTGAGTTTGATGTCCCCAGTGATTGTCATAGCGCGGAATTTGCCTTTTCAGTCCCCTATGACCCTTCGGATTGGCAAACGTTCTGTGAAAGCTATAAGCATCTCCCGTTTCTGCTCACCGGTATCCTTTGCCACACCCCCAAGGATCGGGATGTGCCATTTCTACAAATTGGGCGCGAGGATGCCCACGGAATGATGGTACTTACAGCGCGCCACCACGCCTGCGAAACAACCGGCAATTATTTGCTGGAAGGAATTCTAGAGAACTTTTTAAGCCGTGATATTCCGCTTCTATACCCTGTTTTGCAACGGTATAAGCTTTTTGTAGTTCCCTTCATGGATATGGATGGCGTGGTGGATGGCGATCAGGGGAAATCCCGCAGACCGCATGACCACAACCGGGATTACACCGACAATCCCATTTATGCCAGTGTGGCAGCCCTTCAGGAGGCGGTGAGAAATCAGCGAGATCTCATTGCGCTCGATTGCCACTCCCCCGATAAATGGGGAGGCTGTCACAATCACGCGCTGCTGGTGCGTCCCGATAACCCGGAAGCCGCCGCAAAGGTTGCGCTTTTCGGGCAGGAGTTGCGAAACACGTGTCGCGGACAGTCTCCGGAACAATGCCTGCTTTATGATCAACTCTGGGATAAACGCCTTCAAACGGATTGGGATTGCAACTATTTGACGGATAGTCAGCTTGGCGAATTGCGTGGGAGGGTCTCCACCAATTGTTCTAATTATATGGTCAGACAGGGCGCAAGGCTCGCCTGCTCGGTAGAAATTCCGTATTTTGGAACTACGGGGAACCCCTCCAACCCTGACAACATCCGGTCATTGGGGCGTCTGTTGGGATTATCGCTGGAGCATTATATTATGTGTGTGGAGGATTAATCCTCTACCGAGAGGAGGACAAGATTTCATGGCTTGCGATTTATTGTTTACCGGGGACATTATGGCGTCTATTACCTTGAATGAGGTTTGTAAAACGGAGAATGGCTATGATTACAACCGAGTATTTTCCGAACTGCGTCCAATCCTGAAAAATGCCGATCTTGTGGTTGGAAATCTGGAAACACCGTTGGCCGGAGAGGCGGCTCGCTATTCCTTCGCCCAATACTCTTTTAATACGCCGGACGAATTCGCGCGGCAGCTAAAGGAGGATGGCTTTGGTCTCCTGTCACTTGCCAACAACCATTGTATGGATCGTGGCATAGACGGTTTGCGGCGAACGATCGACGCATTGGACACTGTTGGAATCGCGCATACCGGAGCGTACCGTTCTAAAGAAGAGCGTGGCAATATATGTATCCTAAAGCGGGGTGATATAAATTTTGCATTCTTATCGTATACCTATGGTACAAATGCCTTTTTTCACCACAATTTCCTGCCAGAGGACGCTCAATATGCAGTGAATCGAATCCAACCGGAAGAAACATTGCCGGGAGCGATAGATTTGTTAGAACGCGATGCGGTGGCTGCACGCGTTCACGAGTTGTATGAAGTTGACAATCCCCTTTATCAATCTGCCATACAACCGTACTGGCAACAAATAAAGGAGGATATCGACCTCGCCCGTAAGCAGGGTGGAGAAGTAATTGTCATGCTTTTACATGTAGGCGGGCAGCGGGATGCGATTCCGGACGCATATACTAAATATGTCGTTAATCGGCTTGCCAAAATGGGAGTTGACGCGATTATATGTAATCACCAGCATGTTCTGCATAACGTTTCTATGATTGGCCATGTACCTGTCGTCTGGTGTCTTGGTAATCTGGTTTATACGGTTGATGCCGGAAAAGCATATGAGCCAAGGGAAATGGAGTCAAGTCTGCTGAAGATGCGATGGGAAAAAATTAACGGTATTCCAAGGTTGAGCGGCATGACTGGAATTCCAACGCAAAGCGTACTGGATAAAAACGGCGGAACAGCCGTATATCCGCTAAAGATCCTCATTGATAATAATCAGGGGCGGGAAAAAGACAGGCTTCTTGCAGTAAGGCAGCGCAATGTGAATCTGTTGAGAAACCTTCCGGAGATGACTCCGGTGGGGGATTGTTTAGAGTATAGCATCATGATGATGCCATAGTTGGGGAAATCAATGCTGGTAAAATTGAAAAGGGTGGAGCACACCGCAAGCAGAAAACTGGGAAAGCGACCGGAGTAGACCGGGAAACTAAAGCAAGCTATGGCGAGAATCTGCAAGAGAGGCTGGATGATTTGGTCGAACGCATGAAAACGTTCAGCTACCGACCACAGCCGGTGAGAAGAACCTACATACCAAAAGTAGCAGGTAAGACAAGACCACTGGGAATACCGGCCTACGAGGATAAACTGGTACAAAGTGTCATGGCGGATAACGTAGACCACGACTGGATGATGCGTTTTCTGGAGCATGACATAGGGGACAAGAATTTTCTGCGGTATGTTAGTCGCTTCTTAAAAACCGGAGTAATGGAAGATGGGAAACTGCTGAAAACAGACAAGGGAGTACCTCAAGGCGGTTCCATCTCTCCAGTGCTGGCGAACGTCTATCTTCACTACGCGCTGGATATGTGGTTCGAGAAAGTAGTGAAGAAAGCATGCCGGGGGACAGCGAGCATGATACGATATGCGGATGACGTGGCATTCTGTTTTTATCGCAGAAGTGACGCCGTGCGGTTCTATGCCAGCTTACAGAAACGGCTTGCAAAATTCGGACTGGAAATATCGGAGGAGAAAACACGTATTATCCCATTTGGCAGGGAAGCGGGGGAACACGCACAGCCGTTTGACTTCTTGGGTTTCTCCTTCTTTGGAGGAAAAAGCAGGAAAGGGAATTTCACCGTTAAGCTGCATACCAGCAAGAAAAAGCTCAAAGCGAAGCGGCAGGCGGCGAAAATCTGGCTCAGACAAAACATGCATACCCCTGTTGCGCT
>JAITVQ010000106.1 GCA_031285745.1 Puniceicoccales bacterium | reverse complement strand
TCCTGAAACAAGGAGACCTTGGCACCATCGACTTCTGTCGGAGGATTGGCGCGAAGGCTTTCGAGGATGGACTTGATTTTGGCGGCCCCACTGGCTCCCTCCATGACAATGTTGAGCAGGTCTTCCGCGTAGAAACCGTAGCGAAGGTAGATTTGGTCGAGGTATTCGCTGAAGGTGATTTGCTTTTCTTTCAACCAAGCGGCGAGTTCAGTGATCATGAGGGCGGCGGCGTTGCCGTCCTTGTCCCGGACACCATCAGTGCCAAGATACCCGTAGCTTTCCTCTCCGCCGAAGATGAAGAAGGTACTGTGTTTTTGCAGAAGTTCGGCGCGCTTGAGCCAAGGAATGGCGTCGTAGTCAACCGGACTGCCGGACTGGGCCCGGAGCTGGTCCTCGACCAAGCCTTGGTATTTACGGAGCTTGGCCCCGATCCATTTGAACCCGGTAAGGGTGTTGACGCAGTGGATTTTTTCACCCTCGGCGATGGCATCCTGGAGAGGGGTGGTCACGAAGGTTTTGACGAGGGTGGCTCGCTGGGTGCCTGCGGCAGGAATGATGCCGAGTTCCTTCATGCGGGTGATGCGGAAAGCGGCGAGGGCACTGCCGATGGTGTTGCCGGTGATGAGGCGATAGGACCCGTCGCGCTCACGAACAGCGGCGCCGACCCGATCATCGTCGGGGTCGGTGCCGATGACAATGTCAGCCTTGATTTTTTGGGCGTCCCGAAGCGCGAGGGTGAATGCCTCGGCGTTTTCGGGGTTGGGCGATTTTACCGTGGGGAAGCGGGGATCGTGGGTCCGTTGGGCTTCCACCGGGGAGACGTTGGCGCCGAATCGTTCCAAGGCGGGGAGGATCATGACATCGCCCGTACCATGGATGTTGGTGTAAACGACGGAGGGTTTGGCACGCGCGATAATGTCCTTATCGAGGATGTTGTCCGCGAGTTGAGAACGGTAGGCATCCTCAGCGGAGACAGGAACTCGCTTTGTCTTGGAAGTGTCGTTGGCGAGGAAGGGAGGTATTTCGTCAAGGCGAACGGCATTCACCTGGTCGATGACGCCAATGTCATGCGGGGGGATGACTTGGGCACCGTCATTAAAGTAGCATTTGTAGCCGTTGTATTGGGGGGGGTTGTGCGAGGCGGTGATAACGATGCCGGCATCGGCACACATATGGCGGACAGTGAAACTGAGTTGCGGGGTAGAGCGGGGGCCGTCGAAGATGAGGGCTTCACCACCCAGGCGGGTCCAGACACTGGCGGCGAGTTCGCAAAAGTGACGGGAGAAGTGCCGGACGTCGTGGGCGATAACCAGGTGAGGAGTCTTGGTTTCCTGATTCTTGGCCAGCCAGTCCGCGACATGACGATATAGCCCGACGGTGGCCCGGATGAGGGTGAAATCGTTGAGGTTATTGGCTCCAACAGCAGGGTGGGCGGGGGTGCCGAGGTCACTGGGGCTGCCCAATTCGGAGGGAGCCACCACCCGCCCGATGGTTAGCCCACGCATTCCGCCGGTACCGAAGGCTAGTTTTTGGAAGAAGCGGTCGTTGAGTTCTTCCCAGGCGTTTTGGGTGGCAAGTTCGTTGAGTGCGGCGAGTGCCCAGTCGGGGAGGAATTTGGCCTGAATCCATTCGGCAAGATTGTCATGGGCTGCGGGGAGGAGTTTTCCCGCATCGCGAGCTTGGCTGGCAAGAGTGAGTATATCTGACATGAGGATTGTAGGGTTAAAAAAGAAATAATCTCGACCGTCGGCGCAACCTGTTTTCTCCAATCGGCAATATCCCCGGAAAAACAAAAAGCGGCTTGGAGCCGCTTTTTACCCAAAGACATGGGAGAGATGTTTACCATCAGTCCAACCTGATGGAGACGAAGAATTTTTCCGATTGCCCCGGCATGACCCAATGCAGGCCGTTTTTATGTTCGTGGCTGTTGGGAGGTCCCATCCATGGTTCAACGCAATAGAAGGGGCTGTCATCGGCCTGAGTCCACGTGACGACAGCGGCCCATGAATCAGGCACGGGATCTTCGCCGACGCGGATAGTGACGTTTTCCTCGCCGCTTTTGGGGCCAAATGTGACAACGTTGCTGGTCAGCTTGGTGTGGATGCAATCACAGATGATGGGGTTGCCGAAATTGGTGGGATGTTCCACGCCGGACAACGGAACGAGTTTGCCATCAGCTGCATGCTGCCAGGTTTTCTTGGCAGGAATATTCAGGATATAATCCTGGCGACCGAGCCCCTTGTGCCACGGCAAGCCGAAGTAGAAATGATGGCCGGCACACCAAGGGATGTTCTTGGATTCGTTGTTTACGAGTTCAAGTTCACAATCAAGGGAGAGTTCACCGAATTTGTAGCGGACGTAGAATTCACAGTTGTAGGGGTAGCCTTCCTGGGATGCCGCACTGGGGAGGAATCGTGCCTCGACGGAGTCGGCACTGCTGCGGGTGATTTCAAATTTTCCCTGTCTGGCCCAGCCATGCTGGGGCATGGGACGCCGTGTGCCATCGGGATCTTTCCAGGCGAATTTCTCGCCAGTGGCATAGTTTCGCCCCATGAAGGGGAAGAGGATAGGATTGCCGCCCCGGACATTGCCGATGTCTTCCATGTTGGCGTTTTCGGGCCAGTAGATGACTTCGCGTTTACCCGAGGGGAGGTCGAGCTCCCAGCGCATCAGGCGGGCGCCAAGTTCCATGCAGGCGGTAAAAGTGGATGCACCCACTTTCCAGCGTTGGTAAGTGTATCCGTCACGAGAGAATGTTTCCATGGGGCGTGTTACTTCAGGTTAGGGTAAAACTAGACTAAAACATTTTGCCCTGGCGACGTCACTCATTTTCGACGGGGAGATTTGTGACAGCATGGTGGCGTGTGGCTGTCTGGTGCAGGTAATCCATGAATGCCTGACAGCTTGGCATGGAGAGCAGGCGACCCTTGATGGTGACGAGACCCTTCTTTTTCAGACGAGCCAGTAGCCGGGAAAGTGTTTCGGAGGAAGTGCCTATTTCCGTGGCCAGGATGCGTTTAATCCCGAGGTTGATACTGGCAGCGACGGCCTCGGATGGAATACGGCGGGCAATCCAGATGAGGAGCCGCTCCTCGACATCGTGAATTTTCAACTCAGCGATTTGTTCGGTAAGCTTGTCGAGGCGCCTGGCCATGGCGGTAACTGCGTTAAGCGCAATCCGGGGGTGCAGGGCAATGAGTTGCAAAAAAGAATTCCGGGGAATCAGGATGACCACACTGTAGACAAATGCCCGGGCAGTGAGGGGGAGGTTTTCCATGCCGTGCAGAGTATCCTCCCCGAATATTTCGTTTTCCCGAAAAGAGCAGGATACCTGTTCTTTGCCGCCGATGTTGGTAGAGTAGAGCAGGATTATCCCTTGCAAGACGATATAGAATCCCTGTGCCGGATCTCCCTGTTGGAAGAGAGTGTCGCCTTTTTGCAGGGTATATATTTGGGCAATGGATGTGACACGGTTGATTTCCTCTGCAGAGCAATCGCGGAACATAAACATGTCCTGCAGAGTCGATTTAATGGAAGCCTCCTCTATAACTGTTTGGGGGGCAATGGAGGATAGTTTTCTGGCAATGGGCCTGACACGTGAATCATTGGTCGGTAATTGCGCAGGGGTCCCGGATATCTGAGGGCCTTTGATAATGGGCTTCATTGTTATGGGTATATGGTGAGAAAGATTTTTATCTGAAAGTGGAGAAAGTTTTCTTTAGCAATGGCGCAAAGAGGGTGCATTTTTCAACAATTCGTTAGGGAAATGTTCCTTATGAATCGGGCATGTCAATTCCTAGTTTAACTGATGGGTGCGATTTTACCTGATATTTAATATATTGCAGGACACGCATAAGCGAAATTTTATTTGAGCAAGCGAACAAGAATGTCATTTCGAATGCAGATAAAAAGACTTTTCCCTTATGTTTTAGGGCAATAGATTAATGATTTTATGACAAAAAACCGTTGGGTTGTTAAGTTTGGATCAGGACTGCTCACCCGAAAGAATGGAATCATTGATCGCCAGCAGATTGCATCACTTGTTGTGCAGATTGCGGCGTTAATGCGCCAAGGCTATGAGGTTGTCGTTGTTTCCTCGGGTGCTATATCCGCCGGGATGACGGCGATGGATTTGGTCGAACGACCGAGAACCACCACGGGATTGCAGGCTTGCGCCACGATCGGGCAAATCGAGCTGATGAGTGAATACCAGCGGCATCTCCGCAAAAGCAAGTTGCTGGGTGCCCAGCTTTTATTGACTTACGGAGATCTGGACAGCCGGTCCTGTTACCGCAATGCCAGTTTGACGTTGGAGCACTTGCTTTCCCAAAAACGCTTCCTGCCCATTATCAACGAGAATGACGCCATTGCCAACGAGGAGATCAAGGTAGGGGATAATGACCGGCTTTCTGCCTATGTGGCAGAGTTGGTGCATGCCGATAAATTAGTAATCCTGACTTCCATTGATGGTTTGCTGACCAAGTTGGATGGTACCGGGGTCGTCATTCCCAAGGTAACGGAAATGACGGACGAAATCCGGTTCATGGCAACCGGGACAACGAGCCAGCGAAATGTTGGCGGGATGGCGACAAAACTGCTTGCTGCTGAGATAGCCGCAGAGGCAGGAATCCAGACCACCATCGCCAATGGACGGACGGCGGGGATTCTGGAAAAGATCGCCTCAGGCAAATTTGTAGGAACGACCTTTGACTTAAAGCGTAAACGCAAAAAGTAGCCAGGTGAGGCAATGGCTCGCCTCGTTGCAGAGGGTTGCCTGTTTAATCCCAGTCGAGCCCGATATCCGTCCAGATGGCTTGATGGGTCAGGGCGCCTGTGGAAATAAAATCGGGGCCAAGGCGGGCGATATCGCGAATGGATTCCAGCGTAATGCCTCCGCTGGCCTCCGTCCAGGCGCGCTCCCCGATGGTGGCAATGGCCTGGGTCAGCATTTCCAAGGAGAAATTATCCAGCAGGATAATGTCGGCTCCAGCTTCCAGCACTGGCGGGATTTGCTCCAATTGATCTACTTCGCATTCGATAAGCAGGTCGGGTCGGGCGACCTTGGCTTGGGCAATGAGCCCGGCGAGGCGATTCCCCTTGGCGGCGCCGTCGGCGGCCAGGTGGTTGTCCTTGAGCATGACTCTGTCGTAAAGTCCAAGCCGATGATTCCACCCGCCGCCGGTAGCGACGGCATATTTTTCCAACATCCGCCAACCGGGAGTCGTTTTTCGCGTATCGAGCAGTTTGCTGGTGGTGCCCTCCAGTTTAGCTGCGTATCTGGCGGTAAGCGTCGAGATACCGGTTAATTTTTGTAAGAAATTAAGCAGGACCCGTTCGGCAGTCAGCAAGGTCCCGGCGGTGCCTTCCAATGTGGCAATGTTTTTGCCGGACGATACCGCATCACCATCCGTGCAGTGCAATGTGACACCGCAACCGGGACCATAGGCATCCAAAATCAAAGGCAAAAGCGGCAAGCCGCATATCGTGCAATCGCGTCGGGCCTTGAGATGTGCCCGTGCCGGGTGGGTTGCTCCCGGGGTAAGCGTTGTCGAGGGATCGCCGGGACGCGATGTGGGAGCCTTTAATCCCAACCCGGCGGTATCTTCATCGCGGGCGTGAACAATAAGCTGGCTGAGATAGCCCGGATCAAGTTCCGCCCACTGCAATCGACGAAAAAGTTGGGTGGCTTGCGAAGGTGTTTTCATAAGGGAGGGCGAATTTTCAGACATCCACACATGATGTGGATATACCTTTTTTCAAAGAAAAACGATTAAGTAGGTAACTCCGCTATTTTCCAACAGACGGATATCCTGAGCTATAATTGTAGCATTGGCAGGAGCATTTTCCCGGTCAAACTTCCCCCATTATTTTACCATGACTCTCCAAGACACTTCTGCCCGAACGCTGCTTGATTCTCTCCTGACTGAATGTGTTTCTGCCAATGGTTCGGATATTCACCTTGCCCCGGAGGAGAAGCCATATTTTCGGGTACATGGCATTCTGGTTCACCGCCCCAAGTTTGAAGTGATGACCAACGGCGAAATCGAATCGCTTCTCCCCGTCCTGCTTTCTCCCGAGAGGATTGCGGTCTTGACTAAAGACGGCGCAGTAGATGGGGCCATGAGCGCTTCCGATGGCACGCGATTCCGGTTTAACGCCTATCGGCGTGACCGGGGCGTATCAATCGCGTTGAGAAAGCTAGACGATAAGTTTCGCCCGTTAACCGAACTCGGCTTGCCGGACTCTTTGTACGAATTGGGCGATCTTCCCGATGGTTTGGTTTTGCTGGCAGGTCCGGCGGGATCGGGGAAGACGACGACCCTTGCCACGCTGCTGGACTACGTCAACCGGACCCGGGAATGTCATATCATTACCATCGAGGACCCGATTGAATATATCCATGCTTCTCAACATGCCTTGGTTGACCAGCGTCAGGTGGGCAAGGATACCCCCGGGTTTCAAGAAGCGCTCGTCAATTCACTCCGCCAGGACCCGGATGTAATCTTGGTGGGTGAAATCCGAGAGGTGCGGACCATTCGCACGGCGATTACCGCTGCCGAGACAGGGCATCTTGTTTTTTCGACCGTACACGCGGGTGATTGTGTCGGGGCCATTGAGCGTTTGGTTTCGGTTTTTCCCTCGGACGAACAACCGGGAGTGCGCCGTCAGCTTGCATTGAACCTGCGCGCCATCATCGCCCAGCATCTTATCCGGGCGGATGGACCGGCCGCCAGTGGGAAGGGGATCAAGGGTGCTGCCAAGGAGGGAGACAAGCGTCCCCAGCGGGTTTTGGTGAGCGAGATATTGCGAGTGACCCCGGCTGTGGCGAACCTGATTGCCACGGAAAAATCCATGCAAATTTACGCCATGATGGAATCAGGAGCGGCGCATGGCATGAAGACCCTGGAAGCGGACCTCGCCCGGCTCTGGGCATTCGATTTAATCAGTGAAAACACTGCCGTGAGTCTGTCCAAGCATCCCAGCATCGTACGGGAAAGACATGCCTTGATTCAACGCCAACGGCAGCGCGTATAGTCTAAAGGCTATTTGAGCTGAGCGTTGTCATGAGGGCGTTATACTTCTGCATCGTGGGAGTCTCCTCAAACATGATGTTTCCGCCATCCAGCTTCCAGTGCCCCCATTCGGATTCCAGCAGTTGATGCATCTCGATCAGAGAATAGATAATCAAACCGTCCTTCTCCAGTTGCCGGGCTGTCTCCTGTTTGACCCTGCTGAATTGTTTGTTGAAATCAGCTACCTGCGTTTCGACTTCGTCGGGATCTAGTTTTTGTTTAACCAGTTCCTCCCGGAGTAACGCAGCAGCATTGGACCAAATTTGTTCCAACTGATTTTTCTTTTCCAACAATGTCGTCAACCGGTTGCGTCGCGACACGAGATCATCTTTTTTCGTGATACCCGCGAAACTGACCATCAGCGAAAAATCGATTTGCGTCCGGGCGCTATCGTAACTTGCGGACCTGACCCGGATTTTCTTGGCAACAGAATCAATGGCGTCTTCCACTGCAGAATCCACGACGGCCTCCTGCCTCTTTTCTTCTGCCTGGACCATTGCATTTTTTAGTCCACTCCGGAATCCCTGAATAAAGGGGATGACAAATAGGATGATAAAAATGAAACCGGCGCCGCTGAATAATCCCGCTGCCGCCGCCTTGGGCGAGCGGTTGAAAATCTTCCAACAACCAAAAGAGAGCGCGTAGCCGACTCCTATTATCAAGAGTGCCAACACCACGAATCCCTGGATGGGCTTTATGCTTCCTGCGATCATCGAGACGGCAAGAAATCCAAGGAACGCCAGACCAAGGATGCCGAGAATGATCCCCCAGATAATCTTGGCCCAGAGGGGCAATGAATAGCGGAGTGAATCCGGGTTGAGTGGGATTGGTTCTGACCAGACCTGAGGTGGAGGCGGAGGTGCCGGGGTTTTTGACACCGCGGAAAAAGGAGGCTGTGTTGATCCGGAGGTGCCTGCTGTCGGTTTCATCAACCAAGGGGGAATTGTTTTGCCAGTTGCCGGAGGTGACGATGGCGCAGGCGGTGGGCTTGAATTACTTGTCCCCACAGATGCGATCGGCGGCAATGGGTCCAGCGAGCCATTTGAATGGGGTTGATTTTCCGTACTGGTCGAGGAGCCGGGACGCACGCCAGTAAATTCAATGAAAGATCCCAGCATCTTCCATTTGTCTTCATTCGCCCGCCGAGCCGATGTGAAATAATTATAACGACGCTCCACCATGCCCTGCCTAATGGTTTCCTCAGGAAATGGACCGGTTTCGACGCCTTTACTATCGCGAATGAAAAACATGGGCAGATGTAATGACGCGAAGTTGTTTATGAAACAATTCTTGTGGCAAGTTTAAACCCGTATTCAGATTATCCACGTTTCTCATGCTTTCTGTCTTCCATCCATTGTCCCTTAGAGTATTCGGACAAAAAACTAAAATTCTGTCACTCCTCTGATCCCAAGAAGTATTTTCCCGCTGACAAAATCGGGATCGTTACCCAGAAAGCTCCGTTTTCATGTTAGAAATCGACGGCATCCATCTCCAATACGGTCATCAGGTCATCTTCGACGACATCTCCGCTGTCGTCGGACCGCATGACCGGATCGGCTTGGTTGGCTTGAACGGTACCGGCAAATCCACTTTGTTGAAAATGATTGCTGGTCAGGTGGAGGCCGATTCGGGACGTCTGGGAAAATCCAAAGGGATGACCATTGGCTACCTTCCCCAGGATGGTATCGAATGCCACGGGCGGACACTTTTTGTCGAGGTCGAGCACGCACTGGATGATATCATTGAATTGAAGCGCTCCGTGGAAGAGGTCTCCGCACAGCTTGAATCCATGGATCATGAATCGGAGGATTATCGTGATGCCTTGATGATGATCGGTGATTGGGAGCGACAACTTGAGGATGCCGAGGCCCACAAGGTCAAGTCTCGTGTGGAGCGTGTTCTGCTCGGTCTTGGTTTCCAGATGAGTGACATGACGCGCGATACTGGGGAATTCTCCGGTGGCTGGCAGATGCGCATTGCCCTGGCCAAGCTTCTCCTTCGGGAGCCTTCATTGCTTCTCATGGACGAGCCGACCAACCATCTCGACATTGAGTCGCAGCGTTGGTTGGAAGAGTGGCTTCGCCGCTACCGGGGCGCATTGATTGTTGTCTCGCACGACCGGGCATTTCTCGATACCGTGTGCGACCGTACTTTCGCCATCTACAGGAGCCGACTGGAGCTCTATTCGGGTAATTTTTCCTACTATGAGAAAACCTCGATAATGCTCCGCGAACAGCGTCGGCAGGCTGCCGAGAAGCAACGCCGGGAAATCGAAAAGACCCAGGATTTTATCGACCGCTTTCGGGCCAAGGCCACCAAGGCGACGCAAGTGCAAAGCCGGATCAAGGCCTTGGAGAAAATCGAGATCATCGAAGCCGAGGAGGAGGATCACTCGGCGATAGCCTTTCGTTTTCCTCCTCCGCCTGCCAGCGGGCAGACGGTGCTCAAGCTGGAAGGTGTCAGCAAATACTATGGCGACCTGAAGGTTTTCGAGAAGGTGGATTTCCAATTGGAACGCGGTGAACGCATCGCCATCGTCGGGCCGAACGGGGCTGGTAAATCCACATTGGTCCGTATTCTGGCTGGTTCGGAGCCACTCACGGCGGGGACGCGCGAGGAAGGCTTGCGAGTCTCCCTGGCCTATTTTGCCCAGCATCAGGCGGACGAACTTGATCCGTCGCTGGATGTTTACGAAACCGTCAATGCAGTCGCTACCGGCGAAGGCCGCACCAAGCTCCGTTCCTTGCTAGGCGCGTTTCTTTTCCGAGGGGATGATGTTTTCAAAAAAGTATCGGTGTTATCCGGAGGGGAGCGCAACCGCCTTGCCTTGGCCCGGCTGTTGCTGCGTCCGTTTAACTGCCTTATCCTCGACGAGCCGACCAACCACCTCGACATGCGATCCAAGGCGGTGCTTTCGGAGGCGATCAAGAATTACGACGGCACTTTTATCATCGTCTCCCATGATCGCGATTTTCTTGATCCCCTGGTGACCAAGGTGCTGGAAATTCGCGAAGGAAAACTCCGGGTCTTTCCCGGCAATATCAGCTACTATCTTGAAGCTACGGAAGATGAGCGCAAGGCCCGGACTAGCGTTGCGGAAAACACATCTGGAACGGAGCGGAAACTGGATGCAATGGACCCCCGGGAGCGTCGCCGCCGGGTTGCCGAAAGAAACCAAAGACTGGCTCCGTTGAAAAAGCGGGCGGCTGCATTGGAAGGTAAAATTGCGCAACTCGAAACGGAGATCGGCGAATTGGAGTCCCGAATGGCTGATCCGGAGTTCTTCAAAAAGGGCAACAATACCAAGGCATCGATGGATCGTTACAACGCGGCCAAGGCTGACATGGAATCCTCATACGAAGAATGGGGCCGCTTGACCGGGGAAATCAGCGGAGACGAGGCGGAATAACAGGGGAGGTGGGCGAAAGGATGATTTTTTGCCTAGCTTTTGGATTATGCGAAGGGCGGTTTCTTAAGGTGTGTTAAACAGAAATATATCTGTGTAGCAGAGAGGGCCTTTTTTCAGGATGGTAGCTAATGTAAACGGCACCGTGAAAAGGTCGGCAATAACTGTGGGTGAGCACTTGCGATTACATCCCTAAAAATACGCCCCTGCAAGCGGCGAGCATCTTCAAATTACTTCGCTGGCAGATTTGATCCAATCACAAGTTTTAATGCGATAAAGACAACCCTTACTGGTTGTTACTTATCCTTTGAATTGAAGAAGTTTAGGTTCCAACTGTTTCTCCAATGGAGAACGGGACGATCATTTTCAAATTCAATGGGAAGCCAGACATATCTTCCGTCGATGGCGTTCTTTGGGGTCCAGCGATCGGCCATGAAGATGAAGGCATCCTTCTTGCCGACAACAGGAAGAAGATAGGTGCTTTGTGAATGGAAGGTCAATCCGGCATGTTCGCCAATGCAGGGATTGCCCAATTCTTTCCATGGTCCAAAAATGGAATCCGCGACGGCGGATCGTGCGGCATTGGGTGCCCATCCGGTACACCCTGACCCTATAAAATAATATTTTCCGTTTTTCTTGAAAATGGCAGGAGCTTCCATGGATCGCCCAATAAACACGCGCACGAATTCCCCGGAAGTGCCAAGATAATCATCGGTCAAGCGGGAGATATGCAGTGTTTCATTATCTTCTGATGCGTATAGCAGGTAGGCTTTTTGATCATCATCAACGAAAAGGGTCATGTCCCGCGCCATTTGGCCGCCGTCGAAGTCGCGGTTAAACTTGGAAAGGGTTTTGTCGGCTGGGTCGTTGGTAAAATTTATCGGCTTGGTTCCCTTGTCGGGCCGAAAGCTTTTCAGGAAAGTATAAGGGCCGGTGACTGTGTCACTGGTCGCCACACCCGAACGGGCGGCAGAATATCCCCGGCCCTTTAGCTCAAGGTGAAACCACATGACGAATTTTTTTGTCTTTGCATTATAGATCACCTTGGGACGTTCGAGAACGCACTCTTTTGTGATATCGCTTTTTGGATCATCGGATACCCGGAGGGCGATGCCTTCGTTCTTCCAGTTGTAAAGATCCTTGGAGGAATAACAGCCTACGCCGACATGGGCCTTGTTGCCGGCATCACCACCGATCTTGTGCTCACCGAACCAATAATAAGTGCCATTGTGATAAAGGATGCCTCCCCCGTGGGCATTAATGTGGGTGCCGTCGGTATCATTCCAGATTTCTCCGGGACGGAATTCTGTGACGGGGTCGTTGGCTGCGACAACAGAAGTCCAGTGGAGAAAAATCAGGCAAAGGGTGAGGCCGAGGAAAGATAACTTTCCGAGATATGCGTTGGGACGGAGCATGATGGTTTACCCCCCCAACGACAATCACTAGCCAGGGTAGTTGCACAAAAAATCAGAAATGAACCAATCCGGTCATTTCACAGTCTCTAACCAAACAAGGCTTCGACGTAGGCGGTAGTGGAGAAAGGTTGGAGATCCTCAGGTTTCTCTCCAAGACCGACAAAATAAACAGGCAATTTGAGGGAGCGATAAATTCCGACCAATGCCCCGCCCCGGGATGTCCCGTCGAGCTTGGTGATAACAAGGCCGGTTAAGCCAAATGATTCATGAAACACCCGGGCTTGCTCAATAGAGTTGGAGCCCAGTGAACCGTCAACGACGAGCCAGCGATGATGCGGAGCAGATGTGTCCAACTTTTGTACCACACGGCCGAGTTTCTTTAACTCCTCCAAAAGGTGCCCCTTGGTGTGAAGACGTCCGGCAGTGTCGAGAATGGCCACATTATACCCGCGGGATTTGGCCGCTTGAAGTGTGTCATAGGCGACCGCGGCGGAATCGGCGCCATGCTGGCTGGAGACAATCTCCACATTGAGCCGTTCGGCCCAGGTGTTGATCTGGGCATTGGCGGCAGCCCGAAACGTATCGCAGGCGCCGAGGATGACTTTTTGCCCTTCCTGTTGCAGTCGCCAGGCCAGTTTTGCCGCAGTAGTGGTTTTCCCCGCGCCGTTGACTCCGATAAGGGCAATGACCTCCGGATGATGTTCCGGATTTGGGGAGAACTGTCCCTCTGCGCCTTCAAGCACGCGGGAGAGCACGGTTGCGCCGATCTTGGCGGCATCCTGCCCGCGCAGATCTTTGTTGTTGCGATACGCAGCCCGAATCTCGCCGAGAATCTCTTCCGTGGTTTCCACGCCAAAGTCGGCGGCAAACAGCGCTTCTTCCAATTCATCAATCGTAGCCGCATCCAGCTTTGCTGCGAAGAGGCCGCCTACTTTACCAAAGAATTTCTGAAAAGTAGGGGTGTTCTTGCGAAGACCGTCCTTGAATTTCTGGAAGAGGGAACCGAGCATGCTGGAGAATACAGAAGTATATCAGGGAACCGAAAAGAAAACCAGGTTGCTAGAGTACGCGGAAATAATGCGCGCGCGGTTTTCCATTGCTGCCGAACACAACACACAAGGCTGATTTGCCCCTGCCGCGATTAAATGTTACGGTGCCGGTCTGTGCGTCGGCATCAATGACGGTCTCCGGCTTGGCGCCATTAAGATAAAGGGAAAGAAAGTTCTTTTTCGCGTAAGTAGCCGCCTCCAATTCAAGCTCCTCCTTTTCGTGCGGCCAAGTGCTGCGATTTTTCCAGTCTTCGTTGATCCAGCGGGCGGGCTTTTGCAGATAGGCATCGCGCACCTCGCGCTTGGGTAGTTCCTCCACTTCTTCAGCCGGGGCCTCTGTGGCAACCGGCTTGACGGATGATTCTTCCGTGGCTCCGGCCAGTGATCCGGTTGGCCAGACTGTGGCGGTGGGAGTTGTGGCTTCCGTAGTAGCTGCCTCTTCCTGCGCAACGGGTGTGTCGCTTTCCGGGGATTTGTCTTCCAGCGGCTGGGCTTCAGCAGCAGGAGGCGTGGCTTCTTCTTCGGATTTCTTTTCAGAGTCCCCGGCGCAGCCGGTAGCAAAGGCAGTGAAAATAATGGCAATCAAAAAGCTCGCGGCATTGCGCATGAGCTTGGAAGCGGATTTCTGTTCTTTTGCAGGATTCATTTTATCGTGGATATTTACTGATGAAAAAAGCTAGAGATCTTTCTGCTTGTGGCAAGCGGGTTACTCTGGGGAAGATCAATCGCGGGCGGCTTCGCGGAGAGGACGGTTAAGCTGAGCCTTTACGCGATCCAGAATGCCATTGATAAAGCGTTTTGCATCACTGGCGGAAAATATCTTGGCCAGCTCAATCGCTTCATTGATCGTTACCACGGGAGGAATATCCCGGCGGTGAAGCAGTTCGTAAATGGCCAGTCGCAGGATGGCCAGGTCAACCTTGGCAATGCGGTCAAAAGCCCAGTTTTTGGCATAAAGCCGGATGGCCTCGTCGGTTTCGCTTATGTGCTCGATTGCGCCGGAAACCAGTTCCTCCGCGAAGGAATAAAACTCGCGCTTCTCTTCTTGGGTGGTGAAAAATTGCCGGGTGAATTCAACCAGATTGGCAGGCTGGCAGGTATCCCAGGAATAGAGGAACTGCATGGCGGCGATGCGATTGGCATGGCGGGGATTGGTTTTAGCCTCGTCTCCGGAGCCGCTCTGGGGGTGCTTTTCCTTGTCAGACATTTTTGCGGGAAATTAATTTTTATGAAAAGGGGAACGTCCGTTGCCGAAATCGTCATCGTCATCATCCCCGAACCCGGGAAAATCCGCCACCCCGGTGTTTTCATCGTCATCCTCCTCGTCGAGGATGTCGAGATAGTCGCCGAGCTGAACATTATGCCAGGCCATTTCCAAGGCAGCCTGGGCAAATTCCGCGCCACGATCTGTTTGTCCGGTTACACGCTCGTCAGCCTGCGCGCGATTATTGACCGTAAGGATGCCGTTGATAACCGGAACCTCGCTTTGGATGGCAATGCCTTGGAGCGCAATGGCCGTACTCTGGGCGATGATTTCGTGATGCGGGGTGTCGCCGGCGATGATGACCCCAAGTGTAATGACG
This sequence comes from Puniceicoccales bacterium, assembly GCA_031285745.1. Taxonomy (GTDB): domain Bacteria; phylum Verrucomicrobiota; class Verrucomicrobiia; order Opitutales; family UBA953; genus CALNBE01. The sequence goes on along the minus strand of JAITVQ010000106.1, from coordinate 9,443 downwards.
CAGTCGTATTCGCCTGTCTGGGCGAGCATATTGGCCACGTAGGGCAATTCCGCCGACCCAGGGACACGCAATACCTTGATGGAGCTTTCTGCGACCTTGGACTGCCGGAGGGTTTTTCGAACCCGCTCGATCAATGCTTCGACGAGGTCGTTATTATAGCGGGCGGCAACGATACCGAAATACAAATCGGTGCCGTCAACAATAGGCGCATTGGGCTTGTCCTGGCTCATGTTTCAAAGAAGAGAGATGGGCGGAGAGAAGGGACTGTCCGCAAAAAGGCAAGGGAGGAAGATGCCCGTGAGGGACGCCCCTTGTTGCAAATATAGAAGGGAATCCAGATCAATGAATCTGGACGCTCTGGTTGTTGCCACGATTTTCCTCAAGGCGGTAAGTGTTTTTACAGCCCGCAAGTCCGATGACGGTGGTGGCGAGTAGAAAAAGGGCGATGTATTTCATGAGGGGAGAAGTTGTGATTAAGCAGGAGTGGAAAAGCGTGAGAGACTAGATGGCGGTGTTTGCCAATAGATTAAGGGGAAGTTGTTCGACCAATTCCAGATCGTAACCTTCCAAGCCGACAACCTTACGTGGATTATTGGAGAGCAGGCGGATTTTTCTCAGCCCCAATGTGCACAGGATTTGGGCCCCGATGCCATAATCCCGGAGGTCGGCAGTAGGCTGGGGTGGCTGGCCATCGGGAGATGGCATATTCTCCAGTGTGCTTTGCGGACGCTCGATGTAAAGGAACACACCGCGACCCTCTTTGGCGATTTTCTCCAGTGATGCCTGGAGTGTGGCATGACTGTCGATTCCACGCATAAGGAAAAGGTCACCAAGAAGATTTTCGCTCTGCACGCGAACCAGGATCGGGTCGCTGTTGAGCGTGCCGAGTGAAAAGGCCAGATGGTGCCGCCCGTCTACTTTGCTCCGGAAGATATGCAGGGTGAAATCGCCGAATGCCGAGGGAAAGGGTCGGGTCGCAACGAGCTCGACCAGTTTTTCCCGGCGGACGCGGTATTCGATAAGCTGGGCGATGGAAATCATCTTCAGGCCAAACTTGGCCTTGAACTCCCGGAGTTGGGGCAGGCGTTGGACGGTGCCGTCGTCGTTTACCAATTCACAAAGCACCCCGGCAGGATGCAACCCTGCCAGAATGGCGAGATCAACAGCGGCCTCGGTGTGCCCGGCGCGCTCCAGTACTCCGCCCGGTCGGGCGCGAAGCGGGAAAATGTGCCCGGGTTGCACGAGTTGGTCAGGCCGCGAATCAGGATCGGCAATAATGCGGATGGCGCGAGTCCTGTCGTGCGAACTGATCCCCGTGGTCACTCCTTCTGCCGCATCGACGGAAACGGTAAAATCCGTGCGATACACCTCCCGGTTTTGTTGCACCATCGGGCCAAGCCCCAGTCGCCTGAGTTGCTTGTCAACGGTGGGAACGCAGATGATACCGCTGCAATAACGGATCATGGTGGCCACGGTTTCCGGAGTGGCCTTTTCTGCGGCCATGATGAGATCGCCCTCGTTTTCCCGGTTTTCGTCATCGGTAACGATGATCAAATTTCCGGCGGCGATTTCAGCAATGGCATCTTCGATGGGATCAAATGGCATGATGAATTATTTACCGAGAGCTTCTTTTACCTTGGCGTAAATAATGGCGCCATCGGCAACGTTTAAACCTTTGGCAAGGTCGGGAAATTGGGCAATGGCGGCTACCCAGCCGAGGTCGGCGATCTTCAGCGCGTAGGGAGTCGTGGCGTTGACCAGCGCCTGGGTGGCGGTGCGGGCGTAGGCGCCCGGCATATTGGTAACGCAATAATGCACGACCTCCTCTTCGATAAAGGTCGGCTTTAAATGCGAAGTCGGGCGTGAGGTTTCCGCGCAGCCGCCTTGGTCAATTGCAATGTCAACAAAGACGGAGCCCGGGCGCATGAGTTTAAGCATATCGCGACGCACCAGCCTGGGGGCGCGCGCACCGGGAAGAAGCACTGCACCGATCAAAAGGTCTGTATGCGGGAGAAGTTCGATGAGATTCTGCTCGTTGGAGAAAATGGTCTTGATGGTCGAACCCAAGGTGATGTCCAGAAAACGCATTTTCTCTGCATCGACCTCGAGGATGGAGACATCGGCTCCCAACCCTCGCGCCATCCTGGCGGCATTGACACCGGCGGTCCCTCCGCCAATGACCACAACACGCGCCGGCGCAACACCGGGGACTCCTCCCAGCAGGATGCCTGCGCCCCCGGTAACCTTGGAGAGATGGTTGGCTCCCACGATCACGGACATCCGTCCGGCAATCTCGCTCATGGGTTCCAGCAAAGGCAACCGATTCCCCACTTGGACCGTCTCATAGGCAATGGCGACGGTGTTGGATTCCATGAGGGCTTCCGTCAGGTCGGGTTCGGCGGCCAGATGCAAATAGGTAAACAAAATCAGCCCGGGGCGGAGAAATCCAAACTCGGAAGGCTGCGGCTCCTTAACCTTGATGATCATTTCTGCCGTTGCCCAAACCTCGCTTGCATTGTTGAGGATGGAGGCTCCTGCCGCGATATAATCATTGTCACTAAATCCGCTTCCTTCGCCTGCACCGCGCTCGACATACACTGTATGTCCTTTGGTTGTCATCATTCGAACGCTGCCAGGAGTGGATGCGACACGATTTTCTTTTTCCTTAACCTCTCTGGGGATGCCGATTTTCATTATTGTAAAGCTGATTTAATAAACGCTTCCCGCTAGGAGGTGCCAAGTAGAAATGATAAAAATACCAATGCTGGAGGGATGAGGAAATGCCAGGCGCGACGCATAGGTATTACTAGTAAGCAACCCAGGAAGGTAAACATGACAAAAGGAGCTATCCATTCCGCCTTATATTCCATTACCCAAGCCATGCCGGGGATGCTGGAGGCGGAGTTGGCCATCCAAGACAATAGGTTAAGTATTTTCCCCGAAAACCAGTTCAATGGTGTGGATAAGAACCCACAGCCAATGGTTCCAAAAATAAGGCTTAAGAATCCCGCAAAGATAATCGGAGTTGCCAATGGGACTGCTACAAGATTGACGGCGACAGCCCCTGCGGAAAACAGGCCGAAATGGCCGACGATCAGGGGCGCACTGGCGAGCGAGGAAGCGATCCCGATACCCAAGCCAGTACAAAACCAGTATTTCAGCCGAAGCAAAATGCGTCGTAGGCGGCCAAGGCTTTTTTGTGGGAGGAATAACCACGGAGTCCACCGGGAATTTAGCCATACGCCAAGGGGAAGTCCATAAAGCAGGATTGCGGCAACCACACAGTAAGAGAGTTGAAATCCTATATCGAGCAATGTACGCGGATTCCAGAGCAGAACCAATGTAGCGGCCAGCACCAATCCGGCGACAGGAGTACTATTGCGGTCAAACATGCGGGCGATGAAAATACAGGCTACCATCAACCATGCGCGCAGCGCAGAGGGTGCAGCTCCGGTGACCATCACAAAAACCAGCAATGTCGCCAAGATAAACAATCGCCAGAAAGTATCAGAACATCGGATACGTTTGCCTATCCAGAAAAGTCCGGCGGCAATGACTCCGATATGCAATCCGCTGATTGCAAATAAATGCATCGTTCCCGTTCGCGAGAAAACGATCCGTGCCTCTTCGGGCATGGCGGACTTTTGTCCGAGCAGCATGGCTACGAGAAGGTTGGCCGAATCGGGGTTGCTTCCCGATCCCCTGCGCAGAACGGATTCTAGAAAGGCGCTTTTTTCCAAACACCATTGCTGAATCATGCCGGGTTCTTTGTGCATCTCAATAAAACGTCCCCGGGTTATTGTCATTACGGCCCTGCGATGCTTGAGATAGCGCAAAAAGCCATGACTGTCGCTTGCGGAGAAACTTCGCTCTGCAGTGTCCAGATAACCTATGGCTTGAAAAACCGAGCCGTGAATGGGCATGGTCGGCGGGAACGGGCGCCTTATCTGGCAATAGAGATCGTTGCCAACGAGGGCTTTTAAATGGGTAGGCGCAGAAGTGACCTGGGCAATGCCGGAGATTGTTTTTGACTCTGGCCGGCTGGCGAAAACTTGCTCCCAGCGAAGTTCCAGTTCTGCTTCACGGGGCGGTAACCCCGCCCAATCCGGCAATGGAGAAATGCAAATGGAGAATAAAAGCAAAGCCAGCCCAGTGACACTGGCCAAATGGCAGGCGCTCCAACCAAGGCCCCATGTCGGCTTGAAATGTGCAATGGCCAACGATGCCAATCCACAACTTAGCAAAAGGGCCACTCCCAAGCGTGGGAAATGGAGGTCGAAAGTAAAACAACCTCCAAATGTTAGAACCAATGGACAGAGAATCCAAAGAAGAGGAATATGCCCAATGTGAATGTGCCTGGAAGTTCTGTTGGAAAAGGAATCTATGCTGAATTCAGGCAAACTTTGCATGGAATCGACAAGCGAATATCGGATTTCCCTTGGAAGTATCCCGATGCCCGAGCGTCTTTCTTAATTCATCCCATTGCGGATTTTCTATTAATGGCACTATTGAAAGCAATTCGCTTAACGGAATGCAGACAAAATCGCGTTCCAGATAACGCGGATGAGGGAGGATTAGTTGAGTTGTTGTCCTGATTTCATTTTCGAAAAATAAAAGATCAAGGTCGAGCGTACGAGGACCATTGGGGGTGGTGCGCACCCGCCCGTTTGCGAGTTCAATGGAAAGCAGCCTTTCGAGAAGTTCTTCGGGTGTGAGGATTGTGTTTACAGCACAGGCAGCATTGAGAAAAAGCGACTGGCCGACAACGCCGACAGGCTCTGTCTCATAGATGGATGAGGTGGAAATAACCTGGGTTTCCGCAGAGTTTAGTGCCATCAAGGCATTGGAAAAATGCCTGAGACGATCCCCAAGATTGCTTCCCAATGCTATAATGGCCTGACCTGACATTTGCGTAATGTGATTTTCCCCGCTTTGGGTGGAAATGTTTGGATGATTACCGCTGCCTATGGATGACAACGCTGATACCCTCAAAATCGGCCGCGACCGGAGCAAAAGGTTTTAGAAGCTCTACCGTGACTCCTTCGATGATTGAGAAATTGGCGAGAATTTTTTCGGCAATTCGTTGCGCAATGGTTTCTATCAAATGGGCAGGCGGTCCCTTCAATTCTTCCTCTACCACTCTGATGACCTCGGCATAATTGACCGTCTTGGTCAAATCATCGGTTTTTGCTGCAGGAAGTGTATCCAGTTCCAATTCAAGCGAAACCTTGAATGGTTGCCCGAGGCGTTTCTCCTCGGGGAGCGCTCCGTGATGCCCGTATATCTTTATTCCTTTGATGCGAATTTTGTCCATGATGGAAAGTATGTTAACCTTCTTAAAAGCAAAGCGCGTCGGATTCCAACGCGCTTTGCAACAAGAAGGTTTTTAACTTCGAATTAGAATGAAACCCGCAGCATGGCATTAACCGTGTGCTGTGGATCCATGTCTTTCTGGAAGAGTGTTGCATCATAATCGACGCTCAGGCTGACCGTCTCAGTAAGAAGCATGGTGAGACCGACCCCGATGGTGGCATAATTACGTCCACCGTCGCCAGTCTTTACGGTGAAGGGAAGGCCACTGGCCATGGTGCTGGTGATATCCTTTCCGTCGTCCAAGAATTCGTGATTCCAGGCGAACCTGACTTCTGGGAGCAGTGTGGCAAAGTTCGTTTTGACCCGCGTGGAAATCCGGTAGCCAATGCTAGTCAGCAACGAGTCGTAATCTTGGTCGCCTACGCTCAGATCCTGGTCGCCGGCTCCGGATTCCGTGTATCCATCAACCTTGGTCTGCGAATACTGAAGTGTGATTGTAGGGCCATGTGCCCAATCCTTGAACTCCCACTCGTAGCCACCACCGAGAAAGCCCACATACTGTGCGCCATCGGGCTTAGATCGGGCTACAGACTCAAGCCCTGCTACGCTGATTTCGCGTTTGAAATCGTAACTATTGATGGAATAGGCCCCGAGTGCGTTCAAATAGAACCCATTGTAGGCTGTCGAAAAGTAAGCGCCCATTGCAATGCCATCCAGTTCATTGCGCGATCCCGAGTTCCCAATCTTGTCTGTCGTATTATTGTACCCCAGGATTAACCCAATGTCGTAGGTAATTGCATCACGTCCCATTCCGGATTCCCAACGGTAGTCCAACCCGATGGTTCCTGTGTATTGGGTCGATTTGGTGTTTGGGGTGCTTCCCGATTTATCACCTTTCCAGAATGAGGCTCCTCCATTCATCCACAGGGTGATTGGATATAGTTCACTTTGGCCAGTGTAAGGGACGAATCCTGTCGATGCGACAAGTGGCTGCGAGGTGAAATTGAAACCATAATTTTCCTCAAAAAGGTAATTTGTCCAAATAGATCCTGGCTGAATGGACCCGCGGCGCATATCGCGTGAGCGACGATCAAATGTAGTGGTTAGCGCGGTTGCTTGCTTGATGGCCGAGCGGGAGAGCGACATTAGATTCACCGGCATCAATTTACCATAGGCATCCTTCAACGATTCAAGGCTCGTCAGCTGGTTGATGGCAAGCAACAGGGCATTATCATCAATGTTCCCTCCTGATGCTGCCTCTACATCATTGAGTGCATAGCCGATTTGTCGTTCGTTTTCGGTTAATTGATTGATGAATTTTGCGCTGGCATAGTCATAGCCAACAACAAGCTCTCCCGTGGTTTCTCCTGATTGGTGGAACTTGTATCCGATGGGAATTTCATAGGTGGCTGTCCCGTCCAGCGACGTTCTTTCCGTGTAGGCGTTGGTTCCCGTAACTGCATAAACACGGCCTGACAATCCGCCTGCCGATTCAAGGATGGTAACTCGCTTTACTCCGATATCGGAGACTTGGGGTGCTGCGCTTGCGGCTAATTCAATAGTTCCATAGCTTATGTTTGTCCTTCCCGACACAACAAGCTTGTCGTTTGCCGAGGAATTGTAGTCGATCAGCAATGATCCTCCCTGCATGGAAAGATTTCCGTCGACATTCAGGGTCACTGGAGCTGAGCCGCCAGGACTGAATTTCCCCGAATTGGCAATCGCCAGTTGCGGTGCAGCAATGGTTTTATCATTTGCAGTGGGAGTCTGGAACTCGCCGCCATTCAGTGTAAGGGTTTGGGTAAATGAAGTGCTGTCTCCCAAGGTGATTCTGCCACCGAATTGGGTCACGGGGGCTTCAATTGTCATGGCAGGAGTAATAGCCAGTGTTCCGCCCGACACGACAATGGCACCTGATTTAAAGGATGACGCATTTACGTTCATCACCCCGTTTGCAACATGAACTGTGCCTGAAACAGTGACATTTGATCCGGAGGCAATATTCAGTTGAGCCATGCTCCCTGTCGCTGTTGCGGCCCCGGTCAGGGTTAGATTTCCACCAATTACTGCATTGCCGGACGCAGTAACCACAGCGCCATCATTCGCAGTCAAATTCCCTGAGAAAGTCCCGGCAATGGCCAGGGTACTAGTGGCAGTCAAATTATTGCTTGCATCAAACACGCCTTGGACATCCAGCTTGGGAGTGGATAATTTTTTCCCTGCGGCGATATTGACTGCACCACCAGCCTGCAAAATACCGGTCCCAACAGATCCGTTATCCCCTGCATTGAGCGTCCCACCCGTCATGATCAAACCATAATTATATGTTTTATTTGCGGTAGAAGTCGTGTCATCGACAGTAGTGGTTTCAAGAATAGTGGTTCCCGAGGGGGTATTTAAATTTCCTCCCAAATTCAGGGTACCACCCGACAGAATTGCGCCGCGCTTGGCGTCGATGACACCTCCGGTCAGCAGATTCAAGGTACCTCCCTTTACAGTAAGCTGATTTCCCTTGAATGAGGTTTGGGCAATTCGTCCGCCTACTTCAATTGTGCCTCCATTGAGAATGGTGGAATCATCAACGGTGAAAGTTAGGCCTGCTGGAATAACAAATTGCGTAGTGGAGTTATCAATGGCCAGGGCATGCGCGCTGATATTTTTGGTTATTTGTTGTACTCCTGCCTGTTCCAGAACAGACTCTCCTTGATTGAATACAAGGGAAAAATCGTTCAATGTCATGACAGTATTTCCAAAGTTCCTGAATGTCACGGTCCACTCCCCAATACCTGACTCTCCCCAGAAATTATTGCTGACAAAGTCCCATTTCAATCCATCCGAAATTCCAAAAGCTTCGATCGTAGCCAATTGCTCTTCCGTGGGAGCTGCCATCATTGGCATATACACATCGCTAACCGTTCCATCGGGAGATGTTATTTGAATCAAAAGATCTTTCCATGCTTTTCCGCTGGAAATATTAACAGAGAGAACGATGTTTTCCAGAGCTTGGGTTATGTCGTTACTTCCCAAGGTAAATTTATAATTAACCACATGCCCGTTGGGATCAAGGGTGCTTGTCGAAGAGCCGCTTGAAGATGAACTATCATCATAACTTACCTGCTTGGGGTAAAATTTTTCATTTAGCTCCGTGACCGTTTTCGTATAAACAGTTTGCTGAGTAACATATGCAATATCAACAACGCGCTTTACAAATGCGCCGGCATCCGCCAGCCCAAAGCCGTAGTTGGGGTTGAATTGTAGCCCGGCACCATTGGTTTGCCATCCGCGTCCGACGTAACTTGTACTGTCCCAATTGACGACACCTGTGCTTAAACTTTTGTCGGTAGGATCTACAACAATGGAAGTGGTTGCAAAAGAATGTTTGGCCCATCTACTGTCCAACGCTGAATTGGCTTCTTTACCCAAGGCGACAATTCCCGATATGAGCGGGGCGGAGGAAGACGTTCCTCCAAAACTGGCTGTATAGTCCCCAACAGCATAGCCATCTGTGCCAGTCCTGTCGGTGGTCACAATTCCCACATCAGCTAGGCCGTTACCTGTCGAGACAAGCGCCCCATTTGATGCTGCCGTTACAAAAACCGAACTTCCAAAGCTGCTATAGTAAGAATATTTCCCATCGGCTCCGAACGCGGCAACATTGATTGTTTCAGGGAGGGCGTTCCTCGACTGGCTCGCAGCTTGTTCTGTGAATGTCCCGCGCGCATTGCCGGCGGAAAACACAAAAATGACATTATTTCTGGCGGCTGTCGCGATCGAATCGAGTACATTCTGGCTTTCGGCCATGAATGGAGCCGTTGCTCCCCAGCTATTATTTTTAATATGAATCGCGGCTTCACCCGTGTACTGACCATCTTGAGTTATGCCGGATTTCCATAAAAACGCATTAATCAAATCCGTACTTGTTACAGCTGGATCTTCTGATGATGACCCGAAACTGATACGCATGCCGGCAATCTGCGCGCTTGGGGCGGCCCCTGTGACGCCAATCCCATTTCCCCCTACTGCCGCAGCCACCCCTGCAACTGAAGTCCCGTGCATATCGTCGGATGCATAGGGCCGTTGTGCCATGTTGGCGACCGAGCCTTGGGAAAAGTTCCGGCTTAAGTCACCCC
>JAITVQ010000049.1 GCA_031285745.1 Puniceicoccales bacterium | reverse complement strand
TGCCGCCTTCGCTCACGAACTCCATCACCCGCTTTCTCAGATCTTTGCTGTATCCCATTTCTCTCCTTTCTACCTCTTTATCTCTAAATGCCTAACTTTTTATGAGATTTGCTATAATTGTCTCGATTGGCCATAAACCTGTTTGGGCCAATCACATCTAAATTGCGTTTCTGGCTTCTACTTTCTCGATCTACGCCGGATTAAACCTAGCAAGCCAAGCATTCCCGCAGAGCCCAAGGCATAGGTCGAGGGTTCCGGAATCGCCGTCAATGCTTCCAGAGAAACCTGGTTGGAGCTATAATGTATCTTGAATTCATACTCATCATTGTCGCCAGTGGTAATTATACTACCGTCCGTAAGTCCGCTAAAAACCCCTGAAATCGCGCTGTCGCTTTGCATTATGGTGAAGAAATCCCCAACCGCAACCAGTGCATTGGTCGTATCCAGAACAAGGGTAGCCCCATTGATGTCGGTATATTGTGTTGTGTGAATCGACCCGTATTCCTGCTGGCTTTTCAAAACAATCTCCAAGCCAGAGTTACTCATGAAAACCGCCCCATCAATGGAATGGCTGATCGCTCCCGTGGAAATCACATTGCCATGGCTTCCTGCTATAAAAATTCGTCCGGTAATTGTACTCCCCTGGCCCAATTCCAATCTCACGTTTGATCCCTCAATATTCACCGCCTCATTCACATTAATCGACCCCGTATTCACAATTCTTCCTCCAACGACACTGGATGCCACATATATGCCCGAGGAACTTGAAGCACCTTCAATATGGCCGGTATTTGTCACATCAACGGAACCATCCACCCCCGTAGAGAGAAAGAGGGCATAGCCTCCCCCGGCACGGATGGTTCCGCTGTTGTTTATGATAATATTTCCATGAGTGGATGAAGCATAGATACCTTCATTTGTCCCCGTGATATTCTGACTATTGGTGACAGAAATATTGCCGCCCGCTGTAATCAGGCTCATCCCATCGCCAGAGGCCGAGGTAACGTCTGCATTGTTAATGATGGAAATATTGCCATTTCCAAATACGTCGGAATATACGGCAGTGGCTGTGCTTGATGTTAAATTACCACTGTTGTTAAGCAAAATATCGTTATTCCCCAGCAGGGATACAGCATTACTTGAGGTTACAATAGTTGAATTATTCTGGACAAAAATATCCCCTGATCCCGAACTGTTGACATTGATCCCCTTGCTCGAACTCTGTATCGTTCCTACAAGTGGAAATATAGAAGAATCCTGGCCATAACCAATGAATATGCTTCCCGAGCTCCCACCATCACCCGATACAGAGAGGGCATCACCGCTGGTTGGAGCAAGGATGCCTCCCTCGTAGGATATATACACATTATCGCTCCCGTTAACAGACTCGGATATCCCTACAGATAGATCTTCCTGATACACTCCTGCTGAGAGATAGGATGAGCAATCAAAGGCACTTAACAGAAAAACCAGGGACGCAAGACGACGAAAAGATATACGCTTTTTCATACAGAATTGTTGGTTAGGTAGGTTAATTTAAACTAGTCACCTTGCCTGAATGTCAATTGACCCTATGTCTCAAATAAGTAGTGGCCTGTTCACCGACAACAACCCAGCAGGAAATCTAATGAGAATCATTAGTCATGCCAGCCCGCTCTATTCTTATCTTACACACACAGATATATTGGATCTCCCCAATCCCTCGCCGACCCTCACGGCAAACCCGGTATTTCGTTAGGATAGATACACAAAAAATTAGCGACCTGTCCTGATCCGGCCTAGATCACTCAGATTTCTTGCGCATTCTTTGTGCAGCTACCGTCGCTAAGCAGCAGTGATTTCTGCCGGATCGCCCAGATAGGAATGTCTCAGCAGATTTAAATTCTCATCCAACTACAAGTGTGTGGTGGGGAAAATAAAATCTTCGGATTTCATTTTTCAATACACACTCAACTTATGAAATTTTTAATCAAAATGGCCTTAGATGGTTATTATCAAGAAACGCTGGCAAATCGGTGTCGCTGCCGATACGCGCGAGGTGAAGATCCGGTATTAGTCCGAAAAGCCCGGCTGAAACTTGCCAGGGAGCCATATCCGCATTCCACCGCAATCTCTGTCATAGTCTGGCTTGTCTGTGTCAATAATCGTGCAGCCCGGGTCAGTTGAAAATCATGCAAATAGGCACCCAGGCTGATGCCAAAGTTTGCCCTGAACCGATGCCTCAGCAAACTTTCCGATAGGCCGATGCTCTGAGCCAGATCACTGATAAGAGGAATCCCACCCGTCCGGGCATGAAGCCAATGGTTGATGCGAGAGAGCAACACCGCCCCTGCAGCATCTCCCTCCTTTGCCTGCACTTTCCCGGACTCCAAGGGAACTCTGGGTTCAGCAGGATTGCCAACCACCTCGACTGGCGAAACCCGTCGGCGCAATAAATCCAGTAAAAGAGCCGCCCTTAGAATCGTAGGATTGCCTGAAATAGCCTTTCGATTCGATTTGGGATACGTCTCCAATAATTTCCCGATCCGTTCGTAAGCATCAGAATCCAAGGCCACGATTCGATTCTTCAGCACATCAAGTGTTGCCGGAGAGTTTGTTTCAAAAGTCAGGATCAACCACCCCATTCGTCCATTATCCGGATTGAGGAAAATATGAAACTGATATGGAAAAATCAACAGGGCTTGCCCTGGCTCCAAACGATATTCCACACCATCAATACTCACAGAACAGGCCGTCTCCAGCACCATAAACAATACAAAGCGATGGTGGGAACGATTCTCAAGGGATTGTTGCTGCAAATTGGAAAAACTATCGCGGTAGAAAAGCAGCACATTCTCCGGTAAACATAATGCTTCAGCCCGTACCCCCGAGAAATAATCCGCAGGTATCGCCAACTCGGCAGCCGTTTTGGCAAGTTGAGTAAACATGTTGATTCAAACAAGAAGGACGTACGACCAGTTCACGATAGAACATCCATTTTTCAGCATTTCTTGTCAAATATGCAAAATTTTTAACCGAAAATGCAAAACTTTTGCAAATCTGTATCTGGTAAACTTTCTACAGTCACGACTACCCTATGAGTTCAACCAGCGTTTTACACGACCTCTGGAGCTTTTTTGCATTGCTGTCGCAAGCTCCGTTTCTGGTTGTCTTCATCGCTGGCATCATCTTGGCGTGGCAGTGGAAGAAAACCCAAAGCCATCCAGCAGGATTAGTTGTTGTGGCATGCGCCTTGGGAGTAGTAAGTCAGCTTCTATCCGTCTCCAGTTCCCTTGCAGTTCGAATCGTGCAAGAACATACTCCCGAATCCATAGCAATGATCGTTGGGGGCATCAGTATCATCAACAGATTGGTCCACTTTATATATATCACCATGCTTCTATATGTCGCCTTGCACCCCTACTTCAAAAATCGTTAATTTCTCCTAACACCAAAGACTTTTAGCATCATGAGTAACGTTACCACCAAGGTATTCCCCACCAAGCAAGAAGCTGTCAGCCTCGTCGCCGACCAGATCGAAACACTCATCCGCGACCGCGCTGCCGCCGGGAAGAAAGCCATCCTCGGCCTCGCCACCGGATCGACCCCGGTCGCCCTCTACCAAGAGCTCATCCGCCGTCACAAGGAAAAGGGCCTCAGCTTCAAGAACGTCGTCTCCTTCAACCTTGACGAATACTACGGCCTGCCGGGCACCCATGACCAGAGCTACCGCTATTTCATGAACCAGCAGTTGTTCGACCACGTTGACATCAACAAGGCCGACACGCATGTCCCCAACGGCACCGTCGCCGAAGACAAGGTTGACGCTGAATGCGTCGCTTATGAGGCCGCCATCAAGGCCGCCGGTGGCATCGACATCCAGATTCTCGGCATTGGCCGCACCGGCCATATCGGTTTCAACGAACCGCCCGCCGGTCCTGCCACCCGCACTCGCAAGGTTCACCTCGACGAACTCACTCGCAAGGATAACTCCGTCTTCTTTGGCGACATCTCCAAGGTCCCGCACTACGCCATCACAATGGGAGTCGGCACTATCCTCGACGCCCATCGCGTCGTGCTTCTCGCCTGGGGCGAAGCCAAGGCTGACATCATCCGCCGCACACTCAAGGACACACCCAGCGACTCCTGCCCTGCGAGCTGGCTCCAGCAGCACAAGGACTGCCTGTTTGTCCTCGACCAAGCAGCAGCGGCAAAGATTTAGGAAATTAAAAATAAAAGATAAAAACTAAAAAATTTCCGATGCCTGCAATGTCTCCAGAAGTAGCGCTACGCACCAAGACGTTTGCGTTACGCATTCTGAAAATGGTGGAGGCTTTGCCCAAAACAACAACTGGGCGGACACTGGGAAATCAGATCGCGCGAAGTGCCACAAGTGTTGCTGCCAATTTCCGCAGCTCATTTCGAGGACGTAGCAAAGCTGAGTTTATTTCCAAACTGCAAGTCGCCATGGAGGAATCGGATGAAACCCAGTTCTGGCTCGAGTTGATCGAAGAGTCCGGCTGCCTTCCACAAAAGAAGCTCGCCTCTCTACATAATGAAG
>JAITVQ010000016.1 GCA_031285745.1 Puniceicoccales bacterium | reverse complement strand
TACCTTTGCATGGGGCCAAGTGTTTGATTTGATCGGAAAAATAGAATATAACACCCGAACGTGATACGCATTAACATCCGGTATAATTCAAAATATGCCAATAAACTCAGGCCATGCATTGAAAGCATGGCCTGATTGTTTGTTGAATCATGGCATTAATTTACCCCAAACGGTTTTTCCAACGGTACTGCTGAAACAGGTGTAATGGCAGGTGATACTCCGGGAAGCGTAATGATAACTTCGCTTCCTTTGGCCGGAGTGCCTACCCAGTCCCCGTTTTTGTCCTGTTTCAGCGCGCTGGCTCCGCTGCCCTTCATCTTGATGGTGTTATCCATGGACACACGCAGTCGGAGCGGTTCCCCGGCCAGACTTTTAATCCGTACCCATTTGGTTTTCCCATTCTTCCTTTCCGCACTGACCAGAAATGCTCCCTAGGCCCGCAGGTCGTGGAAGACGGTATTCTGCCACTTGTCCGGAATCGCGGGAAAAACGTGCACAACCTCGTTGTGGCTTTGCAGCAGCATGTCGTGAATGGATGCCGCCCCCGAGAGAGGGGTTTCCATAACCGGCCAGGTTTCCCGGTACAGGGTGTTGGGGCGGATGTAGCGTTTCAGGCCATCCAGCATTTCAAGGGCTTCGTTGCCCCAGCCCAAGGTTGCGTAAAGGCTTGCGCCTCCCGAGAAGGAGTATCCCTGCAATCCGCCTTTCAGGCTGTGCCAGTGCCGGATGGATTTGTCTGCCAGTGCCACCTCTTCCGGTTTCGAGGTATCGACGAGATGCAATGGATATACCATGAAGAGGTGTGAATAATGGCGATGGGAATTTTTGAAAGGAACCCCGCGCCCGATCATGTACCCGTTTTTGTCGACAGGGTAATCAACGAGATTGGCCAAAATATCCTTCCATTGGGGAGTCAGGGGATCGTTGATTTTCAGGCGGGCCGCGCACCAAAGCAATGTTTGGCATCCCCACCGGAGCAAGGCCAAGTCATAATTACAATCGGGGGCGATGCCGTATTCGGGAGAAAGCGTGGGAGGAAGGTGCAGTTTGCCGTCTTCACCCTTTTCGAGAAAGTGAATGTAATAGTTGGTCGCCCGGCGCAGGATGGGGAATACCTCGTCGCGCAGAAAATCGTCATCCATCGTCATGCGATATTGCAGGAAGAGATTATGGCAGGCCCAAGGCAGCGAGCCGACCTCGGCGCTGGCTCCTTTCCCGTTCCCCGGCCAACCGGTATTCTGCCGGATGTCGTGACCGGAGGCCCGCGGTAGCGCGGCGGAGTCGGCACGATATTTTTCGGGGACGTTGTCGATCAGGTTTTGCCGGTATTTGAGCAGGGTGTTGGAAAGCGACTTGGCTGCCTCCAGCCGGTTGCCCGTGTAGCAGGGCCAGTAAGTGAGTTGGACATTGAGATTCCACCAGACGCCCGGCCAGGCATTCACCGGCAACCCGGTCCAAGGCCCCTGCAGGTCAAGCACGGTGCCATCGGAACGCATGCCGGAACCAATTTTGTACATTTGAATCCAATAAAAAGTCTCCCAATAGCTGTCGGGAATGGAGAGAAAGGCGTTGGGGTAGAAATCATGCCACCAAGTCCGATGTGTATCGGTAAGTGCTGCAGGAGATGTTGCTGCCGCGTGACGAACCGTTGCCGCTGCGGTGTCCACTGCAGAATTTTCCGGGTAGGTGTGGGCGATGCTGATGTAGAAAATACGAGCACCCTCAGTGCCGTTGACTTCCTGCCAGGCGGTGGCGACCTGTCCTCTGGGACGGAGTGGCTGTAGCCAGGCGGTGATTTGGCCATCAACCTTTACTTCGCTGCCCAGTGGGCCGGGAGTGGCGGCGGGAGCTTCCTTCTTGCCTGTGTCCTTGGCCCAGCTACGCGCCCGCGGACTCTCGGAGGCATAGGCATTCCAGCTCCATTGTGCTTCTGCCTCGGGACTGTCGGGTGTAATCTCCACCACGAGTAGTGGCTGGGTGGCGTGGGCATAGGCGCGCAGCGCGATTTTTCCCTTGCTGGTGGTAACTGTTCCCTGGACTTCCGCATCCCATAGACTGAGCCGTAGATTCCAGTCCTTGATTTCTCCAACGGTTTTCAAAGAAAAGAATCCGATGGGCATCCGATAGCGGGCATAAGACCAGCCGATGGATTCTGCGCCTTCGCCGAAGGGCAGATGTTCCTGTGCATCCATGCGGGCTACCTCGACACGCAGGGCATTCTTGTCCTTGGCATCTCGCATGAGCTGCATGCCAATAACCCCGTTGCCCAAGAAAGGAGCATTGTCCCAGTTCGTCGGAGCCTTGGTCCAGGTCATGTCCTTACTTCCAAGAAAAGTGGACCAGTTGATTTTATTCTCAATGGCACTCGAATCGTTGGACTGGGCGGACAGGAGCGGCGTCACGACTAGAACCAATACGCTGCCGAGTGTTCGCAAGGCAGGAAAAAAGCTACGACGTAAGGACATACCTTGCGTTAGACAGAGGAAAACCGTGCAGGTGCCACCACGGTTAGTGAACCGTTAAAATTTGAACGCGGTTCTCTCCGCCTACCTGCCCCGGCGCTTGCGGTACTGGAATCCAACCTTGGACCGGCCTTTTTCGCGAGGGCGGTCGAATGGGTGCGGTGAATCGCTGGGTGGCGGGGCGCTTTTATTGGGAACGAATGGATGATTCTCCAATTCAGGAATTGGCTGCTTAATCAATCGCTCGATGGCCCGGACCATGCTGCGGTCGTCGCGCTCGGCAAACGCGATGGCCTTTCCGCTGGCTCCGGCTCGGGCCGTACGTCCGATGCGGTGCACATACGCCTCGGCCTCATCCGGCATGTCGTAATTAATCACCAGTTCCACTCCCTTGATATCCAGGCCGCGTGAGGCGACATCGGTGGCAACCAATACTCGGACTCTGCCTTCCTTGAATGCAGCCAAGGCTCGCTCGCGGGCGTTCTGTGATTTGTTGCCGTGAATGGCGTCGGCAGGGATTCCGTTTTTGGAAAGAAACTCGGCAATCTTATTGGCGGCATGCTTCATTCGCATGAACACCATTACCAAACCTTCGGGATGTTTTTCCTTCAGGATGTGCAGCAAGAGTTGCTTCTTATTCGCGCCGTCCACCTGACAAAGCTGTTGCGTGATGTTGTCGGCGGTGCTGGAAACGGGCGCGACAGCAACATTCACCGGATCTTTCAGCAGGTCATCCACCATCTTTTTTACGGTGCCGGGCATGGTTGCCGAGAAAAGCAGCGACTGCTTTACCTCGGGGAGTTCGCTGACGATGCGTTGGATGGCGGGCTGGAATCCCATGTCCAGCATCCGGTCCGCTTCATCGAGTACGAATACCGCCAGTTGGCTTAAATCGACATGGCCTTGTTCGCCCAAGTCAATCAGGCGTCCGGGCGTGGCGACCAGCACATCCACCCCGCGTTGCAGGGCGCGGATTTGCGGCTGAAAGCCCACGCCTCCGTAAATCACGGCGCAGGAGAAACGCAAGTTGGCCCCGTAATCCATGAAGCTCTTGTAAATCTGGGCAGCCAATTCACGGGTGGGGGTGAGAATCAGGGCGCGCACGCAATGGCGCGGCATGCGGCGCGGGTGATGCAATAGCATCTGGAGAATCGGCAGTGCGAAGGCAGCGGTCTTACCCGTTCCCGTCTGGGCGCAGCCGAGTAGATCCTTCCCCGCGAGAAGGTGGGGAATACATTGTTCCTGGATGGGCGACGGGCGGGTGTAGCCCTTGGCGTTTAGCGCCGCTAGAAGCCGTTGGTCAAGTCCGAGATCGGCGAAGGTGACCTCCGCCAAGTTTGCATTTTGCATATTTTTATTTTCAGGATGAGATACCGGGATGCCTAAACTTTCCCTCTCATCGTGAAAAAAGCGGCCAAACGCACGGGCTGTTCCGCCCGTGAAGGGCGATGCGTATGGATTGACACTGGTGGATGCGCAAGCGGGAAATACAGGGGAGGCATCGTGGGAATGAAATTAACCGTGGGCCAAATTCAGAAAGTGCTTTCTGTTTTAAACTAAAAACATCCTCGGCAAAGGCGCATTTTCTTCAATAGTCCCCAACGTTCTACAAACAACCGCTTATGAAAAACCATTTTCCCCTCCGCCTGATTGCCTGCTTGGCCTTGGCTCCATTTATTACCAACGCTGTTGCCCAGACTGGCGCCCCGAATGCTCCGGCTCCAACAGAAACCTCCACTGCGACTGCCCCGGTGGCTATCGGGGATGAAGCCCCGAGCAATCCCTCTTCCGAGGCGTTAAGTTATGTATTGCCCATGTTTCAGGGCATTCGCATGATTACCCCGATCAAGGTCGGGATGGCTTACCGTACCCCGTCCGACTTGAATGTCGCCAATGAGCATATGCGTTCCTTGACCTACAGTGTTGAGCTCGGTGGACGAGTTGATTACGGCGACCATATGCTCTACGGCTCATTGGATTATAATTATGTTGATTATCATTTCAGTGGTCCGGTTGCTCCCTTCAGCGACACCGAGCGACTCCGACTGTATGCCCGCTACGGATATTCCCTGGATGACAAGTGGGGACTCTTTGTTGATGCCTCCGGCAGCCTGGCGTCGGAACGTGATGCCAACCTCGGCGATGGCGCGTCGGGACGCATTGGGGTTGGCGTTTCCTATGCGGTCTCGCACGACCTTAACCTTTATGCCGGGGTGCAGGTAGCCTCGCGTTTGGAAGATACTCCATCCTGGATGCCTTATCTTGGCTTGGAATGGAAAATTGACCCGCGCTGGTCACTCAACATTACCAATGGTATTGTTATTTCCTACGATGTATGGACCGATGGGTCCCTGCGCTTCGATCTGGGTTGTACCTACCAGGTGTCTTCCTACCGGATGACTGACCAAGACATGGGAGGCTGGCGTCGTGACCGTGCCTTGGAGGTACAGGAAGTTCCGTTGGTCCTCAGTGCCACGCAAGAGTTTGGAGAAATGGGTTACGTGCGCGCCTCCGTGGGCGGCATCTTGTACAGCAAATATAAATTCCGCAGCAGCGAACGAAAAATTGGAGAGTTTCGGGTAGATCCAGCGGCGATATTTGCGGTCGAGGCCGGGATTCGGTTCTAAAACGAAATTCAGTCTTCAACTGACTGTACTATCGCAGGAGCTTCCTCGTTTGAAGAGGAAGCTTCTTCGTTTTCACTTTGTTCGTCCGGCTTTATCATGTATGGCTACTACTTCATTTCATGATTAGGACATAAAGTACGACGTTCAGGCAGGTAGATGGGGGTAGTTCAACCCTTTCAGGGTTGAGAATTTTACGGTCGATGTTCCGCCGATTTCACCGGCGGTTATTCACGTTAACCGCCTTCAGCGGTTTTTGCCCTTGTTGTCAAAACAGCATTCCCTTGCTCGGGCAAAGGAACAGAGCAACGTCTCACTGCATGCCAATCCCCACTCAAACAAATCAAACTGGAGGGACGAGCTCCCGCGAGTCCGTGGCCGAATCGACCCAGTCAGGCCCAAAGAGAC
>JAITVQ010000261.1 GCA_031285745.1 Puniceicoccales bacterium | reverse complement strand
TTTAATGACATATTGGTCTATGTTCTTTTGGCGGCGGCGTTGATCACTTTGTTTTTGGCGCATTATGTTGATACCGTCGTGATATTGCTCGTCGTGGTGATCAATGCAGCCATCGGATTTTTTCAGGAAAACCGGGCGGAGAAGGCGCTGGAAGATATTAAGAAAATGCTGTCTTTGACCGCTCAGGTCGTCCGGGGTGGAAACCAGATGGAGATCGATACTTCCGGTCTGGTGGTCGGAGATATCGTATTGCTTAATCCTGGGGACAAGATTCCGGCGGATTTAAGGTTAATCAATGTCAGTAATCTGAAGATAGAGGAATCCCCGCTTACCGGTGAATCTGTACCGATAGAGAAAGCGGTTCATGCCTTGCCCGCTGACACCATGCTGGGAGACCGGGTCAACATGGCGTTTTCCGGCATGACGGTCAGCGCCGGAACAGGACGAGGCATTGTTGTGGCAACGGGAAAGGATACGGAGATCGGAAAAATCAACCAGATGATGTCCGAGGTGGAAGAGCTGACGACGCCCTTGTTGAAGCAGACTGCCCAATTTGGGAAAACCATCTCGATAGTAATTATCGGAGGTGCGTTTGTCATATTTCTGTTTGGATATTTTTTCCGGGACTATGGTACCTCGGAGTTATTGATGTCGGTCATTGGACTGGCGATTGCGGCCATACCCGAGGGTCTGCCGGCCATCTTGTCCATCATCCTGGCCATCGGGGTGCAAAACATTGCCAGACGAAATGCGATCACCCGCACCTTACCATCCGTCGAAACCTTGGGATCGGTCTCTGTGATTTGTTCAGACAAGACCGGGACGCTGACAAAGAATGAGATGACAGTGCAAACGCTCGAAACAAGGGATGGCGAGTTTGAGGTAACAGGTACCGGCTATGGACCCCAGGGAGATGTACTATCCAATGGGCAAAAAATTGATTTCGCGAAAGAGTCCGTTTTGAAGGAGCTTATCGAGTGTTTTAAGGTGTGTAACGAAGCCTCCTTGGTCCAGGATCAAGAAGGCTTGTGGAGTATCGTTGGAGATCCGACCGAGGGTTCCCTGGTTACACTGTTTCAGAAGGCGGACATAGATCATAGCCCGGTCGAGCGGATTTACACGATACCCTTCGATTCACAGTACAAGTACATGGCGACACTGGTGGAAAAGGAGTCGCGCAATATTATCTATATCAAGGGGGCTCCTGATAAATTATTGGACATGGTGGAGTCCGAGAAGGTAATTGATGGGGAGAAACCTTTTGGGCGACAGTATTGGGATGACAAGATTTCCTCGCTGGCCTCGCGGGGGCAACGGGTGATTGGCGCCGCGTATAAGGTGATTGATAAGGCGAAGAGGACGATAGATCACGATGATATCAGGGAGGGCATCGTGCTTCTTGGCCTTGCGGGGATAATTGATCCGCCGCGAGAAGAATCCATTGAGGCTGTTCGCAAGTGCAAGGAGGCAGGCATTACCGTCAAAATGATCACGGGAGATCATGTGGATACTGCGCGAACCATCGCCAGTGAATTGGGCATCGGGGATGGTGTGAATGCAATCCAAGGCAAGGAACTGGAAGTCACGACGGATGACGAGCTGAGGGCTGCCGCGATCAAGTATGATGTATTTGCCCGGACGAGCCCGGAGCATAAATTAAGATTGGTAGATGCCTTGCAGTCGCAGGGTGTCATCTGTGCAATGACCGGGGACGGTGTGAACGATGCTCCTGCGTTGAGAAAAGCAGACATCGGCATTGCCATGGGTATCAAGGGCACGGATGTTACCAAGGACGCGGCTGAAATTGTCCTAGCTGATGATAACTTCAGTACGATTGTCGCGGCAATCGAGGAGGGCCGACGGGTCTATGACAATTTAAAGAAGACAATTTTATTTGTCCTGCCCACCAATGGAGCGGAAAGTTTTCTGATTATCGCCAGTATTCTATTTGGGACCATGCTGCCGCTGACTCCGATTCAGATTCTCTGGGTCAACATGGTCACATCAGTAACCATCTCATTGGCCCTGGCGTTCGAGCGGGTTGAACCGGGAGCCATGGCACGACCGCCTCGATCACCCCGGACCCCGTTGCTCAACGGTTATTTTATCTGGCGTATTTTCTTTGTGTCAGTCCTCATCGGAGGATGGACCTTGTGGCTGAATTTACGGCTGTATGAGCAAGGATATGGTGAGAATTTTGTCCGGACAATCACGCTGCAAACGCTCGTGATCGCGCAGATGTTTCATCTATTCAACAGCAGGACCATCCGGGGCAATGCTTTCAAGGAGAGTTTCTTTGGCAACAAAGCCGTACTTGTCGTCTGTGCATTATTGTTCGTTCTGCAGGGGGCCATTACGTATCTGCCGTTCATGAACGCGGCTTTCGATACGGTGCCTTTGGCAATCGGTGATTGGAAATATCCGTTTATACTCGGAGTGGCCGTCTTCCTGATCATCGAAATGGAAAAGGCAATCATGCGGAGAATCGATAGCACTAAAAGACGGCGCGCTGCCTAGCATGGGTTGGGTTGTTTATTTCAAGTTTCTTTCAAAGTATAATCGGCAGATGGAGGGAGTGGGGAAACGAGGGTTCGACTTTTCTGGCTCGTATCAGTTTATCACCGTATTCAAGCGGGTTTCAGTCTGTTTTTATCGTAAAAAAGACTCCGCTTTCGGAGTCTTTTTGAGTGTGGCACAAAATATCATTTCCGCCTTCGATACACTGCAACGCCGAGAGCCAAGATGCCAAATACTGCCGCATAGGTCGAGGGTTCGGGAACCGGGACGATGGTTACCACGCGAAACCCGACAAAATCTCCAATGGCATTGGGAATGCCGGATACTATGGCTTCGGACTCAATGTAGTCGCTGCTATGGCCATACGATCCTCCGCTTAAGCCGCGGTTATTGCCGTCTGAAAAAATTGTTTCGTTCCATTCCATTAGGTTTCCCGCCTGGTCGAATGTTCCGTAATAGCTGGGGTTGTCGGAAAAGTATCCTACATCTGTAAGGTTCGTGTTGCCGTCGCGGTGCGCGCTGTCATAGTTCGCATCATCCGTCGTGATTGTGTTGCTTTGAGTGGGATACTTCCAGTAGCCTCCTCCATTCAAAGTGGGATCGTAGTATGCCGCCTTGTACCATTCATCTTCGGTTGCCAGGGCGAAACCTCCGGCAAGCCATGCGACTTCATTACGGACAACGCTCCCGTTGACTGGATTGACAATCCCATTGAGCTCGTACACGCCGTGCTCGGTGTCTCCCGTTGTCAGCCAATTCGTAAATCTGGCAGCGCTCCAGAAGTTTACCCAGTTTACGGGCTTGTTTGGAGTGATGGAAGTATAGCTATAATTGCCAGCCTCTCCAGTGCGGACTATTCCACATCCATAACCGCCTCCCATACTAGTATTGTACAACGCATAGAGGTCGTTCTTGGCTATGGCATTAAGAAAAGATGCATACTGTCCGCTTGTTACCTCGTACATGCCTATCTGATATTCGTAGCTTACGGATCCGTACCCAGTAGTGGGGTTAGCTGCGTTGCCTGCATTGCCGACAGTCACAAGGGGGATGTCTATTGGCGCAGCAATTGCTGCGCTGAGCGCGAGAATCGGCAGCGAAAGTAGCGTTGTCAGTTTGAGTCGGGATTCCATTTTGGGCTGGGGAGGTCTTTGTTATTGATAATTGCACATAGGGATTTCATAGGTTAATTTTTAAGTGTGAAAGCAGGTGTCAATACAGAAATAGGTGTGCCTTATTTAAGAGAGAATATTTTCCAATGTTAATGTGAAATGTCATAGGGGATGTTTTAACAGGGTCATGGTGCGCCCACGAGCAGCCCTGAATATTCGTGGAGAAAATTAGTGACCCCAAAAGAGAGGCAATCCACAAGACAGAATTCATTTTTTGGTAATAGTTTTTTGTTGATATGGATCATCGGTTCTAGTTTTTAATTTAAATGAACAATGTTTCAAAAATATTGGTTTTAAACCTGTTTCTTGCCTCCACTTCGCTGCCGGCGGCATTCGTGTGTGTAGGCGATTTTGAAACAGCCGGTACATTGGGAAGCTCTGTCAGTGCGCAAAACTGGAGTGGTGACGCTGCGGCATTGACCTCTACCACGATTGCGCAGGCTCCGGATGACCCGAATAATCAGGTGCTCAAGACAACGTGTTCCACCAGCGCCAAGGGGATTTACCTGAATCTTGGCGAATCCGGGACAATTGCCTCCGGAGCCACGGGAACGGTTTTCTTTCGCGCCTATTATTCGGCCTCGACCAGCTACAGTCTTGGCTTTGGTGCGAGGTATTCGCAGGACGGTGATCGCACCTTGCAGGCGCAAATTTCCACAAGCAGCGTTGCAGCGAGTAAATGGCAGGTTTACAGTTCCAGTACGGGGGCGATCGGCGCAACTACTCCATCCTCCCTGTTGACGGAGAGTTGGTATAATATCTGGATTGTCATAAATCCCGACGGCGTTGCCAACACATGGCAGGCGTATTATGCACTGGATGGCGGAGCGCAGACCATTTTCGCCGCCGGAGGCGCTTCTACTTTTAGTTTTAAAAAGGGCGCCCTCTACGATCGCCCCATTGATCAGTTTTCCATCGTCTTTACCGGGGTCTCCGGGGTGGCGGTGGGTGATGCGTCGCCTGTATATTTTGATGATATCTATGTCGATACCTCTGCCATGAATCTGGCGACTCCCGTGCTTGTCCCAGAGGCGAATACTTTGTTTTGGTGTGGTGGATTGGGGGTTATGGTGGCAGGGATTGTATCGAGAAGATTTTTTCAAAAGAGACGAGGCAGGTAAATTTCTGCCGTAGCGAAATACTACCGATGCTTCCATCTTGAAAAATCACGGTGTATTCATACCGTGGTTCATAAAGGCAATGGACTCTGCCTGCCCGTGACATGACGGACGAACCGCCTGGTTTCAATCAGCGCTGATGATTCCTACGCGAGCAGTTAACGTTAGGCAAAGGTATCATCATGACTCTCTATTTTTGGGTGTTTCTCGGCAGCGGACTTGGCGGACTGATTCGGTTTGCCATCTCCGAGTTTATGACTCGTAGCTATGGAGAAACATTTCCGTGGGGCACATTCACGGTCAATATTCTGGGGTCATTCATCATTGGTTTTTTTGCCACATTGACCGCTACCGAGGGGCGTTTTTTTGTCGGAACCACCGGACGAAATTTTTTCATGGCCGGGGTGTTGGGCGGCTTTACCACTTATTCGTCGTTCAGCCTGCAAACATTCACCCTGGCCTATAAGGGCGAATGGCTGCGGGCCGGGGCCAACGCCGGCGGTACTTTTATTTCCTGTTTTATTGCCGTATGGCTGGGATATCTTTGTGCTGTATGGCTTGGTGCGCAGAAGGGCGCTTGATTTTCGGTTATGGCGTTTTCAATTAACATGATTGGTCGCATCCTATAGCGTATCTTCAAAACATGCTGGAGTCTACATGGTAACACTCTGCCAAGACACTGGCTTGCTGTCCTTGGATATCTCCAGTGCTCTTTGTATTTGATAATCTGCCCTTTTCGTCGTTTGAGGGAAAGTTATTCCCAAGTGCAGAGTCGTTTCCGCGGTTCGCGGAACCACCAATGCAATTAGCAGAGTAACTTCCGCGCTTTGCATTGGTATGAGAGCTTTTAGCACTGGTCTTTCCGCGGAACGCGGAAACGTCCGTGCAACTGGCAGAGTTAGTTCC
>JAITVQ010000183.1 GCA_031285745.1 Puniceicoccales bacterium | reverse complement strand
CATTGTATGTAAGCGAGGAATCCAGTCCGCCTAATGCCACTTTCGCATCAACTTTCGTGTTTGACCATACAAAGGTCGTCGTTTCCTGAGAAGTCCAATTGGCATTACCAGCAAGGGTTTGCCCAGTATAGTTCCAAGCACCGGAACCACCAAGTGCATTCCAACCAGAAATCGCATCCATCGTAACACCACTTATAATATCACCCGCCGAATTGATAAGCGTATTACTGGACGTAATAGCATTTGTTGTATTATTGTTTGTCTGAAATGAATTAAACCCTGCAGCAAGATCGGCATCAGTTGTCGTAGTGCTTGCCGGAGCAAAATTAAGCTGGATCCACTGGCCCGATGCCAGCGTAACAGTTGCCGCGTCAGCGAATCCGCTTAAGCCAGCAGTTAAAAGTAGCGTAAACAAAGCCTTTTTCATGGGATAAAAGAGAGATAGAACCTAAGTTTGTAAGGAATAAATCCTCAGCGAATATGAGGCCTACTCAAACCCGAACAGTTTACATTTTAAGCAAAAAGATTTACCTTTTTGTCCTGCGCATAAAAGCAGATAAGGAGAAAACAACATAACCGAACTCCACTGAAGATTACTTTAAACTTTAACTTTTTCATTTTAAATCTCCTTACTCCTTCTCTCTGAGACTCTACCCAGCCTACATCCTTTCGCTTCATCTCCTTTCTACTCACTTTGGACCAGTTGTTTCCCATTTGGGATGTTCCTTTCGGAGCCATACATTCCTCGAAAACTTTGTGGATGGCCCTTTCCACTGCGTACAATTCTATGATCTACTTTGTAGTTGGTGCCTTCGGAGCTATACAAAACCATGAAAACTTTGGGAACGGTACTTTCGGAGCCGTACGATCGGGTGAAAACTTTATGGATGGCGCTTTCCACTGCGTACAATTCCATGATTCACTTTGTGGTTGGGGGCTCCGATGGTGTGCAAAACCGACATTTGCAATGGAGGGAGCAGGGCGTTTTTGTCCGTCCTTGAAGAAAGAGGAGGAAAACCTACAGATAAACGGATGGAATAGAGGATAAACAGATGACCCATCTATTCCCCTTGAAAATATTCAGGGAATCCGTGGTTTAATGGTAAACTTGGGGCGAAATAATGCAGGAATCAGCACCTTCCAGTCAACTTGTGCAACGGGCTGAGGAAATAGCCCGGCACGCGCATCGCGGACAATTCCGGCGCGATGGCGTTACCCCGTACATCGTCCATCCGGAAGCCGTCGCAGTCCGCGTTAAAGGTGATGCGCTTGCAGAAGCAACCGCCTGGTTACATGACACTCTGGAAGACACCAGCCTGACTGTTGAGCAACTCCGCGCACACGACATCCCGGAGCAGGTCATTGCTGCCGTGGCCTTGCTGACCAAGCAGGAAAACAGTGACTACGAACAATATCTCGTGCGACTCAAAGCCAACCCCTTGGCCAAGAAAGTAAAAATCGCCGACCTCCTCGCCAACCTCAGCGACCACCCCTCCGACCGCCAGATTGTGAAATATGCCAAGGGGTTGTTGGTGTTGCTGGGGTAATTGTTGAAGTATGAAATGCTTAAGCCGCTCAAGGTTAAATCTGAAGAGCACAAAAGTTGGGATAATTAGGTCGTTTATCGGCAAATTTTTCGTGTAGGGTAGCTTTATGTTATAGTAGTATAGTCTACCCTTGGCTATCTTTCAATAACCAGAATTTTTATAGCTCGTTGAGTAAAATGATTGACAAACAACAAATAAGATAAATTCATAGGGAAACTTAATTTAATTCATATGCCTAATGAAAAAAATTTGTTGAGAACAGATCTTCAATTGCCAGAAATTCCTGTGCAAATTACGCCTGCATTGCAGCAACTTACAAGTGCGTTGGGGATTCCGCGAGATGTTTTAGCCTCTGATACAGAAATCGCATATGCGTGGAAAGATCTACCAAGGGAATTATCGACTATCCCCAAGAAACTTAGAGGTGAGCTTATCGCACGGATGTGTGTTGCAGTTAGCGTGGGATTATTTGATGGTGCAATTAATTATACTTGGAATGCCACGATTCTCCATTTGCGAGAGCGAATGAGGTCCTTTGGTCTCCCTGTTATCGCTAGTACATTGCAACAGGACTTTGAGGAAAAACATTTACTCGAACTGCAGGATAGCGAGCTAATTGGACTCGCTCTCAAATTAGGTTTAATAAGTGAAGATGGTTTTTTCTTTCTCGATCAATGCCGGGATACACGTAATAATTTTTCTGTAGCACATCCAGTTATTGGGAAAATTAATGATCGTGAATTCACAGTTTTTCTTAATCGATGTATTCGCTATGCGCTCGCAGAGCAAGCATTCCCGAAAGGAGTTGATGTTGGAAGCTTTATTGGCGCAGTAAAGGGAGCACGCTTTATTGGCCCTCAATTAGACTTTTTGGTTCAAAGACTGCGAGAAACTCACGACGCTCAAAGACAACTTTTGATTGGAAGCATTCATGGTATTTATTGTGATCCTGCCACATCAGAACCGTGCCGTTTAAACGCCTTAGATATATGTCTAAGATGTTATGATATACTTACAAACGCAGTTAAGGCTGTTCTTGTTGATCGTCATTCAGAATATGTTGCCAAAGGAGACGAATCTCGACGTATAGCGTCGCAGACGTTTTTTGAAAAGCTAGGGGCATTATCATTACTAACTGAATCCGAAAGACATGGAATTATCTCTAGTGCAGTACATTTACTGTGGAATGTTCATCAAGGAATGAATAATTTCTATAATGAGCCTCCTTTTGCCCAAAGGCTTCTTTTTCTATCTGAACAAGAGGCCATACCTGAGACAATTCAGCAAGAGTATGTTGAAGTCGTTACTGGATGTAGAATCGGCAATGGGTGGGGTGCTTCGTGGGCTGCTGTTCCACATTATGATAAAATGATTCGCTCTTTTTCGCCTCGAGAAATTTCGATAATGATCAACTTACCCCGTGGAACAGGTCTCGTTTCACGACGTATTCAGGGTGATTCTTCCTGTCGAAAACGATTTGGTGAAGCACTACGTCTTATTGAGAAAAGCTCTGTTGTTGCATCATTGCACCATGACTACGATACCTACACAAAGTTGTAATCTATTCGCGACGAGACTATGAATCTCATTTACCATCCAGATAATATTCGTCCTAAAAAGCTTTTTCGCTATTCTGAACGAAAGTGGTTGGAAAGATCACTATCCCTAGGCGAATTTCGTTTACGTCCAGCTTCACATTATCGAGACATTGAGACAGCATTGGCTCGTTCCGATGACGAGCAAACTTGGACATATAGTCTCGCTCCATCCTCGGTAAAAATTACAAACACAAGGACAGGGCAATCCATTATCCCGATAGAGGAAGTAACTTTTATAGATCAAATTAGTACAGATTTTTTAGTATTATGCATGGCAAGCCAATCGAATGAATGCCTTTTTCGTGATTTTTCGGCAGACTCCTGTCTAATAATTCACAATCCAGAGGAATTTTGTGAGAGAATTTATAAGGCTACCGATACAATACTCAAGGAATGGACTGGGTTAGATGCTAAAGTTACATACGGAATAAAAAGTTTTTTTGGGGTTGTTTTTACGAAGCATAGTAGGTTCGCAAATCAGTTTGAATGGAGATTTGCTTGGTGTCCTCCGGACCCAAGAGTAACAATCAATGAACCTGTAATGATTTCAATTGGGAGCATTGAAAAAATTGCAGAAATTGTAGATGCGCCATCTATGCAAAGATAATCAGGGTGCAGGGAGAATCCCTGCTATAGCTCCTACGGAGGCAAGATGAATGCGCGAAGCAACACTTTCGCGGCGAGGAAAAAACTTTGTTTTTGGGTAGCGAACGAGTGCGGGAGACGGTCATTGATAAGCTGGCCTGTTGATTTTTCTTTTTGTTGTATTCAATGATTGGATACAATTTATCCATCACATCCTGAGCGCGTCCCTCTGGTTTTTCGTCACGGCATTCCGTCCGTTCCAACTCTCCATAAGGATTTAAAAGCCTGTGGAATTAAGCCTGTAGATGACGAAGGACGTGTCTTCGACTTTCACGCATTACGTTATACTTTTTGCACGACATTGCAGCGATTCGACATCGGGGCTCGCATAGCTATGTTTTTCATGCGCCACAGCGATCTCAAGCTGACAATGAAGATAACACTGACACGCAAACCCTACCATTACATGAGGAGCTAGGCAAAATTAAGATTTCACCTATGCTTTCACCTAAATTTGGGAAAACAGGTCAAAAAAGGGGCAAACCTGTCCAATTAACCAATTTCAATACTGAGTCATCACTTCCTGATCTGCCCAATACTGAACAGCATTGTTCATCATTTTTTGATGGTACCCAGAGTGGGGGTCGAACCCACACATCTTTCGATACCTGATTTTGAGTCAGGCGCGTCTGCCAATTCCGCCATCTGGGCAACTTGATGAACAGGGCGGGCAAAGTAGGGGTGAAGACGTCTCTGGCAAGCAGGAAAAAATGAGAGTTGCATTTTATTTTCCTCTTTCTACGTTGCGCCCCCTTTTCTCGACTCTCCCGGTCGGGGCGCGGCCGCGAACGACTTGCGGGCCCGTGACTCACAGGGAATCAAAAACATGAAAAAACAGCTCAAACTTACCGTCAAAAATCGTGACGGAATCGGGCGCGGTCCTGCCCGACGCCTCCGTAAGTCCGGTCTGATCCCCGGCATTATTTACGGAAATTCCGGAAATAAATCCATATCGGTGGATTCAGTTGAATTCCGCACCCTGATGCGAGCCAAGGGAACAGCCGCCGCACTGGTGGAACTCTCGCTCGAGGACGGATCAAAGACACTTTCCCTCATCAAGGATTTCCAGCGCGATCCTATTTCACTCGCAATTGTGCACCTCGACCTGCTTTCAGTCGATGCCAATACGGAAATGTCGGCACACGTGCCAATCCATTTCACCGGCGATCCCGTCGGCGTCAGGATGGAAAACGGCGCCCTCGACATCATGCTTCACGAAATTCCCGTGCGCTGTCTGCCGAAGAACCTGCCGGAATTCATCACGGTGGACATCTCCGAACTGCACGTCAACGCCGCCATTCACGTGGCCAATCTTCCCAAGCTGGAAGGTGTCACCTACCCGGGTGACCAAACCCGCGCCGTCGTGGTCTGTACCGCACAGGAAGAAGAAAAGGCTGCCGAAACCACACCCGGAGCCGCACCTGCCGCGGGAGCCACTCCTGCTGCCGCTGCCGCACCTGCCGCAGACGCCAAGAAGTAATCCCGCCAACGGATTCTTTTCCCGGAAGGAAATCCCTTCCTCCACTGTTCTTTGAGTTTTTAAAATGGGTCCTGCAGTTATCGCCGGTTTGGGAAATCCCGGATCGGCCTATGCGGAAACCCGCCACAATGCAGGCTTTCGCCTCGTCGATGCCCTGGCCAAAAGCGCCGGGGTCGCCGGCTTCAAGGCGGAAGGTCGCGTAAACGGAGCCGTTGCCAAGGCAGACATTGCCGGGCGCGCCGTGTGGCTGGTCAAGCCCCTGACTTTCATGAATGAAAGCGGGCGCTGTGTGGGACCCTTCTGCCAATTCCTGAAAATCCCGGTTGAGTCGGTACTTGTCGTTTACGATGATATCACCCTCGCGCCGGGAGCGATAAAATTGACGGTAGGCGGTGGCGATGGAGGACATAACGGCATTACCAGCCTGCTCCAATCCATGCCCAACAGCTTCCAGAGATTTCGCATCGGGATC
Source organism: Puniceicoccales bacterium (assembly GCA_031285745.1). GTDB lineage: Bacteria > Verrucomicrobiota > Verrucomicrobiia > Opitutales > UBA953 > CALNBE01. The sequence continues at coordinate 3,870 of JAITVQ010000183.1, read as the reverse complement.
GGCCCCAAGCAATACCCCGGCCAGGACTTGGCCGACCATGTGCTGGGGAGACTCACAACGGAGGAACAGGCGATCTTTGCCGAAAAGCTTCCTTTCTACATCCAAGGCGTCGAAACCTGGCTCAGCCGGGGAACCGCCATCGCTCAAAACTTTATCAACAAAAAAACACCACAATGACAGCCACCCAGACCCGCAATCGCTATCGGGCTTCCATCATCCTCGATCTTCGTGATCAAGCCGAAGCGGTTGAATCCGTTCTCGCCCGTCTCAAGGAAACCTTGAAGTCGGTAGACTCCTCCGTCGTCGAGGAAAAGTCGCTCGGTCAAAAAAGTTTCGTTCGGGTAACCGACCGTAAGAATCCGAACGGCATCTATGTCCAGATTACCTTTGAAGGTCCCCCGACCGCCCCGGTTGCCTTCCGCGAAAAACTTCGCTTGGATCGCACCATCAAACGTATCCTCATCCAATCGGCCTAAGGGCCCTTCGCAACATGGCCTCCTTTAATAAAGTAATTCTCGCGGGAAACCTGACCCGGGATCCGGAACTGAGGACGCTCCCCAGCGGAATGACCGTTGCCCGCCTTGCGCTTGCCATCAACAGGCGCTTTACCAGCAAGGACGGCGAGCAACGCGAGGAGGTCACCTATGTCGACATTGACAGCTTTGGCAAGCAGGCGGAAACCATCGCCAAGTATTGCACCAAGGGGTCCGGCCTCCTCGTCGAGGGGCGCCTGAAACTGGACCAGTGGGAAGACAAGAACTCCGGGGAAAAACGCAGCCGCATGGGCGTCGTACTCGAGACCTTCACCTTTCTGGGAGGACGCTCCGGCGATTCCCAGGGTGGCGGCGGTTACGAAGACAGCGCACCGCCTCCGCGCCGCGCGCCTGCCGCATCCTCCCGCCAGCCTTCGCCCCCTCCTGCCAATGACGGGATAGAAGAAGACGTGCCGTTTTAACCGCGGCCTGCGTCTTTGCAAAACACATACGATTTAAAACAACAAACACACAGATACAATGGCTCTCTCAGAAGTACTTCTCCTCAAGCCCGTGGAAAATCTTGGTGCAGAAGGTGACCAGGTAAAAGTCCGCGCCGGCTTTGCCCGCAACTACCTCCTTCCCCAAAAGATCGCCCTTCCGGTCAACCGGGCTAATCGCAAATACATCGAGTCTCTCCAGAAGGCTCGCACCACACGCGAAGCCAAGGAACTGGAAACCGCCCAGGGACTCGCTGGGGAACTCGCCAACGTCCATATCGCATTTGCGGTAAAGACCGGTGAAGGTGGCAAAATGTTCGGGGCAATCACTGCCACCGATGTTGCCGCCAAGCTTGGCGACCACGGAATCAAACTGGAGCGCAAACGCGTCCACCTGCCGCACGGTTCCGTCAAGGGACTCGGCAAGCACATCGCCCACATCAAGCTCCACAGCGCCATCACCCACGAACTCGAATTCGAAGTCGTCTCGGAAAACCCGATTGAGCCGGTGGCTGAAGAAGCCCCTGCCGCCGAGGCTTCCGAAAAGAGGGAAAAGCGCGAATACAAGAAGCGCTCAACCAAGAAGGAAGATTAATTTCCGCCTTCTTCGGATAAAAAGGCCCCGGTATAAAACACCGGGGCTTTTTGTGTGCTTATGCTCAAGGTGAGTTGGGCAGAATAGAGAGGAGAATGCCATGGTGAATTATGATATCTATGCGCTTAACAACATTGATAGCAGCAATAGCCTCTCCGAGGCTGCCGTTGTTCATGCACGTTGGCGGCGCCCTTGGAAAGCATAGGATAACGCACAACTGGAAAGATGAACTCTACAAATCCGTGGCCAAATGGAGGAAATAAGGTCAAAAGAGTATGTCAGGAGCAAATAGAGTAATTTAAGTATATCCGATGTTATGTAGCGCAGGCTTCCAGCCTGCTAATCAGTAGTTTCCAGTTTCAAGAGTTCAGTGTTCAGTAAAGAGATTTTATAAATTCGATTTCAGCGTTTCAGATTTCAATTTCTCAGCTTTTCAAAAAGGCAGGCTGGAAGCCTGCGCTACATAACATCGCTGGCCCTTTGGGCTTTTGGCAAACTCGTCCCTCCAGCGGTGTGGTCATCCTATGCTTGGAAAAAGCGCCCTCCCTTCGCACGGTTACATTACATCTCTATTTAATAGGCTAACCCTTACCCGAACTTTCACTGCTCCGGTGAGATTTCTCGTTTTCCTGTCTATTATCTCCAATACCCCATCCTGTTGATCCTGTCATCCCATCCGCAATAAGAAATCACCGCACTGCCTTTAGGAGCGCATCAAGGTCAACATTCTCCCGTATCAGGTTTTCAATGACAGGAATCTTGTCGGAATCCTCCGGCTGGGTCTTTACCGTCATATTATTGATCTTGATGGTAACAGCAAAACCTTCCGCATCGGCAGCAACCACAGGGATGTTGGTTTGTCTGAGCATTTCCAACAGGCGCGGATGCGGACGAAGGTTATTGGTAAGAATAATGCCACTGGCCACCTGGTCACCATGAACACCCACACTGGCGATGATGGAAAAGAGAAGGTCTTCCCGGTCACCGGGCATGATGAAAAGAACGCCGGGGCCAAGGTACTCGGAAATCGAATTCGCTGACATCGCTCCCATGATGACCTTCTGAATGCGATCACTGGGCTGGCGAGCAGGGCGATGAAGCCAGAATCCCTCGACCTCCTCGACAATTTGGGTAAGGTTGGGCTTGGCGAGGTTGGAACAAAGCGGGAGCACCCCAAGCAGCGGAACACCCAGACGAGCCAGCCCCTTGGTGGCATATTCCCTGACAAAATCTATTTTGTCCCGAAGCACCTTGTTGAGAATTACGCCGACACACTCGACCCCCATTTTGTCGAAAAGCGCCTTGTTGATGGCAATCTCGTCAACCGGACGACCAATGCCTCCGCCGGCAACAATGATGCACTTGGACCTGAGCAGTTGGGCATTATGGGCATTGGAACTGTCAATCACCGCCCCCACCCCGGCATGTCCCGAGCCTTCGATAATAATGATATCTTTCTGGTAAGCGGCCCGGTCGAAAGCCCGGCTGATTCTATCGACCAAAAGGGGATGCGCCTCATCAGGCGCGTCAAGATAGCGACGGGTAAAAGTAGGGTCGATGGCCACCGGGCTCATGGCAGCAATCGGGATGTTTACCTTGTAGATGGTATTGACGAGTTTGGTATCCTCATCGACGGCTTGGCCTTCGACCTCGGTAAGCCGTTGGGCAATCGGTTTGATATACCCGACATTCAACCCCATCGCATGCAGCGCCCCGTAAAGTCCCAGACAAGTGGTGGTCTTGCCATCGTTCATCCGCGTGGCTGCAACAAACACACGCGGTGTTGTTGTGTTAAGCGGATGCGTCAACAAGCCGGGAATGTCTTCGGCAAAACGAGGCGGATCAGCAGGCGGTGTAGGCATTAGCGTTGTAACACCAACTTAAGCAACAGGCTTTTCGTTGGGTTGAATGGGATACAGGTATCGGCGATCAACCGCCTGGGCCGCCACAATCACAGAAGTGCCGAAAATGTCGTGGGCACTCGCGCCACGGGATATCTCGGCAGCGGGTCGATCAAGGCCGGTCAAAATCTGTCCATAGGCGGGAATACCGCAGATAATCTGCACCATCTTGGAGGAAATATTCCCGGAATTAAGATCGGGGAAAACCAACACGTTGGCATGGCCCGCAACGGAGCTTTCAATATCCTTTACTGCCGCAGTAAAAGGATCAAGGGCGGCATCCACCTGCAATTCGCCGTCGATTTCCACCGGCATGTCAAACGCCTTGGCCCTGGCCTTGGCAGCAGCAGTCGCCGCTTTTACGCGATCAATGGAACCGTGCTTGGCCCCGGAGCTCTTGG
>JAITVQ010000133.1 GCA_031285745.1 Puniceicoccales bacterium | reverse complement strand
TCCTGCCCCAAAGAGCGAATCCACGCTCCCGGCAACGACTGAAACAACGGCCCCGGACAAGGCGGTCCCGGATAAAAAACCGGATACCACCACCGAGAAAAAAGCCGACATGACCATTGTCGTGGTGGCCACACGCCTCAAGGAATCGCCGTATCAAGTGGCAGGCTCCTCCGAGGCTGTGACTCTCGATGAGGCCAAGGAGATGGGGGCTGTCACTCTGGGCGACACCCTGAAATACATTCCTGGTGTCTCGGTGCCATTCTCAGGCGGGGCAAACTCGACAAACACACCCTACTCCTCCGGTGGTGAAAAAAGCATCAACATCCGAGGTCTGGAAGACAATCGCATCGCGATCATGACCGACGGCATCCGGCAGCCGGATGATTTTTCCGCCGGCACTGGAAGCGGATTCCCCGCACCCGGTCGCATCTACATCGACTCTGCGGTATACTCGCAGGTGGAAATTTTCAAATCGGCCTCATCGAGCCTCTATGGTTCAGGTGCGCTGGGTGGCGCCATCGCCACGACTTCCGTAGGCCCCGACCAACTGCTTGGGCCTTCGCTCAAGGGGAACGTCATAAACAATTCGTTTACCTACGCCACATTTGACAACAGCGCGAACAACCTTGTCCAAGCCGCCTCCGGTAACGGCGAGTGGGCTGGCAGCATCGTTTACAGTTTCCGGGATGGAAACGAGGCTGAAACAAAAGGGAGTGAAAACTACAACCCCATGGATTACACCAGCCATGCGGTGATCGGAAAAGTAACCCGCAAGTTTGCCGCCGTAAAACTCGAGGCCACCGTGGACTACTATCACCGCGACGAGTTTGTGGACGCGAAGAATGCGGAGGGCTCGATGAACATGGGGCCAGTGATGAAATATGAATATTTCACCGCAGACCAGGATAACACCCGTGAACGTACCCGCGCCTCGCTGGCCGCAGAGATCAAGCCACTGGATGACGTCATCGCATTCGACACAGTGAACATCATCGGATACTGGCAGGATTCAAAATCCAGGACAAGAAACGATCAACTCACCAAGATCACAACCGCGGCTGGAGTGTCCTATCGCGACCGCACCAACCATCTCGATTACGAAACGGAAATAACCGGGTTCAATGCGATTGCCCAAAAGGACATCGATTCCGGTTTCATGGCCCAGACAATCCAGTACGGGCTCGATTTTTCCTACAGCGACGTCTCATCGGAATTCAATCGCTGGGATAACACCACATCAACGAACGATCCCACAGTCATGGCCCCGTCCGAGGTCTATCGTTTCGGGATGTTCGCTTCGGACAAGGTATCCCTGGGGGAGCAGAAGGAATTCGTCCTCACGCCCAGTGTTCGCGTGGACTACTACAACGTAAACCCCGACAACACCGCCGAATATATGGCCTTTGCCGGAGCCAAGGCGGCATCCTTTGTCAACTGGTCGGTTTCGCCAAGCTTCACCGGAATGTACCGCATCACGCCGGATATAAACGTCTATGGCCTCTATGCGATGGGAACCCGCAATCCATCAGCCGATGAACTCAACGGTTCATTTACCCACTCGGGAGGCGGCATGTCGGGCGGACAATTCCGCACAGTGCCTAATCCCAATCTGAAAGATGAGCGGTCGAACAACTTCGAACTTGGCTTCCAAGGTAACACCGAAAACCACGCATTCCACATCGCCGGATTCTATAACATGTACGACGATTTCATCGAGTCCATGTACAATACCGGCACCATCGATCCCGACGGTTATGAACTGCTCACCTCGCGCAATCTTGATGATGTCAAAATCTATGGTGTGGAAGTAAGCTGGCATTGGAAAATCCAGAAACAACTGATCGGGCTCGAAGGATTCCGCACCGGACTCTCGTTCGCATGGACCAAAGGGACCCAGGATACCGAGACCAACGGACACCAGCCGCTCAGCTCTGTCGATCCGTGGAAAATCGTCGGCTATATCGGCTACGTGGACCCCTCGGATAACTGGGGCATCCGGTTGACCGGTATCTTTGTCGGCAAAAAATCCGACAACGACATCGCCGAATTCACAGCCGGAGACAACGAATACGATCCTGTCGGCAGCTACTTCGTAATGGACCTGACAGGCTTCTATCGGATTAACGAACATTGGTGCATCAATGTCGGCATCAACAACCTTACCGACAAGGAATACACAACGTGGTCTTCCGCACGGGCGACAACAGGTGCAGGCCATTCCGGCACCACCTACTCGCAACCGGGCATCAACGGCTTCGTTTCGCTGACAGCAACCTTCTAGTCGCCCTCGTTGTGCAGTGCAGGCGCTGGCGACACCAACAGCTTGCCGCGATTGTCTGCACTGCACAATCCAGTTGGCGTGTTAACATACTCCGCCGGGGTTCCGGCAAAAACTCCCTCTTTCCACAACTGATGCAAATTGAACATTACTTCGCCCGGATCGGCGTAGATCCTCTCACCGCTGCTTTCGACGATATCCCCGCAAGAGGTCACGGAGGACGCGGCATGATGTCCCCCGGTAACGAAAAAAATCCCAAAGTAGGCACTTTCGCCGAATGGGGTCCCAAGGCGTTTGTCGAAAACGCTGATGCGCCTTTTTCACTCTACCTACACACCCCCTATTGTTCGCACCGTTGCAGTTTTTGCCCTTTCTACATCAACCCCGGGCGACCGGGATTCAGCGGAGAGTATTCGGCTTGGCTTTCCCGGGAAATCGACGACACCGCCCGTGTACTTGAACCCCATTTTGGTTCGAGAAAAATCACCACGGTATTTTTCGGCGGAGGAACCCCCAGTGACTTGAATCGCGACGACTTGGCCAAAATAATTCGTCAATTGCACGAACGCTTCCCCATCACCGACGACACTGAGATCACCGTCGAGGGACGCATCCGCGGCTTTACCGCCGAAAAAGCCAAGGCATGGGTTGACGCAGGAGCCAACCGGTTCTCGCTGGGGGTTCAATCTACCCACACCGAGTTGCGTCGCAAGCTGGGTCGCCTCGCAGATCGGGACGAAATCCGTCAGATCCTGGAAGGACTTTACGCCAGCGGCGCCGTCGTCATCATCGATTTAATCTACGGATTTCCCGGGCAGACCCCGGAAATGCTGGAGGATGACATTCGCTTCGTTGCGGAGGAAACCAATATCCACGGACTCGACTTATATGAGTTGAAACAATTTCCCGGAAGCCCGCTGGCCAAGGCCATTGAAAGCGGTCGCTTTCCGCCTGCTCCTGATCGTGCAGAAAGAGGCCGGATGTTTGGTGCCGCAACTGACCTATTAAATAAATACGGTTTTGAGCATTTCACCCGCAAACATTGGCGTCGGAGCAAACGAGAACGGTCGCTTTATAACCGCACCGCAACAGGAGCCAATGACCTCGTGCCCTTCGGCAGCGGTGCCGGAGGCCGTATCGGTAGTTATGGGATCAGCATGCATCGCACGATTGAACAATACACGGAATCCATCGCCCGTGGAGAAAAGCCCATCAGCAGTGCAATGCCGATGCCCCCGCGTCCACCAGTACCGTCGTTCCGGCAACGCCTTTCCTTCACCGTGGAAGCCTGTGCCCTCCCGGCCCTCGAACATTTCCCGGAAACACATCGCGCTTCTGCCCAAACCATCCTCGAACAATGGGAGGCCGCAGAGTTACTTGTGCCAGCCCTGCCTGGTGAAATTCTCAATGAGACCGCCATCAGCTACCGCATGACACCGGCAGGCGTCTTTTGGGCAGAACACCTGCAAGGCCTGCTCACCATGTTTACCAGCATGCCCGTGCCGAGTGCCGCAAGATAATCCCGCTGGCAGAATGATCAGGAATCGTTCCGCAATATCTTGGTAAAAACTTCTTGCGGAATCGACACCCGCCCGATCTGCTTCATCCGCTTCTTACCTTCCTTCTGCTTATCCAGAAGCTTACGTTTACGACTGATATCCCCGCCGTAGCACTTCGCCGTCACGTCCTTGCCGGTCTAACCCAGCGTCTCACGCGCGATCACCTTTGCACCGACAGCCGCCTGAATGGGACTCTTGA
>JAITVQ010000091.1 GCA_031285745.1 Puniceicoccales bacterium | reverse complement strand
TAATATGAGACAAAGATATTTTAAAACAATGGTTTTAAATCGAAATAAAAAAACATCTATCCGAGAAAACCGCTCTCGAATAGATGTCTTTAAGCAAACTGGATTACATTCGATTTTGCCTGCTATCGGATAAATAAAGTGTGCACGGCTTTCTTTTGCCCTGATTGTCAGTTTTCGGAATTTGCCTCAGTTGACAGCTTTATCGGAGTTGCTGGTTTCTCGGCATCGGTGGAAGGGAGTGGATAATCTTTGCCAGAAATCCGAATCTTCGCGAAGTTGCCTAGAGTACCCTCAAATTTGAGGGTAGTTTTGTCCTTGGCCTTGGCAGGGACGGTGACGTCATCAATGTCTCCAGACAAGCGAGTTACATAACCCTCCTTATCTAATAGCATCGCTGTATCAAATATCTTGGTGAGCCTGTAGTCTTGTTCGGTCTCGTTGGCAAATCCCACTGTGACAAAGATGTAGCTAGGGGAGCCTTGTTCCACTTTTAATATTTCTGCAGAAAGTTTGCCGTCCATGCCCACGAGGCTGGTCAAAACAATGGCGCCATCAGGGCCTATGACTTGCTTTCGCCCTTCATCAATACCCTCTGATATCCCTGCGAAAGTCCCTTTTACATTTTCTACCGTTTTCCCAGTAACAGTACTGACTGCTTTTTTGGTAGATTCGCCTGGGCATCCTGTCAGACAAAAGACAGCTGCACAAAGCATTGCGGATGATAGAAAATTAAAAAGTTTTGTACCCATAAGACTCCCATTGCCTTAATTACATGGAATGCAATATAAAAGAAGTTGGATTGTTGGAATAGGTTTAGGAATATTTTTTTACAAATTCTTATTACAAGAAAAGACCATGAAGGATGTAATGTTTGAATTTGACAGATAGCAAAAATGACTTTCAAGAAAGCCTTGAATTAGGGGCATCTTTGAAAGATCGTTTACAAAGTTGTTACCAATGACACATCAAAATATAATCATTTAGGGTTTTTTTCTTGAAATAAATGAGGTTTTTGTTTGTGTAATCTGCAGGATTATATCTAGATAAAACTTAACCGTTATGACTAGTCCGAAGCCAAATTGGCATTCATCTACTCCATTACCTTTTCTTCGCCAGACAGATAAGGAGCTCTACCCCCGGCGGTGGTATGATAATATCTTCAACCCGTGGGTTACAGCCAATCCTATCAAGAATACCCAATCAGATGCGATTCTCAACCAGATTTGGACTAGTTCGAAGGTCGCCTGTAGGAGAACTTCCAAGGAGTCATGGGACCTGCCTTTACGGTGGAATGCTGAAGCCGCTAGCGCGGGGAAAATTGTCCGGGTCGTCTGTGCGGAAATGGCCGATTGGCTGGACCCTGATGTCCCGACGGTATGGCGATCGTCACTTCTTCATCTTATCAAGGTCACTCCCAATATTACGTGGCTCATGGTCACACGCAGTCCCGAGCATTGGCGACGCTTGCTGGAAGAATGTCGCAAGATGCCACAGAATGAAATCGGGCTGAATTCCAGTGGCTTTACCGAGTGGATTGATCGCTGGTTGAATGGCCAGCCTCCTGCCAATGTCTGGATGGGATCTGTTATTCGCAACCCTGCAAAACTGGAGGATCGCATGAATAACTTTCTCCAGATTCCCGCCCGCCTCCGTTTCCTTTTTGCATTACCTACACAGGGTGACTTGGATCTGTCCCCGTGGATGAAGGAAGTCTGTGTGAAATGCGGAAAACCACGGAGCGAGGTTGAGCGTCATTACAATCCGACTACAAAAGAAATTTCAGATACGCCGACAGGAATGTCCCAATGTTCCGGTTGCGGACAGGTTTATCGTAACAGCGACGTCTCCAGCCATTATAAACAGCCCTTCCAGTGGCTCGTTTGTGACGGAGCAGGCGCTCCGGTTCCCGCAGAGCGTGTCCGCAGCCTGCGTGACCAGTGTCTGGCCAAACGCCTCCCGTTTTTCTTTGTGGGTTGGGGTGAGTGGACGAATGGCATCCTGGATACGGAAAAGAACAAATTGGCGCTGCAGGATGGCCGAATTATTTTCCCCGATCCGGTGTCGATGGACATTTGGAAATGGGAGGCTGGTTCTGATTCTGATCCGCAGAATCATGTTCTTGAGGTGTCTGCCCGGTTGCGTTATAACGTTAGCTCTCCTGCCCAGCGGGAAGCATGGCGATCTGCCAATAACCGGCTGCTGGACGGAGTGGAATATCTGGAATTTCCCACCCTTGCCCAGAAAGAGAATGATGCGGCAAAGATGCATGCCAGCCGCTTCCCGTTCAAGCTCCACTAGGCTTTTTTTGCCGGAGCATTTTCGGGTTGTTTGACAGAAACAGATTGCTGCCGTGTAGGCAGGCGATTTGCTGCGCGACATGAATCGCGTACAGCCGTTTTTTCCAGAAGTGACACCGGAGCAGTGGGACTTGCTCGGGCGCATGGCCGAATTGCACCGGGAGTGGAATGCCAAAATCAATCTCGTCTCGCGCAAGGACATTGAAAATCTCGAATGGCACCACTACGCGCCCTGCATTGCTGCGGTAAAGTTTCTTAAACTCATGGAAGGTGCCCGTCTTCTTGATGTAGGCACCGGGGGCGGCTTTCCGGGACTTATCTTGGCTGTATTGTATCCCAAGGCCCGATTCACACTGGCCGACTCCGTGGGCAAAAAAATCATGGTGGTTTCCGACATTGTTGAGCGGCTCAACCTGCGTAATGTAGAGGTGCGCAATGTTCGGGTCGAAACACTCTCCAAGGAATATGATTTTGTGACAGGCCGGGCGGTGTCATCACTCCCGCAATTCATTCAATGGATCAAAAAGCGGGTGGGGCGTGGGGCCAAAAATTCCCTCGAGAATGGTGTGATCTACTGGAAGGGCGGTAATTTGGCCGAAGAGCAATCGGGATTGGGCATTACTCCCGACAAGGTACTTTCCTTGGAAGAGTTATTTTCCGACAACTATTTCTTCGAAAAATACATTGTCCATTACCGTCAGCAGGACCTGCGCCGGGCCAAGGTGCCAGCGGAGGCATCCTGAATTCATTTCTGAAAAAGAAACGTTGCCCCAAGCGCCCATCCGGAAAAGAAAGAGCTACCATGACCATAGAAGAACGCCTTGAGAAATTCCTGGGTAACGATCCGCAAATCGATCCCACTGCCTTTGTCGCACCCGGAGCCACTCTCATTGGTTCTGTCACCTTGGGACCCAAGTCTGGAGTTTTCCCCGGTTGTGTGTTGCGCGGGGATATTGAACGTATTGAGGTTGGCGAAGGTTCCAATGTGCAGGATGGTACCATTGTCCATTTGGCAGACGATATCCCTGTGATTATTGGCAAATACTGCACTATCGGGCACCATGCCATGATCCATGCCTGCACAATCGAGGACGGTTGCTTGATTGGCATGAGTGCGACCATCCTTGATGGCTCTATTATCGGTGCGGAAAGCATTGTCGGCGCGGGCTCTCTCGTCACCAAAGGAACGCAAATCCCGCCCAGATCGCTGGTTTTTGGTTCTCCGGCCAAGGTTATCCGTCCCTTGACTGAAGATGAATCCCAGACCGGGCGTAAAATGGCTGAAAAGTACACAGTTGTCTCGGCCACACTGAAAAAGAAATTTCAGGGCGACGCCTGATTTCTCAATTCTTTCACCTAAAATACAAAAACTGGCTTGCATTCCCCCGGATGGGCTTTTTGCTCCCGCCCCCTTACGAAAGTCATGAAAGCGACCATCATCACCCAAGGCCGTCAGTTTACGGTCAAGGAAGGCGACATTCTTACAGTCAATCTTTACCCGGAAACCAAAGCTGGGGACACTGTCAGTATCGACCAAGTAGTCTTTGTTGGCGAAGGTGCCAGTGCCAAGATCGGCACGCCCCTCGTTCAAGGAGCCAGCGTTACCGCCAAGATTCTTGAAAACAAGCGCGGCGAAAAGATCCGGATCTTCAAGATGCGCCGCCGTAAGGGCTACTATCGCCGTCGCGGACATCGCCAGGAACTCTCGGTCATCAAGATCGAATCTATCAAGGCCTGATTCAACCAACCTGAAACACTTTAAGCCATGGCAACAAAAAAAGGTGGCGGAACCTCCCGCAATGGACGCGATTCAAACGCCCAGCGTCTCGGTGTAAAACTTTACGGCGGCCAGAAGGCCAAGGCCGGGAACATCCTCATTCGTCAGCGCGGTACTCGCATGCACCCGGGTGAGAATGTGGGTATTGGTCGCGATCATACGCTCTTCGCTCTCAAGGACGGCACAGTCCAATGGGATTCCGAGCATCGCAAGGTCTCCATCAAAGCCTAAGCGCTTCGCAGCTTCAGACTGCCGGCATCGCTTTCAAAAGCCCGACGATATTCGTCGGGCTTTTTTGTGCCCGGATAATTTGCAGTTGGGCTAATTATGCTTTATATTATTTTTAAGACACATCCCTTTTGAGGCCCAACTTGTTGACTCAGAAGAAGGATACTTTCTTAAATCCTCCCTAATCCCAATCCCCATGAACAAACCTCTTTCCATAGCGCTTCTCATTGTCGGGGTGATCCTCCTCGTCTACGGTTTCAGTGCTTCCGATTCGCTCTCGTCCAATGTTTCCGAAGCAGTCCACGGAGCGCCTTCCGACAAGACCAT
>JAITVQ010000076.1 GCA_031285745.1 Puniceicoccales bacterium | reverse complement strand
CGATGATGATGGCGCGGTATCGGCCTGAGTCTTTGACAGGTGCAAGGACTTTACGCAGGGCGGCCAGGTAGTTTTCCGTCTGCAACAACTCGGCCTCGATCGCGGCCATGTCCACCTCGGAGGGGATGATATCAAGACCCTTGGTCGAGGTGGGGATGATTTTATCCAGCGCAGCGCCTTCTCCGTGCAAGGGACCGTAGAGACTTTTGCCCGCTTCCTTTTCGAGTCCGATTGCGCTGGTGGCGTTGGCCTGGGAATCAAGGTCGATGAGGAGGGTGGGGATGTTTTTACGGGCGAGTCCGGCTGCGAGGTTGACGGCGGTGGTGGTTTTGCCGACGCCGCCCTTTTGGTTGGCGATGGAGAAAGTGGTGGTCATGCGGAAAAGGAAATTGGGAATTAAGGATTAAAAATTGTGAATGGCGACTGCCGAATACAAAACCTTTCCCGCAGGGAGAAGTAAAAAGCCGACAGGATTATTTCGGGGTAGGTGCCCCGGTATGCGTGTAAACCATTTCGAGAATATTCCCGTGCCATGGTTTGGTCCGCTGCAATGACCATCGCATATCGGGGATGGGCGGGGCAAAGAGGGGGATGCCTTCGCCAAGGGCAAGGGGAATGATAAATAGTCGCATTTCATCAATCAGCCCTTCCCGCAGAAAAAGGGAATGAATTTCTCCGCCGCCCATGACCCATAGATGCTGTTTGCCTTTGCTTCGCAAGTGCTCGACGAATGCCGGTGCGGGCATGTTCGTCTGGAAAACATCGTCGCGACCGCTGTTGAGTGCCTTGCGGGAGTATACCCATGTGCATTTGCCTGCATATCCCCAGTCTCCGGCATTTACTAGCGTCCGGTAGGTTTTGCCTCCCATGACTATGGCGTCAACCGTGCTGTAAAAAGCACCGTAGCCAAAGTCCTCGCCTTCGCCGCCAATGGCATCAAGCCAGTCGATGGAGCCATCGGAACGCGCAAGAAAACCGTCAACGCTTATTGCCGCATACATGCTGATTTTCATTTTCGTTTTTCCGAATTGATATTCACTGTGTCATGCAACCGTGTCAGTCATTACGGCAATGACTGGCTCTGAAAGGGAATAAAAGCCGATGGGCTTTTTTCGGCGAAGCCTTAGTTCCCGTCGAGCGGGACTTCAATGTCGACTTCCTTATCGTAGTCGATGCCCGGCATGCCGAAGCCGAATAGCTTGAGGAACTCGCTTTGATATCCGGCGTAGTCGGTGAGCTCGTTAAGATTTTCGGTGTTCACATCGGGCCAAATGTCGAAAACTTCCTTTTGGACATCCGGACGCATTTCCCAGTCGTCCACGCGTGCGCGACTAGCCTCATCATATTCGATAAAGTTGTCGTTGTACATCTGGGTGGAGAAGAGGCGATACATCTGCTCGACGCAGCCTTCCTCAATGCCTTTCGCCTTCATGGTTTTGAAAAGAAGGGCGATATAGAGGGGAACGACGGGAATGGCCGAACTGGCCTGGGTGACCACCGCCTTGTTGACGGAGACAAAGGCGCGCCCGCGATGAATCTTGAGCAGGGCATCGATGGCTTGGGCTGCGCGCTCAAGGTCTTCCTTGGCTTTGCCGATGGTGCCGTTTTTGTAAACAGGCCAGGTTACTTCAGGCCCGATATAGGAGTAGGCGACGCTATTGCAGCCTTCGGCGATCAGGCCGGCATCTTCGAGCGCATCCATCCAAAGTTCCCAATCTTCGCCGCCCATCACCTTGACGGTATTCTCGACATCACCGGGGAGCGCAGGCTCGATGGTGACTTCTTCGACGACATTGCGGTCGGTATCAAGGGTTTTTGAAGAGAAAGGAGCTCCGATAGGTTTGAGTACCGAGCGATGGGCAATGCCCGTCTTAGGATCCACCCGGCGGGGAGAGGCCAGCGAGTAGATCACGAGGTCGATCTTGGGCATCTCCTTTTTTATAAGCGCGATGGTCTTTTCCTTGATTTCGTTGGAGAAGGCGTCGCCATTGATGGACTTGGCCCAGATGCCATCCTTGCGGGCCTGTGCTTCAAACGCGGCGGAATTATACCAGCCTGTCGAGGCGGGGCGCCCGTTTTCCGAGGGTTTTTCAAAGAATACGCCGAGGGTGGCGGCCTTGCAGCCGTAGGCGAGGGCTATGCGTGAGGCAAGTCCGTAACCCGTGGAAGCTCCGAGGATAAGTACACTTTTGGGACCGTTCTTAATGGGCTTCTGGGATTTAATGTAGTCGATCTGCTCGCGGACATGCGCAGCGCACCCTTCCGGATGGGCGGTTACGCAGATGAATCCGCGGATTTTGGGCTTTACGACTTGCATGAGGGACATGTTGGCAAAGGGGCTAGGGAATTGGCGGATGCGTTCAACCGTTTTTTTCGTAGCGCGTTAAAAAGAAAAGGCTGGCGACGAAATCGGCCCGCCTCAAGCCGCATTTTCTAGGGGAAAACTGTTTTTGAAATATGAAATAAGGTTATTTTAGTAAAAAAGCATACAGATTCCCTGAAAAATCGGCCATGTAGAGCATATTTCCGCTGACAGCGGGGCTGGAAAATGAGGGTGCACCTGTTTTATAGGCCCACCGGCGTCGCCCGTCGTTGAGGCCCACTCCATAAAAAGACCCGTCGCTGGCCCCGAAATAGACCGTGTCGCCGACCAGCACCGGCGAGCTCTCCACGCTGGCCGCATGATTATTGCTATAGGGTACCGTGTAAATCAACGCACCGTCGGTAGTGTGCCGCCAGGCTTCCTTGAGCGTTTGCCGGTCAAATGCGACCAGGCCTTGCTCGGCAGTTCCGACGATAATCCGCTTGTCGGTTACCAAGGGTGCCGACCCGGCGCTCATGCTGCAGGAAGTTTTTTCTGATTGCAGGATTTTTCCGGTTTTGGCGTCCAGCACGAAAAGCGAATCCTTTGAGGCGATGTAAAATTTCCCATCGTGGAAAGTTGCCGGGCCATCCCGGAAGCGCAGCTCGGAGCCAGTCTGTTCCCAGAGGGGTTTCCCGGTGGCCGCATCGTGGGCGTAAAAACCGCGCCAATGGGAGGAAACCGTCAACACACCGTCGCCGAGTGTGTGCGTGGCGGGAGTTCCCTCGCCGCCGTTTCTGCCTTGGTTTTCCCAAAGAGGTTTGCCGTCCGCGACAGTGACGGCATCCAATCCGCGTTGGTGCCCGGCATAGACGATACCGTTTTCTGTAATGAGCCCCTGGTCCAGTGGTGGCAGAAATGGGACATTGAGTTTCTTAAACCATTTTTCCTGCCCGGTGGTGGCGTCGATGGCATAGAGGCGGCTTTCGGCATCAGCAGCGAGGACGGTGCCGCTGTCATAGGCGATGGAACTCTTGATGGAATTGCCCGTTTTGAATTTCCAAAGTTGTTTCCCGGTGGCAGCGTCGAAGGCAACCACGGCACAACGGGTGGCGGTATCATCATCGATGGTGGCAACAAAAACTTTTCCTTCGGCAACAATGGGAGAGGTCAGGAAAATGTTTCCTCCGGCGTTGGCTGACCACAACAACGCGGGATTGGTGGAGGCTGGTTTGTTGACCAGTAGATTATGTCCGGCGTTTCCGCGCAGGTTGGACCACTCGGAATCAGGCTTGGCTGTGGTTGATGATGTCGCAGCGATAAACTCGATTTTCTTATTCAGGATGTTACCGTTTTCCAAGGTAGCCTGAACCCATAACACCTGCTTGCCGGGTTTGGCTTCCAGTGCTCCGCTCCAGGCAAAATCGGTATCACGGGCTAGGGGAGTCCACGAGGGTTGCTGCCCTGGTTGCAGTAACGCGGCCTGCACCGAGGCGGTTGGCGAACTGGCGTGGTAAACATTAACCCGCGTGGTGATCCTTCCCGTATGAATGGGAGCTCCATGAGCCTGCGCGGGAACGGCTATTTCAATCTGGTTTTGCAAATGGGTATAGCGTGTTTCGGAGCGAATCTCGCCTTGTTCATTAATGTGAAAAACCCGGAAAACCGCCGGACTGTGGTCGATGCCGCCCTTGTCGGGCGTGGACGTGCAATAACTCTTGATGCCGGATTTTCCGAGCAGCGCATAAAAATGGTTGTGCCAGTGGCCGTAAATCCAGGCCTTGATGTTGTAATCCGAAAAATTGAAAACAGTGCCGTCGCTGGCTTTGAATGTAGCTCGGTCGGGGGCCAACCAGAGGTCGTGGTTAAAGAC
>JAITVQ010000255.1 GCA_031285745.1 Puniceicoccales bacterium | reverse complement strand
TATCACGCGATGGCAAACCGATCTCATGCTTCGAAGTTTCCGGAGCTGATGGAAAGTTTTTTCCGGCGGACGCAACCATCAGTGGAAAAACTGTGAAGGTCAGCTGCCCAAACGTATCCAAGCCAACGCAAATAAGATTCGCATGGAAGGAAAGCGCTAAACCTAATCTGATGAATCGCGATAATTTGCCAGCATCGGCTTTTCGCTATCCCACACCAAAGACACCCGCGAAATAATATTCTTCACAAAAGTTTTAGTACTCAAAAAGCAACGGGGCGCGGACTCAAAATCCGCGCCCCGTTGTTTTTCCACCTTGGGTGAATTAGTTGATTTTCGCTTCCAGCACCTGGCCAGCTTCGATCACAACCGGCTTGGAGAAATGGAGGGTAGCTGTGCTTCCATTTTTCTTCACGGTCGCAGGAATGTTGGAACCGCTCAGGCTGGCTGTCGCCTTGGTTCCATTGGTTGCCAGCGAGAACTCGGACAATTTCAGCTTACCGTATTTCAATGAAACCGATGCCGACAGAGTATTGCCCGACTTCTGCTGGGCAAAGGTTCCCCAACCTTCTGCTACTGTGAACGGTGCCTTGAAGTTGTCCGAACCAAGTGCCTTTTGCGGGGCAAAGGAAAGTTTTCCTTCGGGTCCGTTGTAGTCATAACCACAGGCTGCCAGAAATGTACCGTAGCTCGCCATGGCCCGCGCATAGTGATCCGAGCATTCGATTTCGTTGTACGGATTGCGCTTCGTCGCATTGTAGCGGTCGTGAATGACACGGGTCACGGCAAGAGCCTCTTCAACCATGCCAACGCGCATCATATGCGAAGCAAGCTGATGTTCAAAACCGGTCATGCATTCGCTGAGATAGATAATCGACCAATGTTTTCCGCCATAAGGATTATCCTCATTGAGGGCGTTGCTACACATGACGGTTCCACCTTCGCCAGGCATCACGTAAGGACGCCCTGGCTTGGTGCCCTCAAGGAAGGCGGATAGGTCTTTCGCGAAATTATAGCGCCAGATTGAGCGAAGCGCCTTTCCGGCCTTTTCAGAAGAGATGATTTCACCCAATCCACATTGATATGCGAGGCTCTGTCCCCAAAGTTGGTCAATGAAGGAGCCATTATAAGTGCCAAAGGCGTTTTCATGGCCGGGAGCCTTTTCATGGAAAAACCAGTTTCCGTTGAAAAGTTCTTTTTCGATATTTTTCTGCCCAGTCAGACGGCGTTCACGGCAGATTTTCTCAAACCCGGCGTCGCCGATCTGCCCGGCCATCAATTCCCCGGCCCGCCATGCACCCAACGCCTGGATGCTAAGCCATGCGATCTTGCCATACCAGGCAGCGTCGAGCGTGTTGTGCTGAGAACCGTCAAGGATGCCGTCCCCGTCCTTGTCATGATCCAGCAGGTATTGCACCGCCTTCTTGGCATTCGGCCAGATCCGCTTGAGAAATTCGCCGTCAGGACTCATGCAGTGTTCACGCCACATGCCCATGATGCGTCCGGCCTGTCCATCCACGGCTTCATTCATGTCATGCTCCGCTCGGAACCCGATGCGTCCGCTCTTCTCAACAAAACCTATGCCGAGATCGGTATTTTCGCGAGCATTACGTTCGATGTCGGGGAAAAGCCGTGCAAGCGCTTGAGCATATTGCCAGACATGCGTGCAGGTGCCTTCGCACGAGCCAATGCCTTCCCATGCATAGAAACGCCCGTTGCCGAATCGGTGGCAAGTGGTCGTCGCCAGGATAGAGGTATTGACAAACGCACGGTCCAAAAACCACCGCGGAAGCGTGGAGTCATACCAGGTGTCACGCCAGCGGAAGGTTTGGGCTGCAAGCGTGTCCAGATTCCGGACAGCATAAGTTGCTACCGCGGCAGCATCCTTGAAACGTCGGGCATAATGACGTCCGGAATCGGCCCCAATCGTCGGCTTGCGTCCCAACTCTCCTCCGAGATTCAAATTGGAGAAATGCCAAGCGACGGCAAAGGTGATCGTGACAGTGCCGTTGGCCGGCACTGTTACCGCTTTCCGAATGCCGAAGACCGGACTACGCCGGGAAAAGGGAACTGTGGTGGAAACGGAACTGTCCGCACTGGCAGAAAAAAGCGTTTTGGCGATATCAGCACCATCGGGAATCTGCGGCAACGTTTCAGCATCTGCGCCATCGGCCAAGGCAAGGCAGAAGGTTCCGTAGTCAAACTGCTTTTCAAACGGCCGAGCATCCTTGGCAGGAGTTGGTTTCTCGTCAGAGAAATCAATTCGGGCCACGCTAACATTCCCCCATGGGCCAGTAGCCTCATCCACGATTTCCAGACATGCGCTCTTCCCGGACAAGGCGCGCACATCGAAGAAGGCGGCACGGAATTTGTGGCTATCATTTCCGGTTGCAGTCTGGACAACCTTGCCATCCACGAGAAGATTAACGCAGGTTTTTCCAGGATGACTTCCGCCCGCAACTAGAAAATTGATATAATTCCGCTCGATTGTAAACGGCTCGCTGGTGAGCTTGCCGATAAACGCATCACCAGCCTGGGCATTTCCTCCGGCAGGATTGTGTGAAAGCGCCGCGAAATCTCCGGGCAATGCCATGCCTTGCATGTATCGCGGAATTGCGGTTTTGGCAACGGGTCCTTCCCCGAACGCCTTTCCGGAAACCTTCCACTTCGCGTAAGTTCCGGAAGAAAAATCGTCGAAAACAATGTCAGGGCGGGCAGGCTTAACATCAGGCTCGGAGACAAAGGATGCGGAGCCCTGCACAAGCACCACCGGAGCTGCCACCGGAGTATTGCAACGCACGGCAGCCGGATACTGGTCGGCACTGTTACAACAAACAGCATTGTCCAGCCAGCCACCGATGGTCGCCTGAATGGCGCTGCCGGAGGTGTTTTTCAGCGTATAGCGCATGAACGTCACCGGCAGGGAGGATTCCTCCGTATTCAGCGGAATAAAAGGCGAGAATGCTTCGAGGCGCACACTGACGGGACTGTCCGGATCAGAGTAATCAACCATCCCGACAGGATAGCTGCCGATAAAGGTTACCGTCTTCCATCCCTTGCGATCAAGCGTCCTGACAGTATCGCCGATACGAAGCGCAAAACCCTGCCGAAATTGGAGGGCATCAGGTGAAATGGTCGCCTTGTGACTGGTGTTAAACGGAAAATCCTTTTTGAAAACCGACGGCTGAGTGTTTTCAGGCGCGATATAACAGGCTCCCTCCGGGGAACGAATGCCTCCCTGATAATGAATGGTAATTCCCTTGTAAGGAACCGCCTTGGGAAGAATGCCGTTGCGGTCGTCGTTAAAAACATCCCACAGCCATAGCTTGCCATCACCGCCCAGATAAACTGTTCCGCAAAACAATCCTCCAACCGGCATGCCGATATGCATGAGGGCTGTTTCAGACGACACGGTTTCAGGCCGTCCCTTGGCATAAAGAGAATGCACCCATTCATCGGGAAGGTTTTTGTCCGTCGGAATGAGTTTCTCGATGGTGAGCTTGTCATTGGCCAACTCAGCATACCCCCAGGGAGCCAATACAAGCCCGGCGGCAGCAGCTCCGCCGATGCGCATGAAATCTCGGCGCGTAAAACGACGGGAAGCAGAATGAGAGTCGGATGCGGGGAAAACTGAGTTGGAAGAATGATAATTCATGAGGCGTTAAGTAAATCAGGAAAGGTTGCTATGGATGATATGGGAACGCAGTCTGTTTCAACCATTGAAGTTACAGATTTGAAATAACAAAGCCGGCTTCACTGTCATGAGCCGGCTTCGTCTTTCGTCATCCCGGAAACTATTTCCGGCGACGGCGCATCGCCACGATGCCGAGCATGGCAACTCCAGCAACCAATGCATAAGTTGATGGTTCGGGAACGACAGTCGTTGACCCGGTAATGGTGAAACCTGCTATTCCATTGTTGGTACCCAGCATGTCGTATATTGAGACCGAGTCAGTATCAACCAGAGTGGAGACACGGATTTCCCGAGCCGCGCCATCAGTGCCGACAATGCCTCCTGTGCCATTTCCCTGGCTGTTGCTGAAACTGGTGTAATCACTGGTATTCCAAGTTTGCAAGATGGAGGCACCTGACGCCAGATAAGTAGTTCCGATAGGACGGTCCCAGGTTGCCGTTTGGTTTGTATTCCGATTATCGGTCTGATAAAGGGTGATATAATATGAATTAAATCCGTTGTTGGCCATCCAAGTATCAAGACCAGTCAAAGTAACTTCCGTGGCAACATTACCGCCATTAAAAGTTCCGACGGAAGTTGTTGAACCCGCACCGCCCCAGCTCAGACGAAAAAGGGCCTGTTCGGTATTAGCGCTTCCTTGATTACCGCCATAGCCGGAGGCATTGGTTAGCCAGGAAAAGGTAATTCCGTCAACGGAACTGCTTCCACTCAGCGATGACCTGTCAACATTGACCCACTCGGCGATTCCAAGGGCTCCGTTGGAAAGTTCCACTGCCGTGGTTCCTACTGCCGTGGCGTTAACCCCGACGGAAATAGCACCCCATACAGTAGTCGAGGCAAGAGAAAGAGCAGTGACGAGCGTTGCACATGTTAGATTTTTCATAGGAGTATGATTTTTTGCAGCTGTTTCTGCGATGAGCCGGAACGTGCTGAAGAAATCAGTTTCTAAACAGTGCTGTGTAAATTTCATTGAATTATACATTTCCGGCAAAGTTTTGCACAAAAGCGGAAATAATTCATAACAATATTATAAACAGAATATTATATATTTCACTGCTCCCTTGACACACTGGGAGTGATTGAGTTTTTATGCCATCCACGTAACTTGCTTTCCCGCGCATAAAATGGAAATTTCGCCATTGAGCTACTCTTGGTATGAGCCTTTGCAGCAATTGGCCAACTATCTCGATTTCTCGATCACGCATGCCATCCATATTCAATATGACAATGACTATGTTTTTCATAATCATCTTCCCCAAAGCCGACTGATATTCGTTGAGTCTGTCCAGGGGGCGGACGGGGGTTGCATTGAAATTCTTTCGGGAAGCGAGGGAACCAAGTCGCTTCCCATCCATCCCAAGACGCTATTCTTCTTTCCGCCCAATCTGGACCTTGTTTTTAACTATCGGGCCGGGCTTTCGTGCATTGGCATCCATTTCAATCTCAGCCTGGTTCCGGGAATCGACATCTTCGAGACCCAGCAGATTCCATATGTGATTCCATTTGCCGATGCCAAAACGCTGAAACGACTGCACACCGCGATATGGAACAAAAACAATCTGCAAGACCTTCTCTGGGCCAAAAGTGCATTGCTTGATATTTCCACAAGATTCATTGAAAACAACAATGTCGAACGACACTTATCCGCGATGCGATTTGCGCAAAAATATGCCGCCATCATCCAGCATATTGATTCCAACCTGCGTATCGACACGGACCTGGAGCCCATCGCAAAACAATCCAATCTGACCTACGACAGTTTGCAGCGAAATTTTAGGAAAGACATTGGCATCACCCTGCATGCCTGGCTTGCGCGGCGTATCTCACGCGAGGCAGCCCGGGCACTGGCGGAAACGGATGAACCGCTGAAGGGCATCGCCACACGGCTGGGATTTTCCAGCGCCGCATATTTTCACCGTTTTATCAAAAAGCACCTGCAGACCTCGCCATCGGAATACCGAAGCCTGCACCAGCAAAAATAACCATCGCTGCACCAAACGGTCCATTGCCGGGAGCCGGGGAAAATGTTATCTGGATTCTCCCTATGTGCCAAGGAGGCATCGCCCCATTCGACAAAAAAACGTGAACCAATGATTCACGTTTTTTTGTCGATGGAGGGTAGCTTACTTGAGCTCAACAGCCAGCGTTTGTCCGGAAATGATTACTATCGGCTGGGAAAACTTCACGGTAAAGGCATCGCCCTTTTTCTCCAATTTCGCAGGAATGAGCTTACCCTCCAAAGTCACCTTGGCTGCGGAACCACTGGCCACCAGTGAGAGTTTGTTTAATTGCAGTTTGCCGTATTTCAGCGAAACCGATGCTGACAGAGTATTCCCCGACTTCTGCTGGGCAAAGGTTCCCCAACCTTCCGCCACCGTAAACGGTGCCTTGAAGTTTCCGTTTCCGAATTCTTTTTGCGGAGCAAAGGTTAACTCTCCGGCAGGCCCGTTGTAGTCATAGCCGCAGGCAGCCAGGAATGTCCCGTAGCTCGCCATGGCTCGCGCATAGTGGTCGGAGCATTCGATTTCGTTGTATGGATTGCGTTTGGTCGCATTGTAGCGGTCATGGATGACGCGGGTGACTGCCAGCGCTTTTTCGACTTCACCGGCATGCATGAGGTGCGAGGCATATTGATGCTCAAATCCGGTCATGCACTCATTGAGATACCCATGGGTCCAGCTACCACCACGATAGGGGTTGTTCTCATTGCGGGCATTGGTGCACATGAGCGTACCACCTTCGCCGACGACATAATAAGGACGTCCGAGTGGCCGCACATATTTGAGATAGTCGGTAAGATCGAAGGAGAAGTTGTATTTCCAAATCGAGTTGAGCGCAGTCTTGGCTTTGCCGGTATCAACGATCTCTCCAAGTCCGCACTGGTATGCCATGCTCTGCCCAAAGAGCTGGTCAATGTAGCTGGCATTGTAGGTGCCGAAGTTGTTCTTTTTGTCCGGAGCCGGGATCTGATAGAAATATTCTCCGTTGAATAACTGCTTCTCGATATTTTTCCGGCCAATAAGGCGACGTTCGCGACATTCCTGCGCAAACTTGGTATCACCCATGAACTCGGCCATTCTTTCCCCGGCAGCCCATGCGCCAAGCGCCTCGATGCTGGTCCAGGCGATCTTACCAAACCAGGCCGCATCCAGCGTATTTTCCTGGGCGTTGTTGAGAATGCCGTCACCGTCGGTGTCGTGATCAAGGACATATTGGACGGCCTTCTTGGCATTAGGCCAGATGCGTTTCAGGAATTCTCCGTCAGGGCTCATGCAGTGTTCGCGCCACATGCCCATGATGCGGCCACATTGTCCGTCGATGGCCGGTCCCATGCCATATTCGGCGCGCATGCCGATACGTCCGACGTTTTCGGTAAAGCCGATGCCGAGGTCAACCCGTTCGCGGGTGATCCGCTCGATTTCGGGGAAGAGGCGGGCCGGAGCCTGGGCATATTGCCAGACGTGGGTGCAAGTGCCCTGGCAGGCGCCGACACCTTCCCATGCATAGAAGCGTCCGTCCTTGAACCGGTGGGAGGTTGTGGTGGCCAGCGTCGTGGTGTTGGCGAAAGTACGGTCAAGGAACCAATACGGCAGCGTGGAGTCATACCAGGTGTCACGCCAGAGGAAGGTTTCCTGCGAGAGTCGGTCAAGGTTGTTGGTTATGTAGCCGGCGACCTCGGAGGCATTCTTGAAGCGCCCGGCATAATGGCGTCCGCCTCCGGCCGTGCCGGAATCTCCCTTGGCTCCCAGGTAGATGTTGGGGAAGTACCAGGAAAGGACGAAGGTCACATCCTTGTTGCTGTTGGCAGGTATTGTAATGGTCTTGCGGATACCGGCGAGGGGATACTCCGTGCCAAAACGACTTTCAGTGCTCCCGGAGTTTGCCTTTGCTGCAAAAAGGCCTTGCGCTGGATTTTCTGCCGGCACGGCTGAGATTGTCTCGGCAGTGCCGTTTTGTTCGGCAAGGGCGATGCAGAGCGAGCCGAAGTCCGGTTGCGCATTCATCGGACGGGCAGGTGTTCCCGGATTATCCGAGAACACAATGTTATCCACGATGATATTTCCCCAGGCGCCCGAGACTTGGTCGATGATCTCAATTTGTGCAGTTTTTCCGGCGAACTCACGCACGTCGAAATTTGCATTGCGCACTTTGTTGCTGTTGTGCCCGGTGGCCGAGCGGACCGCCTTGCCGTCGATGAGCAGTTGCAATCCTGTTTTGCCGGGATGTTTGCCACCCCCGATCAGAAAAGTAATATAATCGCGCTGGATGGTAAATTCCTTGCTCAACATGCGACCGGTCTTCGCGTCACCATCGTTGATTGAGCCTCCTTCGCGGACATTGTGGGAAACCACGGCTCGTCCGCCCTGCATACCGATTTCTCCCATATAGGGTGGCACACGGGAGTTGTCCAACGGCCCATCCGCAAAAGCGGTTCCCTCGACTGTCCAGCCTTCGTAATTTTCTTTTTCAAAATCCTCGAACACGACATCCTGTCGTCCGGCTTCTGCCTTGAATTCTGTCATTTCCGCGCTGGCGATAACATACGGGAATGAGCCGGCCCCCGGAGTGTTTTTGCGTACCCCAATACGTAGATCCTTTTCGCTGTTGGCACAGACGGCGTTATCCAGCCAGCCGCCAATTGAAACGGTCACATCCTTGCCGGTTTTATTTTCCAACGTGTAGCGCATCACAGTGGCCGGCAGCGAGGAGTCCTCGGTATTGAGCGGAATGAACGGGGAGTACGCCTGCAAGCGTACCGATACCGGTGAACCGGGATCAGAGTAATCAACCGTGCCTACGGGATACGTTCCTGTGAAAGAAACATTTTTCCAGCCAGTGTGGTCCAATGGGCGAACCTTGCCATCAATCGACAAGGCAAACCCCTGCCGGAATTGATCGGCCTTTGCGAGGAATTCCTTGTTTTTGTTTACGGCTGTCGCTCCCGACTTCAGCTCTTCGCCGTGGGATGCCATCTTGAACGCGTTGGCCTGCGGGAAGCCTCGCACAAAGGGCGCAGACTGCGCGTCTTCCGGCTCGACATAGAAGGCCCCGTCCCGGGGACGCACTTTTTGCACAGGATTGCCCGGCATTGATTCCCATTGGACAATTTTGGGAATAATCCCTTCCCGGTTGTCGTTGAAAATATCCCAGAGCCAGAGTTTGCCGTCACCACCGAGGTAAACGGTTCCGCAAAACAATCCGCCGACTGGCATCCCCACATGCATAAGTGCGCTTTCACCCGAAACGATTTCAGGAGTTCCTCGCTCGTAAAGTGACTTCACCCATTCCGCCGGGAGGTTCTTTTCGGCGGGGATGATGGACTCCAGTTTGTAAACTCCATCGGCAGTTTTGGCCGGCTCGGCAAAGGAGTTCACCCCCGGAAGCAAAAGCAAAGCGGCGGCGGCCAACCCGGAAGTTTTCAGGAAACAACGACGGCCCATTTTGGATGACTGCTGCATTGAAGAAAGAGTGTTGGTGTTGTTCATTGGTTGGAAAGAAGGCGTTTTAAAGGAACAGGTGTTTATTGACTGTTTTGGCGGAAAAGGTTCGGAGGCGTTTTTGTGAAAAAGGTTATCAAACGTCTCCCGTCTCAAACAAAAACATGTTTAAAAAGTTCCCCAATCGATTGGGCCGATTCGGCAAAGAACTTGATGTCTGTAAAACTGACCTGTCAGAACAATTCTCCTTGTATAAAATCATATGAGATGGATTCACTCCAGAAAGCTGATTCGATTTACATATCCTGCAAAAAGATTAACCTTTTTGTCATTTTCGATGATTGGTCTGATTCCAACATCAGGGATGAAGCTACGGATAAACAAATAAAGAAAGCCCTCTTCCTCGTGTCCAACTTCAGCCGGGACTTATTTACCATATCGTATCCCACCGAAGGTTTCGGATTCTTCTCTTGTTTTTGCTGTTTCAATATCCTTGGGGTCTGGTTCCACGGTCCAGGAAAAGTAGGTCCCTGCTGAGATACACAATTCAAGTGTTTTTACTTGTTCATCAAGGAGCATTATATTTTTCACTGGAGTCACAAGTGAGCCCTCACTTCTCCAACAAAGACCCCATACGTCAAATAAGGCATAATTATCGTGCACACGTGCTTGTTCACGATGAAAAAAAGCCAGAGGCTGGGATACTTCCAGTACCAAGCGATTGGAGGTCTCATCGCCGAGGATTCGCATTCCGGGAAAATCTTTCACAACAGGTTTGAATTCCTTGATCCAACCTTCGAGCTTTGTCCGATTGTCAGCCAGATTTGTGGCGGAAAAAAGACAGTCGCCCTCGTGGATGACATAGACGCCTTTGCCGACCAACCAGACATGCCCTGCCCAAAAATTAGGATCTAGTGATTGGGTCGGTATGGCATGGGCCTCTCCCGGGTTGGGGTGTAAAAATGCGCTTGGGATGATTAGCCGGTTTTGGGGAAGGATCAGTTCCAAATTCTGTGGGTAAATTTGGCAGGAAACAAACCAAAGCAACCCTTTGCTAAAAGGAGCCCATGTGCTGATGAAATAATCAGTGGTCACATCTTTTCCATTATTCCGGATCACTACATCCTGCTGGCCATCCTGTCCACGTGGTATGCGTACCAGTTCGGCCGTTAGTGGACCGCCTGACGATTGATCCATGCAAGGGAGTTTTGGTGGGGCTAACAGGCCTCTTTTTTCCAGAAGTCTCTTATTAAATCCAACGGTGTGTCCTTTTTCGCTGATAAGTAGCTCCGCGCGTTCCGTCTTCCCATCCCGGCGGTAAAGAAGGAAGGTCACTTCATTCAGACCAATCGAAGCGTCGGCTCTTTGATCCCCATAATGTATTTCTGCTTGGAAGCAACCAGGCTGTCCGGTTGATTTGAGAGGGCTGTTGCTGGTATTGAAATCGCCCTCATGCGACAATCCAATCGTGATCCGGTCAAATGAATCCGGGGTGGGGTCAAGCCAGCGGAGCGGATCTTCTTCAATCGGGATGAACCGCTTGGGGTTGTCGGTGAAGAACTCCACAATTGCCCAATAACTCCTATTGGGCATGGTCCAGCCCTGCTTTTGACACCACGCATCCCAATCAGCATTTTTTCCTATCTGTATCCGCAATCGATCCAATAAGTTTGGTCCGATCATGGAGACTTTCTCAAGCCGAATCAATGTCCCATCCTGTAGTGTTACGGAGGGTTTGTGCTGGGGCCAAAACTGAATCAGGCAAACTAGCAAACCAATAACCAGCACAGCTCCGAGGCAGTGTTTCCATTTTGAAGAAAAAATATTTTTCATTTATGGAATCCTGTCTGTCAGCATCCCAGCAGGCTATCTTGTGTCAAGCAAAGGAAGCTCGACTAATTGCCTGGGTTTACCGGGACAATCTAATCTTCGTCCGTTTTGCGAAAATCACCCGGTGCCTTTCCGGTATGTTTTTTGATAAAGCGGCTGAAATAAACTGCGCTGGAAAACCCCAGTTCCGTGGCAATGAATTTGATGGATTGGTCGCTTTCGGACAAAACCCGGAGCGCCTTGCGGAGCACCCGTTTGATGACCCACTCGTGCAGGCTTATTCCCGAGTCTTTCTTGAAATTGCGGGATAATGTTCCGGGGGCAAGATTGAGCAGGTGGGCCGCTGCGCCTATCTCAAAGTCCATGCGGGGATTTGCCTCAATGCTCGACAATAGTGACGCATATTTTTGGCCGAACCGCATGGCTTCCAAATGTTGCTCGATGTCGCCCTCGATGAACGATGCGGCGATGGAGAGCAATGCACCCTTACACCAAAGCAGATCTTTCAAGGAATCCTTGTGCCAGGTGGCTTCGCGCAATTTTTTCAAGGTGGATGTATCAGTGAAAGGGATGACCTTAGGCGAAATTTGTTTTTCGAAAATATCCACCCCGGGGACTAGGCTCAGGTTGAAATGAATACCCAGACAGGTCAGCCCGGGTTTGTAATCAAAAATCAAATCCAGGTTGGGCGGAAAAAAAAGCAGTGTTTGGGGGCGCAGGATAAAATCCCGGGCGGGAACCCCATTCTCGCATAATCTGATGGCGCCTCCATCAGTTCCCTCAACATTCTCGATAAAGATAAGCCGACTCTGGTGGTAGGAATTTCGGGCAAACAGCGGCTTGTTATAATGAATGTGGATGGCGTGGGTAATCGTGAAATCCAAGTGATTGGCCAGTTGTTGCAACGGGTCATACCAGGAAAATTCGGACTTTTGCTCAGACATTTAAGGAATCCATCAATACTTAATGAAACATTGAATCTGTGCCAATTCAGAAACGTTTTTTAGTCTGAGACTGAAAGAGCAAAAGGCTTGGACTCTTTTCAATCTCAGACAAAACTGATTTCCCTACGAGGTTGGGATTTCTTTGGTATCCTTAGTCTTTTATTTCGACGATGACAGCGATTTCTGCGGATGCCTTGAAGGGAAGTCCGTTTACCGAGACTGCCGCGCGCGAGTGTTTTCCTGCATCACCCAGTACGGCGACCAGCAATTCCGATGCACCGTTGATTACCTTGGGGCTGTCCGGGAAATCATCCACCCCGTTGACAAAACCGTTTACCGAAACCACGCGAGCGACTTTGTCGAGAGATCCCAAGGCAGCCTTGATATTGGCCAGCGTGTTAAGGGCGCATTGTTTGGCCGCAGCATATCCGTAGGCCAGACTTTCGGGATCGGAGGAGATTTTTCCGGTGTGGGAGACTTTGCCATCCACCATGGGCAGGGTGCCTGCGAGGAATAGCAGATTGCCGGTTTTGACAAAAGGAACATAGGCTCCGGCAGCGGCAGGAGGCGGAGGCAGCGTTAATCCGAGTTCAGCAAGTTTCTTTTCGCAGTTCATAGGAAAAGACACGTTTAGCGCTTTTCCGTATTTTTGAAATCTTTAAAGAGGACATAGGCGGCGGCCAGGTTTTCACCTGAACAAGCCAGCCTGACTGCCGGATTTTGCAACAAGTCTTCCCATTTGGGTTTTGCCAGCAACCAGTTGTTTGGCGAATCAGGACTCGAATCAGATGGCGCTGCTGCAAGTTCGGGTAATTCTATATTGTCCTCAAAGAAGTCGACCAGGGCTGCGAATTCCTGCCGGAGAGATTGTTCTTTTTCGGCAGAGTGGAGAGTGTTTTCCGTTGTTCGGCTGGCAATTTCGGTCGGGATCACCTGGGTGGTATGATTTGCAACCCCCATGGCCAGGATAATGGCCAGAAGACTAGTTGCCGAGGCCAAGGCAACCGGCCATTTCCAGGCAGCCTGTTTTCTTTCCGCTCCATTTGCAGACTGGGTGGCGGTTTCGATGCGGGCTTGCGCGAGCGCCGAGGTGAGGCGTTGTCCAAATCCCGGCGACGGCTCGGGTTGGTATTCACGGGCTGCCGCGCGCAGGTTTTCTTCGAGCTGGAGTTTAATTTGGTTTTTCATGGCGCAACAGATTTGAGTTGATGAACAGAATTGGCAGAAGGAAGGCGGGATGCGGAAAGGCGGGTGGCGAGAAGCTGGCGGGCCCGAAAGAGGGCGACTTTTACGGAGATGGTAGTGCGTGAGGTGATGCGGGCTACGTCCGACAAGGGGAGGTCCTCGCCGTAGTGCAACCAGAGCATCTGGAATACCTTGGGCTTGAGGATTTTTTTTGCCTCAACCCAGACATAGTCGATCTCGTCCGATTTGCTGGTGTTGTCGTCGGCCCCGGAGGATGTGTCGGCGATGTCGGGAAATTCGCTTTCGGCAGGACGTCGCCGGGAGAGGATGCTGCAAGCCTCCCGGTAGGCGATGGTGAAGATCCAAGTGGAGAAAGAGCGATCGCAATCGTAGCGGTGCAGGTGCTTCCAGGTCTTGACGAGGGCGTTTTGGCAGGCGTCCTCGGCATCCTGCTCCGAGAAGAGGATGCGTTTGGTAAATCTGAAAAGCTTTTGCTGGTAGCGTTCCACCAGCATGGAAAACAGGGCAGCCTCTCCCAGACGGATGCGACGAACCACGTCTGCATCCGAGAGTTGGGCCAGGCTGTCGCCGACTGTTTCCAATGAAGGCATGGACGTTTACTCTACTGCGGCCTCAGCCTGATTGCAATGAGCTTTCAGTTTTTGGATTTTCTGGAGGATGACATCGACCGGGAGTGTACCGCCGACTTGCAGTTTGTCACCGGAGACATCAGCCGTCACGGATTTGAGAAAGGGGATTTGTCCCGACTGGGCACCACAATATCCCAGAATCATATTTGCAGTAGCCTGGGCGGTTTCAGGAGAGGCCATCTCAGAGCGTATTTCACCCTTGATGTCTGAATTCACAAATCCGATCGCAAATGAAGTTGCCCGGGTGTTCCAGGTAGGGACATGTGGATTGGCGGCCCGGCAGGCTTCCACATCGGCAGCTCCTGCGAGGAAGGGGGAGGCGACACTCAGCTGGCGGTATTCATTGGGAATGTTTGCGACAACAGACTCGGAGTTCAGCCGGGCGATGGCATCGGAGATGATTCCGGATTGAGTACCCATCAGGACGACTCCGTTTTTCGGAAAAACGATGATGATCTTGGCCTCGGCGTGTTTCTTTAGCTTAACAGGCAGAAGATATGCCGTGGTGGAGTCGTTTATTTTGTCGGTTTCGTAATTCTTGGTCTTGAGCCAGGACTCCAGCTTTGCGTTGTCAAAATGATGACGGAAGACGATTACCCGTTGGTCATGTTCGCCGTTGCCATAACAGGTGACTCCGTCGAGGGCGTTGGTTGCGTCGAAACCGGTTTCTTTTTCAAACACGGCGAGCGGGTTGCAGGAGGTATTGGTTTTTTCGGCCAGAAATTGCTGGCCTGCCGTGGAGGCACGGACTGCGTCAACGTCTACATGGGCAAACCATTTGGCATCGGCACCAATATCCGCTTCACGCAGGGGCGCTGCATAAGCGATGGAGACCGAGGTGAATGCGAAGGCAAGAACAGGCAGGATTGTTTTCATGGCAGGATGGTTAAAAGTAATTGTAAATAACGCGAAAGGGCGATTGAGGTTACAAATTTCTATCCTTTTTGTAAAAACAGATAACAAAGCGCATGAATTACTGCATAAATGACAATGGCGAGGACAACCCAGCGCATGGGCCATGGCTTTCGAGCTTCTGTCGGAGGCTTGTTGTTGGGGGAAGGCTTGGGGCCAGTGTCCTCAATTTGGCTCATGGGATAGTCATAATCTAATGGGAATCGGCATGAGGCAAGCTCAGGAGGCTAAACCGCCTCTTGCTGCTATCCTGTTCATCCTGTCTATTTAGACCATCTTTTCTGTGACTTCTTGGCCTGCCATTTTCCTGCCTGAAAAGCCTCTTTCCAACACTTCGGATGATACAAAACCAATCGGCGCGGTACTCTAAAGATGTTCGGAGAGTATAAAATCGACTGAATTGGTATCTTCGGGAACTCCAGAAGGAGCAAAATCGCGGTGATTGGTCAAATCCGACACTCCGGATGATTCGAAATCGAACGGCGTGGTACTCTAAAGATGTTCGGAAACCACCAAAAAGTTCTGCGCAGTTCCTCCGACAATTTGCAGAGTGACCATTTCGGGCGAATTGAGTACTTGGAATGACGAGGATGGGGTTGTTTAACAGGCTACATATAAACAAAAAAGCCGCCAACCCAAATAGGGTCAGCGGCTTTATAATATAACAGCTGAGAGTAACCTATGAATTAAAGGTTATCACTGATCTTATAGGCAATTTTGGTGCTTTCTTCCAAGTTACCCCAGTCTCCGTAGTGAATGCGGACAAGGGTGTAGTTGCCTCCGGCGGCCATGGTGGAAGTGTACTTGGTTCCATCTGGAGCCAGTCCGAAGATAATGCTGCCACCTTCGTAGCTGCCTTGCATGGACGTATTGGTCTCAGTGTGATTGAGTTGGGCTATGGCCTTCTTGGTTGCGGCGGTTACATCGACAATATTGCGGTTCGGGAACCAAACTTCGAGTACCCCGTGCTTGAAGCGTTTGCTATCGTCAGGGAAGACGATCTTGGTATCGGCAGCGACCACCTTGGTTTCTTTTGTGTCCTTGTCTACCAAGGTAATGGTTGGCTCGGCGGGTTTTGCAGTGGTGGCAACGGCAGCGGCCTTGGGTTCCGGCTTGGTC
>JAITVQ010000217.1 GCA_031285745.1 Puniceicoccales bacterium | reverse complement strand
TTGGCGTCAATAGCTCGGGTTGAGTCTTTCGTGGCTGGACTGTGTGCATTCATAGGGCAAAAAGAAATGTCCGGTTGACCTTAGTCAAAGAAGCAGACTCTTTCTGACAACATTCAAATGTCCTTTCCTGTTCCAGTTTTACTTAAACACCGTCATTTTGGAGAAAAAGGAAGAACCCCGCTGGTGATTCTCCATGGCTTGCTGGGGTCTTCCCGGAATTGGCAGACCGTGGCTCGTGATCTTGTCGACGATTTCTCTGTTTATGCGCTGGATTTACGCAACCACGGGGAGTCGCCGCATTCCAGTGAAATGAATTATGCGGCCCTTGCTGCAGATGTGTGTGCCTGGCTTGACCGGGAGGGATTGGGAGCCGTGCATTTGCTGGGGCACAGCATGGGTGGCAAGACAGCCATGGTTTTGGCGACCCGTTATCCGGAACGTTTAACCAGCCTGACCGTGGTGGATATTGCCCCCAAGGATTATGATTCACATCACCGTCTGGAATTCGATGCCATGAATGCGATGAATATAGACGGTATCCATTCTCGAAAGGAAGCCGATGATGCCTTGGAGAAATTGGGAGTAAAAGACTGGGCGATGCGCCAATTTCTGCTGACCAATCTTGTGCGAAATGACACCGAAGGCACGGATAACAGTCAGGCCTCGTATCGTTGGTTGATCGATTTGCCTTCCTTGACCAAGGCTTTGCCCGTGCTTGTCAAAAATCCCTTGGCAAACGGGGCCTGCTTTCAGGGGCCAACGTTTTTTATTCGGGGCGAAAAATCAGATTTCATTCACGATGCCGACATTCCATCCATCCATCGCTATTTTCCGAATGCAAAGATTCTCAATCTAGCCAACTCCGGCCATAATCCCCATATTGAGGATCGCGAGCATTTTGCCGCCTTGTTGAAGACGCAGATTCTTTGACGAAAATCTTACACAAAAAACCGGCAATTCCTGCCGGTTTTTTTGCGAAACTTAATTTCCTTGGGTTGGCTGGGGATTGCTCTTTCCGTACAATTCCGCCAACATGCCCGGCATACCCGATTGTCGACTTCCTTGGAGCGTAGTCATCGTGGCCTGAGCCGCCATCTGTTCCTGCTTGGTTTGGATTTCTGGCGCGGTCATGTCGATCTGGGGCAATTCTTTTTTTACCAAGAGGACATAGATTGCATCGGGACCGGAGCGAAGGACGGGGGTGACTGATCCCACAGGGGTTTCATTAAGGCTGGGAATGAGCGTCTGGTAGATTCCAAAGAAATCAGGAGGCATGGTCATAAACTTGAAGGCGGGATAACTCTTGACCTGAAGCGTCAGTTCTTTGGCCACATCTTCAAACTTCTTTCCAGCGGCGACTTCTTCCCGAAGCTTTTTTCCGACTTCCGTGACGCGCTCGGCAAAAAGACGTGACTTCTCCTGCTGGATGTAATCGGCGGTTACTTTTTCGCGAACTTCAGCTAGTTCGGGATCACGGGCCGGGTCGGTCTTTTTGTGAAAGAGCACCACGGCGCTGGTTCCAAGGGTATAGGCATCCGACCGCCATACGTTTTCGGAAAGCTCAAGCCCTTGCCGGAGAATGTTGGCCGGTACTTGCAGTCCGTTGGGAACGCTGTTCTCGTCGAAGGACGGAATTGCCGTTGTCGTGATTTTGTTGGCGGCGAGGATCTGGTCGATCTTTTCCGCGCCGGGCGCCGTGCCCCCGATGGGCATCTCGTCGGCAATCAATGTGGAAATCCTGCTGGCTGTCTGGATGCCGATTTGCTCATCCTTCCAGCGTTTCTCGATCTCAGCCCGGTGCGTCTGGAGGTATTCATCCAGCTTGCCAACATCCAAGTCGGGAAAATCCGCGGTGTGCTCCATCGCATACTTGCGCAAATCTTTCTCGGTTGCCGGATCAATCTCTACTTTTTCAGGCGGAAAGACTGCATAGGCAAGCGTCACACGGGGGGGCAGCTTGTATTGTTCCTTGTGACTCTCGAAATAGGCTTGGACCTTTTCTTCATCAGGTGTGATTGTCGGGGAGAATTTTTCACCGGCGAGAGTGGCGGCTTCCACGGTCCATTGGGTGTTTTCCAGGCTCCATTCCATGGCAGCCTCAAAAGGTTGGGCATATCCGGGGCCAGCCAGTATTTCCATGGCTTTTTGCATGCGCCAGAGGTCGGCAAGAAAACGCTCCACCCGAACCTCGGCGTTACTCTTGCTGGTTCCCAGGGTGGTCATTGCCACGGAAATGATGTCCGAGACCCGCTTGCCGACTTCACTTTCGGTGGTGTTCAGTGCGCCTGGGAGAAATTTCTTAAGCTGCTCGGCAGTGGGATCGGGGATTTGCGCCACGTCTGCCAAATGGGTTCTGAATATCTGGAACTTCAGGTCATCATACGAGATATTGTTCCCTCGTCCACTGAGTCTTAATGCGTCCATGTAGCGCTCCAATGCACGCGGGCTGTCCATCTTGACTCCGAGATAGGTTTGCCCTCGTCCGCCTTGCGCGCCACTCCAGGCTCCGAAGAATACGAATGAAATGATGGTGATGCCAAGGAGAAGCCCAAGGAGCAGCTTGTGGTGTCTACCGAAAGAGGTTTGCAGCCAGGTTATCATGGATAAAGCGCGATGAAGAAAGCGGCTGAAGATTAAGAGCCTGCCCTCGCTGTCAATGTTTCATCGACGGAAAGGGCGGTTTTCCGCAAAATGAACCGCTTGCACTATTCTTATTAACAGCGGGCGTTCAATCGTCTCTGTAATGGATAAGCCTGCTATTTTTTCTCGTAGCCCACCGATTGGGCCAACGCGATCCAATGATTTTCCTTCAATTTTAGTTTTGCTCCCAGCTTTTCCCGGTCAATGGACATGCGGGCTCCAGTTACAAGCCCTTCGGATGCGCAATACAGATAGGCATTTTGGGAAATCGCCCCGACATTTATGGCGGCAACCTCTTTCTTGGCCGAGGGATTGTTTCCGGCGGCTTTGGCCAGATCGGCCACAAAAACCAGGGTCACGGAGGCATCCTTTACGAAATCCTGTGTCCCACCCAAAGCCCGGATGTCTTCCGGGGAAATGGCCTCAAGGCTGTTTTTTTGCGGGTTATATAAAAAGGCTCCATCCTTGAGCAGCACGTAGATGCTGGTTTCCTGTGTATTATGGGCAGAGGCTGCCGTACGTTTTCCATCAGTCCGGTTAATGCCATAGGATGCCCAGAGAAGATTCGAGAGCTGCTGCTGGGAAAGTTCCCGTTTTGAATCGAAGACCCGCCCGGTCGAGCGTTTGGCCAGAGCTTCCATCAAGGGCGCTCCGCCGCTTTTTTGCGGAGACGGCAGATCAGCAGCTTGAGAAATTACTGCGGTCGAGAGAACAAATACAGAGATGAGCAACAGGTTTTTCATGATAGAGAATTAACAGTGCGATCATAATGGGATTTGGCAGATGTTCTTCAATAGGGAATTATTACCTAAAGACGGGTATCACTGATTACAACGGAGGGCTTAATTCTATTGCCATATCCGGGGGCGACACAATGAGTGAGCCATTCACCAATGGGAGAGGAAACTTCCAGCAAAGCCCGGTTCTTTTTCATGCGCCCGCCCTGGCGTCTGCCAATCTGGTTTGTCACGGGCTTGCTTGTCGGATATCTGTTATGGCAGCCAGGAACGTTGCCGGAAGATGGCCGTCATGATCGGGGTAAAAATGGAATATGGATTTCCCACGGTTGGATGGGGGATGATGCCTGGTTTGCCCGCCACAACAAAAACCGGGACGAATATCGCTCCGAGGCTTCAATCCGGAATTTGGCGGATAAACTCCGGCAAAATCACATTACCGATGTATTTCCTCATCTTTGTCCTGCGCTTCCCAATGGAAAAATCCCGCAAGTGGACGACGAGCAGGTTGAGCGACTTGTCAAGATGCTCGAGGGAGTCAGGGTAATTCCGTGGGTGGGTGCTCCGAACGGCGATGTTGAGACCATCTATAGTGATACGCGTTGGCGAAAACGCTTTTGTGAGTCGATTGCGGGATTGTTGGAGGCGCATCCGGGGTTGGCTGGAATCCATGTTAACATCGAGCCTTGCCGGAGCGGAGACGTGGATTTCCTCACTTTGCTGGAGGAGCTTCGGGCGATTTTGCCCAAGGGAAAGATTCTCTCTGTGGCGGCATATCCGCCGCCGACGATCTGGCAGCCGGTTCCCGAAATTCACTGGGACGAGGCGTATTTTCGCGAAGTTTCCCAGCGGGTGGACCAGGTTGCGGTGATGATGTATGACACAGCGCTACGCTGGGAGAAACCGTACATCTCCCTGATGGCAATTTGGACCCGGGAGATTTTGAATTGGAGTGGGCGGGCGGAGGTGTTGCTGGGTGTTCCGGTTTACGATGATTCCGGCACGACATATCACTTCCCGCATGTGGAGAATCTGAAAAATGGCCTGAAAGGGATCCACTCGGGTTTAAACGGATTCGGACAATTGCCGGAGAACTATCAAGGCGTTGCCATCTACTGCGAATGGGAGATGGAACCGGAAGAATGGAAGTTTTTTCAAAAATACTTCTTAAAGAAGTGATGCAAGAACCAGCGGATTAATGGGCCGCCTGATTTTGCGATTTGCCAAACCGCCTGCTTTGCGCCTTAACCCTCCCGCTTTTGAAACCATGAGTAAGCCCGTCAAGACCGCCATCACACCCACTCGCGCCGAGGATTATCCCGAGTGGTACCAGCAGGTAATCAAGGCCGCCGACCTTGCGGAAAACAGCCCGGTCCGCGGCTGCATGGTTATCAAGCCGTGGGGATATGCGCTTTGGGAGAACATCCAGCGTGGGCTCGACGCCATGTTCAAGGCGACCGGGCACGTGAATGCCTATTTCCCGCTTTTCATTCCCAAGAGCTACATCGAGAAAGAAGCCGAGCATGTCGAAGGCTTTGCCAAGGAGTGCGCCGTGGTTACCCACTCACGCCTGGAGGCCGGGCCTGACGGCAAATTGATTCCGGCCGGTCCGCTGGAAGAGCCGCTGATTGTGCGTCCCACTTCCGAGACCATCATTGGCGAAACCTACGCCAAGTGGGTGCAGTCGTATCGCGACTTGCCCATTCTCATCAACCAATGGGCCAATGTGGTCCGTTGGGAAATGCGCACCCGGCTATTTCTTCGCACGGCAGAATTTCTCTGGCAGGAAGGCCATACCGTTCACGCTACTGCGGAGGAAGCCCAGGAGGAGACCCGCAAGATGCTCGAAGTCTATGCCGACTTTGCGGAGAATCACATGGCGATGCCTGTTCTTAAGGGGCGCAAGACCGATGGTGAACGCTTCCCGGGTGCGGTGGACACTTTCTGTATCGAGGCCATGATGCAGGATCGCAAGGCGCTGCAGGCCGGCACTTCCCACTTCCTCGGGCAGAATTTTGCCAAGAGCTGCAACATCCAATTCCAGAACGAGGCCGGACATCTCCAGCATGCCTGGACCACTTCCTGGGGAGTCTCGACTCGGTTGATCGGTGGCATGATCATGACGCATTCTGATGACGACGGCTTTGTGGTTCCTCCCCGGCTGGCGCCACAGCATGTCGTGATCCTGCCCATCTACCGTGACGATGCTTCCCGTGCGGAGGTGATGGCTTATTGCGATTCCTTGAAAAAGGATATCCTGGCCCAACGCTACGACGACTGGCCTGTTCTGGTGACCATCGACGACCGCGATTTGCGCGGTGGCGAAAAAACCTGGGGATGGGTCAAGAAGGGTATTCCGCTCCGTGTGGAAGTCGGCCCGCGTGATGTTGCCGCAGGTGCTGTCTTTGTGGCTCGCCGCGACAACGGGGAAAAGACCGGAATGCCGCGCGCCGAGTTTGTCGCCAAGCTGCCTGAACTGCTCCAATCCATTCAGGATAATCTGCTGGCCCGGGCGAAGAAATTCCGCGCCGATAACACCGTCGAGATAAACTCCAAGGAAGAGTTCTATGCCTATTTCACTCCGCAGAACAAGGAGAAGCCGGAAATGCACGGTGGGTTTGCCATGTGCCACTGGAACGGCAGCGCTGAGGTCGAAGCCCAGGTTAAAAAGGATCTTAACGTCACCATTCGTTGCATTCCTTTTGACGATGCCGACACCAAGCCCGGTACTTGCATCTTCACGGGTGAGCCGAGTGCCCGCCGCGTGGTGTTTGCCAAATCCTACTAATTGGAATATTGGTTTGGAATATCAGGGCCTGGCGCAAATGCGTCAGGCCTTGTTTATTGGGCCTGTGTTTTCTCTCCGGCGAGTTGGATTTTCTTGAACCCGGCTTCCATTGCGAAATCCAATATATTCCAGAGTGTTTGAGGCCCGATAGACCGATCTGCCTTCAGCAGTAAAACGGGAGATTCTTTCGCGGCTTCCTCCAGACTGCCTTTGAGTTTGTCGTCCAGGGAGTAAATGCGGCCTTCAAAAATCAACATGTTGCCCGATTTGGCGGTAAGCACTGTCAGGGTGGCGCCTGTCTGGATGCCGGCCAAGGGAAGGCGACTCTGGGGCAGATTCAAGGTCATCGGAATGCTGCCTTCGATCTTTCCGTCTTCATTTCCCAGATCCACCGTCAATCCGGGCGAATAAATAAACCGCGACCCGGCCAGGGTCAGGATGACCGCAAGAAGCAGGCAGGTCACCAACGGCATGGCATCAATACGCGTGTCGGGCGCTTGGATGCGGTGCCGGAGGCCGAGCGGACTGTGAAAGAATGCCATGAAAAAAACAACCCCTTCCATGTAACCGGAAGGGGTCGTTGTCAAAAAAAGAAACAAATATCAGGCGTCGGGCTTGGTTTTGCGCAGGCCTACGATCTTCTTGCCGTCCCATTGCCCGCGTTTCTTGAGCAAATCAATACGTTCGAAACGTTTGAGGACGCTACGCTTGGACGAGGATGCAGAGGTTCCGGATTTGAAGCTGTTATGCTGGGACATGGTACTGACTTTTAAAGTGTGAGGGAGGCAGGAAAGGGGTGATGGACGAAAGGGCAATGAAAATCTTTCCGGTATTTTTGACCCGGAAATGAGCGCAAATGCAGCCCTTAGGATATGAATAAGACCAGAACCGCAGATTACACGGATGATAGGGATATAAAAGATAAATGAGAGAAGACCATTATGTCGTTTGTTGTTTTGGTAACAGAGTCCCTCCCATCTGCTTATCCGTCTCTTTATCCTTTTATCCGTGGTTTATCTCTTCTTCTTAATACGATAACTCTCAACATTCAATGTATAGCGGTGGCGATCCTTGCGAAGCTTGATTTTGGCATCAAAGAGGGCCGACAAATTCTCGGATGTCAGGACCTCCCCGATCTTTCCTGCCGCCAGTACACGTCCCTTGCGAATCATCAGGACATGGGTAAACAGGGGAGTGATCTCCTCGACATGATGGGTAACCAGCACCAGCGGCACCGCCTTGGGTCCCTTGCCGATTCTATCCAGCATCTTGAGGAAATGCTCGCGTGAGACGGGATCCAGCCCCGAGCAGGGCTCATCAAGGATCAATACATCCAGCCCCGAAAAAAGTGACCGGGCGATCAGCACGCGCTGGCGCTCACCTTGCGACAAGGTGCTCCACGGCTGCTTGGCCACCTTGGTGCATTCCGTCCGGCGCATCAGGGTTATTGCCATCCGGCGTTCGGCGTCGGTTGGCTCAATCCAGAGATTCAATTTTGCATCCCGTCCGCCTACCACGACCGACAGGGCGGGTTCGTCGGGCTCGATCATGCGAATCAATACATTGGAAACCAGGCCGACCCGCTTGCGCAGCTCCCGCCAGTCGTACTCGCCACGGGTGGCTCCACAGATCGTTACCCGTCCGCGTGTCTCGGCCAGATATCCGGTGAGCACCGAGAGGAGCGAGGTTTTGCCGGACCCGTTGGCGCCCAGGATAACCCAGCGCTCATTTGAATTCATGGTCCAATCAATCTTGGAGAGGATAACCCGGTCGCGTTCAACACGCAGATTCTCCACGATGACCAACGGTGTCGTTTTCTGGGACATAAAACCTTAATGAATACGTGATGGACGGAAACAAGCAAGCTGACGCTGAACTGGCGGCAACCGTGACCTACCAGGCCCGTTTGGCAGGAGTGGTTTCCAGGGCATCTTGAGCCTGGGCAGGAAACTTGGGGAAAAAATTCAATCCGGTCCTCGCCTCGATGGCCCGGATGCTGGTGAGGTACTTGCTCGGGTCAGCGCGCTCCTTGATATCCTCGTGCGGGACCAGAAACGCCTCCGCCCGGATACCGCCTTCGGATTTTTCCGCGATGATCAAAAAAAATGCGTCGGGGACCACAATGCCGCTTTTTAGCTTCTGTGGTGCCTTTCCTGCTTCATACACCGGCCCGCAGACCACCCACACGTCGCCGTAACGGCGGGTGTAACGATCCATTACGCGACGCTCCATGGCCTCCCAGAAAGCACCGTTCAACCCATGCCGTTGCGGGACGACATTGGACATCAGGAACGTTTCCCGCTGGGCTTCCTGTCCGTAGCAAAGCGAAATGGCCCGGTTCGGGGCCATGTGCCCGCGGTCGTATCCGGAATGTGAATACTCGGCGGTTTCCACCTGCGTGCGGGTGCGCGAATCGATTTCGAATCCGTCGGGACGTTTGTTGGGTGGATAGCGTGCGGGAAACACCTTGTAGGCTACCCAGGCGGGATTTTTCCGGGTCTCGTCGTAGCCGACCAGATATCCGGTGTTCTTGAGGAAGGTCAGGGTCTGGCTGGCGGCAGGAGTGCCACCGAGCACCAGGGCCTCGTCTTCCAAGGCGACTCCGGGCTGGACGACATTGCCGCGGGTGAGCGGGATATTGTCCGCCACGAGGTCGAGCCAGAAGACAAGTTCATTCGGGGCAGCCCGGCTTTCCCGGACGACATCGATTACATCGAGGGTTACGCTCTCGATCTTGTCGCGAGTTTCCTGCGGGGCAAAGTGATGCCATGTGAACAATCCGCTCCCGCTTAATAACACCACCGCGCCGCAGATGGGCAGTCGTTTCGGGTTGAGCTTGCGGAGATTGACGCGCTTCTTTTTCGATTTTGCCTTGGCCACGATGTTTACCTGAAAGATTTATTGATGGGTGTATTCCCGCCAGAGGACCCAGGCCCAGTTGAACAGGAGGATCAGCAGGAAACCTATGCGGAATATCCAGCCCTCGGCGGGGGAAATAATTCCGCAACGATAACGAAGTTTTCCCAGGGCCAGCGTCGCCAAGCTGAAGCCCCATGCGACTATGCCGCTGAGGCAGATAACCGTCCACATGGGATTGAAATTCAAGGCCGCGAGAATGTCGCCATGGGCCAGCGATACCGTGGCGCGGGAGCTGCCGCAGCCGGGGCAGGGGATTCCTGCGTAATGATACAACAGACAAGGCGGTAATCGCACGGGCAGGACAAACAATAACAGCCAGGCTAGCAGCCATGCAGCAGGGATCAGCCAGGCCAGCCAGCGCTCGAAATCTACCTCTCCGGGCAGGAGCGGACGTCGGGATATCCGCATGGTTTTAGCGGGAATGGAATCCTCCATTGGCGGCAATGATAGCTATTATCGCAACCCAGGATATCATAACCAAAACACAGCAGACGATCATGGGCAGGAAATAACCGAGCACGATTCTCCAAGTGTCCGCTCCCTTGTGCACGGCCAGCAGACCAAGGATGTTGACGACAATCATCCATACCCCGAGTCCCATGCTCAGAAAGGAAAACAGTGACCCGATGATAGGAATCATTCCTGCGAGATAGAACGGACAATAGACTAGGGCGAAGGCACCCCACGTGTAGGCGCTTACCCGGAATGTCGCCTCAAATGGCCCTACTGCGCCCCTTGTAATCATCAATGAGACATGGGTAATGGCCGGTGTGAAAAATATACCGATGGCGGCCATCAGAGTCATC
The DNA here is from genome assembly GCA_031285745.1 of Puniceicoccales bacterium. Taxonomy (GTDB): domain Bacteria; phylum Verrucomicrobiota; class Verrucomicrobiia; order Opitutales; family UBA953; genus CALNBE01. The sequence goes on along the minus strand of JAITVQ010000217.1, from coordinate 6,790 downwards.
ATTACGAATAAAATCAAGCCACCCGCAACGGGGCCGACATTCAGGAATTCTTCAGGAATTTTGCTGAGATCCACGGAGGGATCCATTTTTACGATTTGTAGGATAATAAAAAAGAACAATACGTAGGAAAAAGAGAGTACGGCGTTGCTGACCAACTGCAGGGAAAAACAGAAGGCAAACGGGCGCCCCAAGCCTCCGGAGACTGGCATGGCTGCGAAAGTCTCGCTGGGCTTCATCAGGATGGCTTTGACGGAATCCCGGATGGCCACAAAATTCCCCAGTTCCTCGCGTCGCTCCCAGGCGGGTGCGGGCAGCGGTTTAGGAATTTCGGGCGGAGGGATGGCCGGTGCTCCGGCCAGTGCGGCGGCTCCGGGGGAGAACTCCGGCCAGGAGGAAAAAGGAGTCCATTGCGCCATGCCGGTGCGCCAAGCCAGATCCGTCAGCAGGAGTTTTCCCGAGTTGAGGCCATCCTTGACTTCGTCATCGGTGAATTGCCCCAACACTTGATTATTACGTGCGACGTGGATCAAACTCATGCCGTGAATAAGGCGGGTGGAGTTCTCCCGGTCAACAAAACGCTTTGGTGGTTCATCAGGGCGAAAATGAAGATTTCCGGGCAATCATTGAAAGCTGATCCCCGGGCACGAAAAAACCGGCGCCGATAAACGGGGCCGGTTTTTGAAATATCCTTGAGGACTTCCGATTAGCCGAGGGCGGCCTTGGCCTGTTTCACGATCGCCTCGAAAGCGGCGGCATCATGGATGGCCAGTTCGCTCAGATTCTTGCGGTCGATAGTGATATTGGCCTTCTTCAATCCCTGAATCAGACGGCTGTAGGTGATTTCCAGCGGACGGCAGGCGGCGTTGAGACGCACGATCCAGAGCTGGCGGAATTCACGTTTCTTGGCGCGGCGGTCGCGGTAGGCGAACTTTTCGGCGCGATCCACCGCCTCGCGGGCGTGATGGTAAAGACGCGATTTGTTGCCAAAGTAACCCTTGGCACGACGCAGGGTGCGGTTGCGGCGGGCGCGAGTAGCGGGGCCGTTGGTGACACGAGGCATGTTGTGTTATCTCCTGTAGTTTTTTATTGAGGACTGCCGGGTCGCCTAAAAAGTCACCCGGCTGGTCGCGTTATGTCAGGCGTGATCGAACCTTAGTGGTTGAACGGCATCGCAGCCTTGATGGAGCCGACGAATCCGGAATCAACCGGTTTGTCCGCACCACTGCGACGCCTTGACTTGGTGGACTTGTTGCGCAGCAGATGGCGGGTACCCGGCGAGCGACGCATAAGCTTGCCCGAGCCGGTTACCTTGAACCGCTTTGCTATGGATTTCTTGGTCTTCTGCATGATGTGCGGAAAGGGGCGGGAAGAAACCCTCCCTGGGGGGACTTGTAAAGTGTTTTTTTGGAAGTTTTCAGTTTGGGACAGCTAACCACGGATAAAAGGATATCGAGAATGATAAACGGATGTGAGGAAGCCTCTCACCGGATCTCAAGGGATATCATGCTCTATTCTTGTTCATCTTTTATATCCCTATCATATCCGTGGTTCATCTCTTCTCATTGTTATTACATACTATAGAATATAAAGCACAATAGACTTATCGGTTTCGTCCGCGGACGGAAACTCCATGTCGGTGTACTTCATGGTATTGTTGGTGGACGAAAGCACCATGTGAGATCGCCTTCCCAAGGTGATTCATGTGACATTTACCAGTTGCGAGGTGGTCTTGCGTTTGCATGGAGGTACTGCGCCGCGCTGCTCAGTATTCTCATCAAACCGCAGAGGTGTTGCGCAGTGCTGCGCAACACTCTTGTTGATCCGCAAAACGACTGCGTAATGCTGCGAAGTACTCTTGCGGAAACGCAAGAGTACTTGGTAGGGCTGCGCGATACCCTTGCGTTTGCACAATACCACTGCGCAGGCCTGCGCAGTATCCTTGCGGATTGATGAGAGTACTTGGCAGCGCTGCGCAATGGTCTTGTTTTTCTGCAAGAGGGCTGCGTAACGCTGCGCAATACCCTTGCGGAAACGCAAGAGAGGCGTGACCGAATGCGTTACCTGCTACAGATCAATGGATATAGTATTTCAGTTTTCTCTGAAGGAAAAAGAAACCGCGGATTTTACGGATAAGGTGGGATAATGAAAAAACAAATGAGAGAAAAATATTATGCCATGAAATGCTCCGCCAAGAGCAATTTTCGCATCCGTTTATCCGACCCATCCGAGGTTCTGGCCTTTTCATATATTTAAAGATTGTGGCCTCAGGAGGCCAAAGGAGCGAAGCAGGAATGGATTGTATTATAGGGCAAAACGACCCCGGGCAAAGCCCGGAATAATGCTGAATAACGAGGAGTTTTTCCCTTGCGCCGTAATTATCGACAAAAAGATTGAACTTGGCCGGAACGCTCCTAGAAATACACTCTCTTACCAGAAGAAATACTATCCAAAACAAACAACACTGAATGGCTCTACCGCAGCAATTCGGCGGAAATCGTCCGCCGTATCAAGGAAACAATAACCGTCGTCAATTCAATCGCGGCTATCAGCAAGGTCCCCGCCGGAACGAGCGGATTAAAGCTACCGAAGTTCGTGTCATCGGTCCCGATGGCCAGCAAATTGGTCTTATGGCCACCCGCGACGCGTTGCAACGCGCCCGTGACTATGGATTGGATTTGGTCGAGATTGCGGCGACCGCGCATCCCCCCGTCTGTCGTATTGTCGATTACGGAAAATTCCAATACGAGGAGTCCAAGAAGCAGAAGAAGCAAAAGGCTACCACCACCAAGATGAAGGAGGTCAAGTTGCGCCCGCGTTGCGATGTGCATGACCTGATGATCAAGGTGAAGCGGGCCGAGAATTTCCTCTATCACGGACACAAGCTCAAACTCATCCTGTCATTTCGTTTTCGCGAGCTTGAGCATCCCGAGGTTGGCTATGATATGATGAAGCGCGCCATCCAGGAGCTGGCCCATATTGGGACTCCCGATTATCAGGCCAAGCTCATGGGACGCTCCATGTCCACCACGCTGACACCGGTTCCCCAAAACAAGCGGAAGCTCATTCATAACTCTGCTCCTGTCGAAGTCACCGATGATGACGACGATGAGGACGAAGATGACGGTGAGGAATAGAAGTACGGTAACTTTGCAGCGAAGCTTTTTGTTTCGCCTGATTCCTGCGCTGCTTTTGCTCGCAGGATTTCTTTTTACGGTTCCGACGACACTGCAGGGGCAGGTAAACCTTAATGAAACCCTCAAGCGTTGGGAGTTTACCACGGACACCTCCCGAGTCCCCGGAACGACCCGGTGGAAAAACAAGTGGAGTCGCATCGAGGCTGAGCGTAACAAGAGTTACATTACGCTCAATGGCATCAAGGTCTGGCTGAATAGCCCCATCACCGAGGGCAACGGCATTTATTACATCCAGCGTCACGATTTTGATAAGACTTTTTTTCCCATCGTGGCGCCACAGCCGGATGTGTCAGCTCCCGTGGTCCGGCGCATTGTGATTGATCCCGGGCATGGCGGCAAAGATCCCGGCATGCAAAACACTCGCATGGGTCTCAATGAAAAGGCGCTGACGCTGGATGTTGCGCGGCGGCTGAAGTTTATCCTGGAGCAAAGGGGGATCAAAGTGACCCTGACCCGGAGCACGGATGCTTTTGTCGAATTGGATGATCGCTCCCTGATTGCCAAGCGGGTCAATGCCGACCTTTTTGTTAGCATTCACTTCAACTCCGCCGGCACTGCCAATACCAGCGCGAATGGCGTTGAGACGTATATCCTGACTCCGCAGGGACAGTACTCAACCAATGATGCCAGAAGGGTCGCCCGGCCTGCCGAGGTCAATGCCCGGGAGATCGGACATGGCCATGATCGCTGGAATGCCTTGCTGGGTTATTATCTGCAGGCGACTTTGGTGGATAAGCTGGACGCCGAGGATCGCGGATTGCGGCGCGCCCGCTTTACTGTCTTGAAGGATCTTCCCTGCCCGGGAGCCCTGATCGAGTGCGGATTTCTCAGCAATCCCTCGGATGCAACGTTGATCAGTTCTGCGGCATACCGGGAAAAAATCGCCCAGGGTGTTGCGGACGGAGTCCTGCAATATCAGGGAATCATGCAGCGCCTTGCCTCCCAGAACAGGGCTGCCGTGAGAAGGTAGATACCGTGGAATTCAAAAGGCCCAAGTTGCGTCGTCCAGAATTCCACCGCCCCCAGATCGGTGAGATAATCGACGCCTCGGCAGCCCGCGAAATTTTCAACATCCGGACGCACTTCGCGACGCTTCGCCAGTTGCTCAAATGGAATCTGATGATTGCGCCCGTCGCAATCATGGCCGGGCTGGCCAGCGCCCTTTTTCTCAAGGCGCTCAAATGGGTCACGCTTTTTCGCTTTGATCATCCCTGGCTGCTTTTCTTGCTCCCGGTTGCCGGTATTTGTATCGCCTGGCTCTACTATCGCTTCAGCCCCGAAAGTGAAAAAGGCAATAACCTTGTGCTGGCGGAGATTCATTCCAGCGGCGCAGGTGTTTCCCCGAAACTGACTCCCTTGATCTTTGTCTGCTCCCTGCTTACTCATCTTTGCGGAGGCTCGGCCGGGCGCGAGGGCACCGGGGTGCAGATGGGGGCGGGTATTGCGGCAGGTTGGGGACGGCTATGGGGATTGGATTCGAAGGAGCGGAAGTTGATTCTCCTGGCCGGGGTCGCGGCTGGTTTTGGTTCGGTTTTCGGGACACCGCTGGCCGGTGCCCTTTTTGCCATGGAAGTGCTCGTTAGTGGAATGCTTCGCTATGAGGCGCTTTTGCCTGTGGTGAGTGCGAGTGTGATCGGCTGGCTGACTTGCGGAGTTTTTGGAATTGAGCACGAGGCGTTTCACATCCGGATTATTGAAACACATGTCGGTGCAGAGTTCACCCATCTTTATCTAATCAAGGCTTGTGTGGCAGGGGCTATTTTCGGACTGGCCGCGACTTTTTTTGCCAAGATTCACCTCGGTATTCACAAGATTTTTCTCCGGTGTGTTCCCGGACGCTATACCCGTCCCTTCATGGGCGGGTTGATCATCATTGCGTTGACTTACGCCTTGGGCGACCAGGGGCCGCAATACCTTGGCATTGGTACCATGGCGCCGCCGACGGATTTTACCTCGGTCACGCTGGAGCGTTGTTTTGAGGCGGGGATTTTCACGATTCCTCTTTTCGCCTGGTTTTGGAAAACCCTGTTCACGGCCATTACCCTTGGCAGTGGGTTCAAGGGTGGGGAAGTGCTGCCGCTTTTCTTCCTCGGTTCCAGCCTAGGCGCAGTTATTGCCGGGCCATTGGGTTTGCCTGTGGATCTCTGTGTTGGCCTGGGCTTCGTGGCAGTCTTTGCCGGAGCCACCAATACCCCGCTGGCCAGTACGTTGCTGGCAGTCGAGTTGTTTGGGGGCGCCAATGTCCTCTATTTTGCCATTGCCTGTTTTACTGCCTATTATTGCAGCAGCCCGCGAGGTATCTATGCCTCCCAGATCGTCTCGGACAACAAGCTGCGTGATCAATAGCGGGTTTGTTTAAAACTTCGGTTCTTTAAAAACAAAACACCCGGAGTTGTTTTCCGGGTGTTTGCTCCCGGTCTGGCGGGAGTTGTCGATGGGCGCGCCCATCATGAAGCTGGTCAAACCTTGGCCAGGAACTTGGGAAGGAGGTATTCTCCGCAGCTTTCCAGCGAGGCAAGCTTGGGGTAATCCGCTTCGGGTACCTCAATGCCGTGCTTTTTGCGAAGTTCCATTACGATATCGAGAAAATCCATCGAGTCCAAGCTAAGCTGGTCACGGAGGCGTACCTCGGGTTTTACGTTACTGAGATCCTCGTCGGGCGCGATTTCGGCGATGATGTCGAGGACAATTTGTTGGACCTGTTCCTTGGTCATGTGCTGTCTTGTGATTTGTTAGGTTTTAAAAGATTACCGGATGTTTTTTCTTATTGGCGTGGTTTCCCAACTATGAGCACCGAATTGATGCCGAGCATCCCAAAGGAATTATTGAGAATTGTGTCAACACGCTTCACCTGACGGGCGGTATTGAGCACAAGCCCCGATATTTCACATTCCGGATCGAGATTGTCCACGTTAATTGTGGGATGAATTAATCCATCGTCAAAAGAGGGAATGTTACCCGCGAGCTCCAAGGCTCCGGCTGCGCCCATGCAATGCCCTATGTAGCTCTTGGCATTGTTGATGTAAGTGTCCGGGCATCCGGCGAAAATGCGGCGCAGTGCCTCGCATTCCTGAATGTCGCCCAGAGGGGTGGCCGTCGCATGGGTGCTGACCAAATGAATATCCTTGGGCGCCAGAGAGGCGCGTTGCAGCGCGATCTGGATACACTCGGCCTGCCGCTCAGGGTTGGGCAGGACGGCATCGGTGGCATCGGAGTTGATACACCAGCCTAGGATTTCTCCGTAGATATGGGCACCCCGGCGCAGGGCATCCTCCATTCTTTCGACAGTGTAAAGTGCTCCGCCCTCGGAAATCACGATACCGTTGCGATCCTTGTCAAATGGGCGGGAGGCCTTGTTCGGATCTGCATGGTGTGCCAATGCGCCTTGGTTCTTGAAGCCTGCAAAGATTCCAAAAGTGTGGATCGATTCGGAAACACCCCCTGCGACGGCAAAATCCACCTCACCCAGTTGAAGCATCTGGGCGGCTTGGATAATTCCGGCATTCCCGGCGGCACAGGCGGCACCAATCGTGTAGTGGGGGCCGGTGATGCCGAGGTTCATTGTGACTTCCCCGGCGGGATTATTGGCTACCGTG
>JAITVQ010000142.1 GCA_031285745.1 Puniceicoccales bacterium | reverse complement strand
AGCTCGGCATACTTGCGGGTGGAGATTGTGCTTTGGGTAATTTTCCTGCGTAGTTTCTTGGCGCGTTTTAATGAAAAAACGCGCCTGTCAACTGGACGAAAATACTGATGAAGCCAGTTCTTTTTAAGCCCTTTACAGTATTTTTACTTATTCGCCTTCTTTTTCTCGTCGACCATCTTGTAGAAGGTCTCGAAAAGCGAGTCGGCATCGTTGGGGCCAGGGCCGGCTTCTGGGTGATATTGGACTGAAAAGACGGGTTTGTCCTTGATACGCATGCCGGCGACAGTGTTGTCGTTTAGGTTGATTTCCGTGACGACGCCGCCTGCCTTTTCTACAGCGTCAGCCTTGGACGCGAAACCGTGGTTCTGGGCGGTAATGTTGACCACACCTGATTCGATGTTCTTGACAGGCTGATTGCCTCCACGGTGTCCGAACTTCAGTTTATAGGTTTTAGCTCCGATGGCGTGGGCGATGATTTGGTGCCCGAGACAAATTCCAAAGATAGGATATCCGGCATCAATGAGCTCGCGGATGGCCTGGTGGGCGTAGGTTAGCGCGGCGGGATCACCGGGACCGTTGGAGAGGAATATTCCGTCAGGATTGAAGGCTTTGATTTCGGCTGCAGTCGTAGTGGCCGGGAAGATGTGGACGTCAAATCCACTGGCCCGGAGTTTCTTGAAAATAGAGGATTTGGCGCCGAAGTCGTAGGCGGCGACTTTATAAATGGTCTGTTTGGTGGGAACCTCGCGTTTTGCCAATGTGGTACCGGGGACGGAAAATGGCACGGGGTTTCCGTCGAAATGGTAAGTCTTTTGGGTGGTAACGCTGCTGACGAAATCTGCGCCGATGATGCCTTTTGATTCCTTGGCCCGCTTTACAGCTTCCTCGTCGGAGATATTCTCCGTGGAGAGGCAGGATTTCATGACACCATGGACACGGAGTTTTTTGGTGATGGCGCGCGTGTCGATTCCTTCGATTCCCGGGATGTCATGCTTTTTGAGGTAGGCATCCAGCGAAAGGGTGGCCCGCCAGTTGCTGACGATCGGGCTGAGTTCACGCACAACAAATCCTGCGCAATGCGTCTTGTCGGACTCGGAGTCTTCCTGGTTCACCCCGTAGTTTCCGATATGGGGGAAGGTCATCGTCACGACCTGGCCGAAATAGGAAGGATCCGTCAGGATTTCCTGATAGCCGGTCATGCTTGTGTTAAAGACGGCTTCGCCTGTCACTGTTTTGGATGCGCCAAAGGCGCGTCCGCGAAACACGCTACCATCTTCAAGGGCCAGAACTGCATTGAGTGCCATGAGCGGCCTAAAGAATCGTGGTCTCGGCGGGAGAAAAGCAAATTATGCATAATTTTGCAAAAATACGCTTACTGCTGTTCGCCAATGACGATTTGCCATGAGGTATACCCCTTGAGGCCATAAGAATCACTTCATATTTCAATTTGCATACCCAATTCCACAACCCGGTTGGGTGGCAGCTTGAAAAATGCCGTGGCAGGGAGTGCGTTGCGGTTGAGCAGGGCAAAGATCTTCTCCCGCCAGATGGGCATGGCAGGTTTTTCGGCATGGATGATCGTTTCCCGGCTCAAGAAGAACGTGATTTCATTGATATTGCACTTGAATCCGCATTTTTCGCTTACCGAGAGCACTTCCATTACATCCGGCTCTTCCATGTAGCCGTAATGGCCGAGGATTTTATAAAACCCGTCTCCCAGATCAACAATGGAGGCCCGTTCTTCGGAGTCAATATGGGGCACCGCCTCGGTCAATATGCTCAGGATGATGACCCGCTTGTGGAGCACCCGATTGTGCTTTAGGTTATGCAACAGGGCCAGTGGCGTTACGTTGGCATTCCCTGACATGAAAATAGCGGTGCCGGGCACGCGGTGGATATTGCTCTGCTTTAGATCGGCCAGAAATAAATCCAACGGCAGGAAGGTTGTTTTCAAGCGTTCGTGCAGTACATGGCGTCCGCGTCGCCAGGTGGTCATCAAAACAAATATGCCCAATCCGACCAGAATAGGGAACCACCCACCATGTCCGACTTTCAGCGCGTTGGAGAAAAAGAAGACCAGTTCAATACAGGCAAACGGCACGCATATGGCTACGCATTTCCACGCCGACCATTTCCAAATATCCTTCATCACGAAGAAAAACAGGATGGTCGTGATCAGCATCGTCATGGTTACCGCGATGCCGTAGGCGGCGGCCAGATTGCCCGACGATTGAAAGGCCAGCACCAATCCGACACAACAGACCATGAGAAACCAATTTACCGGAGCCATGTATATCTGGCCTCGTTCCATCCGCGAGGTATGGGCAATTTTCAGCCGGGGGAGAAATCCAAGCTGGATTGCCTGCATCGTGATCGAATAGGTCCCGGTAATCAGTGCCTGCGAGGCGATCACCGTTGCGAGCGTGGCCAGGATCACCAGCGGCAGGATGAGTGGGGCAGGGGCCAGTTTGAAAAAAGGATGTGCGGCCATTTCGGCGACTCTTCCTTCCGGCGCGGCCAGCAGAAGCGCACCTTGCCCAAGATAATTCAGCACCAGCATGGGCATGGCCAGGAAGCACCACGCCCACCGGATTGGTTTCAATCCGAAATGTCCCATGTCCGCGTAGAGCGCCTCTGCGCCCGTCACTGCCAGGAACACCGCACCCATCACCGGCAGCGATTCCATTAACGGGTGAGTGGTTAAAAACTGAATGGCGTAGTAAGGCGAAAAAGCCAGCAGCGGCTTCCACGTATGCACGCACAGCCCGTATACTCCCATCGCCCCCAAGGTTAAAAACCACAGCAACATTACCGGCCCGAAGATTTTCCCCACCTTGCCTGTGCCGATTTTTTGTACGGCAAAAAGGGCGACCAGGATTGATACCGTGATCGGCAAAATCCACGGGCTTAATCCGCTATTTACCTCCTGCAATCCCTCCACTGCGGACAGCACCGAAATGGCGGGAGTAATCATTCCGTCTCCATAAAGCAACGCTGCCCCGAATACTCCCAGCAAAACCAGCACAGTTCTCAGGCTGGAGCTTTTCTTCTCCTTGAAAAAAGCCAGTGACACGAGGGCCATGATCCCGCCTTCCCCCTTGTGGTCGGCGCGCATGACCAGCAGTACATACTTTCCTGTCACGATCACCGCGAGTGTCCAGATAATCAGCGACAATATCCCCAGAATGTTTTCCGGCGTCGGCATGATATGGGACTCGGCATAGCACTCTTTCATCGCATAGAGCGGACTGGTCCCGATGTCTCCAAACACTACTCCCAACGCGCCCAAGGAAAGCCCCAGCGTGTACTTCGTATCCGTGCGTTTGTTTTGCATCTGTGATAAGGCAGTTGTCTGAAATCAATTTCTGCCAAAAGCGCAACAGGGTAATGGAATCCGGGTAAGTTACAACTTTCCTGCATAGGGGAGGGGCTGGCCCAAAGCAAAGGCCTCGTAGTTTTACGAGGCCCTTTGCAAAACAAGTTAATCCGGAAGGCTTATTTCTTAAACCGGCGTCGCACCAATGCCAGTGCTCCGAGCATGGCCAGCATGCCTGCGGCGTAGGTTGAGGGTTCCGGGATGGCCGTGAGTGTTCCATCGCTGCCCAGTTTAAATTCCTGCCCGGTACTGCTGGTGATACCCAGTGACTCCGCACCGATGATGGAGAGGTTTGTCCCCGTGGCAACGAGCAGACCGCTTGATAGGCTCACACCGTCTGCCAAAAGGATATACAGTTTTGCCCCTTGCTCGAATTCCAGTTTACTGCCGGATGTGGTGAAATTCAGCATGTCATATTCGCCTTCTGCGGTTCCGTTTATTTCGAGCACTAGCCATGCGCCATTTTCCAGGGTGACGTTATTGGCAAAACTCAGGGTACCTGCCGAGTTCCCCGGAGCAAGGTAACCTCCGGTACCGATGGTCACTTCACCTCCGATGATGCCGGTTCCTCCCAAGGTTCCGCCACTCATTACCACGACATTTCCTGTCGCGCTGCTTTGGTCGCCGTTGATGACGAGCTTTCCTCCCGTGACTGTGGTCAGTCCGGCATAGGTGTTGCTTCCCACGAGGACCAGGGTTCCGCTTCCGGCCTTGGTCAGGCTGCCGTTGGTGAGCTTGGGGCCGATGGTCGTAGTGCCGTCGGTGATGTTAAAGGTGCGGGTTCCACCTTGCAGGTTGATGGTGGACTTGGCATCCAGTGTCGGATTGCTGTTGTTAGCTCCGGCGGTAACCGTATTGGTTCCGGATCCTGTAAAGTCACCATTCAACTTGACCGTGGCGGTATAGTTTCCGTTCTGGCCGATGGAATAGGTGGAGTTGGTCATGGCCCAGCCGCCTGCCCCGATGGTCAAGGTGGAGTTTGCGCTATTGGCCGCGATGGAATATTGGTTAGATGCAGAGCCGGTGCTGTCGAGGAAGGTGAGCGAGTTGACTGTCAGGTCACTTCCCGAGCCGGGGTTGAAGTTGCCCCCACGTCCTTTGACGGTGACGTCGTTGACGGTTTCGACGATTTTTTGTCCATTGGAGCCGAGCTTTCCGCCTCCTTCAAAGGTGAGATTGGCGGTGCTGGCAATCTGGTTGGCGTTGCCGTTCATCGACAGAATGCCGGAGCCGGTAATGAGCAAATCTCCGGCGATCGCGATGGTGTTGGCGGCCTTGTTCAGGTTCAGCGTACCCGCCGATATTGTGGTAAGTCCGGTATAGGTGTTGGCAGTTGTATCGGAAGTGCCCGAGCCCAGCGAAAGCGTGCCGCCCCCCAATTTTGTCAGCCCCCGGTTTCCAGTCAGGAAGGCGGCATCGAACTCGGAACTGCCGGTTGTCAGATTGATTCCGAGAGTGGCATTACTGGCGAACGTGCTGCCATCCTGGACGATTGCGCTGATTTGCGCGGCAGTCCAAGTATCGGTTCCATTGATGGTAAAACCAAGCGTCGCCCCGTCGGCGACATTGATGTGTCCGGCGGCTGTGGATGCGGCTCCGACGTTGGTCAGTAGCAGGGTACCTTGCGAGACAGCGATATTGCCGTCGTAAGTGTTGGTGCCGCTCAAGGTCAGGGTGCCGGTTCCTGTCTTGGTTAATCCACCCTGGAAAGTGAGGTTATTGATAGTGGCGGCACTATCAATGGCCGTTGTCAGGGTTCCTGCCTGCAATGTCCCGTTGGAGAGAGTGCCGCTGGTCAGCGACACTGTGGCTGCTGTTTGGGTATATGTACCCAAGTCCAAAGTTCCTCCATTGATATGGATGTTCCCGGTGGCGTTGAACCGCTCGGCTGCCCCGAGTTGCAGAGTGCCCAAGCCAATGGTAGTACCTCCGGTATGGGCGGCTGTGCCCGACAAGATGATTTTTCCACCACTGTTGGTGCCACCGAATTCCAAGGCATAACTGCCTCCGCTTTCCCCGATGTTTCCAGTAATGGTATTGCTTCCTGCATTATCATGAGCGCCGATCCGGGCATCTCCGGTCAGGGTGATGGTTCCCGCCAATGTCGCTCCTCCAGACATGCGG
>JAITVQ010000123.1 GCA_031285745.1 Puniceicoccales bacterium | reverse complement strand
GGTGAGCGCCGGGTATCACGGAACGCTCGGGCGTCAATCGCTGTCGCATACATTCTCGGCATCGGCGGGCCTCGGCTTCTGAATAATGATGCAAACAACCCTGTGACCACCTATCAGCTTCAACTGATGGGTGGTCATTTTGTAGCATGACGCCTATCGACAAGGGGTTTCACTGATTGCGTTGTGCTCTCGGTGCAGTGCCATAATCCGTTTTACCTGGCTGACGCTGCAACCGGCGGCGTGGGCGGTTTGGGCCAAGGTATTCCCGTCTTTCCGCAACGCAATAATCCGTTTGTGAATTGCCGTGTTTGCCGTCCTCCCAAGATATTTCCCCGCCGCCTTGGCGAGGGCGATCCCCTGCCGTTGGCGTTCCCGCCTGACTTCGTAATCGTCCCGCGACATTTGCAATGCCAATTTCAATAACATCTCCTGCACGGATTCAAGGATGATTTTAGCAACACCATCGGTATCCTTTACGATTTCAGTGAAATCCACCACTCCGGGAATTGCCAGGCGAGCGCCTTTCTCACGGATTGATCCAATAAGCCGTTCCGCCTCCGGCAGCGCGAGGCGACTGATTCGATCCATCTTTTCGGCGATGACCGTTTCGCCGGGCCGTAGATCATGTATCATGCGTTTGAGTTCAGCCCGGTCGGCATTCGCCCCGGACGCCTTTTCGCTATACACGCCGGCGACATAAAATCCGGCAGCCTCGGCATCGCAGACAATTTGTCCCTGCCGCGCCAAGTCCTGTTCGTCGGTACTGACTCGCTGATATATTCGGGCTATTCGGGTGATTTTCATGATTGGCCTCCGGTCATTTTGAGTACACCCTATATAGCTACTATATCACATAGGCCAAAATAGTCAAGTAAGTAATTCAAATTGGCCACCGGTAATTTGGCCAGCTATAATGGCTAACGTTCCACAATGTCCATGTGGCGACAGCCCACTTGCCAATTGCCGGCAGGTGGGGTATACTCAGTGAATGGAGGATATATGCAAAAAAAGCGTGTCTATGTTGAATCATCGGTGATTAGTTACCTTACAGCCAGACCGGCGCGCGTTCTCGTCAAGTTGGCGAAGCAGCAGCAAACATGGGATTGGTGGGAACAACGAAACCATTGGGAACTGTTTATTTCTCCCGTGGTTATACGGGAAATACGTCGTGGCGATGCGGAAGCGGCAAGGAAACGTCTTTCGGTCGTTGACGGTCTGTCGTCAGTGCCTGAAACCAGCGAAGCGCAACAATTGGCGGAATATTTGATTGCTGTCGAAGCTGTTCCGGAAAAATTGTTTGACGATGCCATGCATCTCGCTATTGCAGCCATACATGACATGGACTATTTGCTGATGTGGAATCAGACACATCTTTTTAATGCCGATCGCATTGAGATGTTATATAAAGCGATTCGAAAGGCAGGACGAAAACCCGCTGTTTTGGTTCGCCCAGACGGTTTATTGGAGACACATCATGATTCGTAAAGATTTCTCTTTTGATCTCGATGAGGATGCGGAGCCGGTCGAAGAGCTTCACCGCCTTCGCAGGGCAACCACCAAGCACTTCAAGACGATGGATGCGTATATGAAATATCTTCATGATACGCCGAGCATACAAGAGATGATTGCCGAACTGGATGCTGAAATCGCCAAGAAGGAGGTGAAATCCCCTGCATCCCGGAAAGTCAAAACCGCTCAAAAATCTACCGGGAAGCGAAAGGCAGCTCGGCGCTTAACCCATGCTTAATCAATGCGATAGCCGAAGTGAAAATGGAACAGTGGTAGAGAAGGCATATTTCACAGTATCCTTTCAGCGCCACAAGGGCAAGCATATGGGTTTGCCATTTGAAAAGGGAACAATCATGACCACCGCCACAGAAGAGGCTGTTTTTTTGCGCGGCAAGAATCGCAATTTCACCTCCGGGGAATGGGAGGAATTAAGCGAGCAAATGGGGCAAGCCTTTCGGCGCGGCGATCTGGATGAAGTCTGCCGTATTGGGGATATGATTCCCGTCCACCCCAATATTGCCAAGGCATTCAAAGAGGTCTATGGAAAGCAAAGACTGCTGGATGCCGAGGTCGATTTAACGGAGGCGAATCATAAATGGGGGGAGGGATGGTTGGATGAGCCGAACAGCGCGGAATAAAAAACCGACAAGCTGCTTTTGCACTTGACGACCAACGCGGCCAACGCTGTCGAAAAGGCACGGGAAACGCCAACCGCGAAAATCGCAGCGACCCGAAATCAGGAATTGGCAACGTTCATTCTTCAGGAAACGAAAGAAGCCGCCACAATCGAAGACTTGATTTATTTGGAAATGATGCTGCAAAAATATGATTTTCTGACAGCCAAAACCGCCTCCGACCAAAAAATCATTAAAAACGCCCAGATACCCCGCGCAAAAACATGTATGTCCGAAAACAGCCAGACAGATGTCCGGGAATCGCTATAATGCAATGCACACAATGCGGAGTGCAAAAATGCTGAACAGCGATCATGGGCTCTACGCCGCGTTCAAGGCAAAGGACGCCCGTTTTGACGGCAGGTTTTTCGTGGGCATTTCCTCGACGGGGATTTACTGCCGGCCCGTGTGCAGGGCGCGGCAACCCAAGCGCGAAAATTGCACCTTTTATTCATCCGCCGCCGAGGCGGAACAGGCGGGTTTCCGCCCGTGTCTTTTATGCCGTCCCGAACTGGCCCCCGGAGCCGCCATTATCGACGCAAAAACGGATTTGGCGTATCGCGCCGCCCGACTGCTCGAAAAGGAATGCAGCCGTGAAAACAGCCTGGAGCGACTCGCCGGCCGGCTCGGTTGCTCGGACCGGCATTTGCGCCGCGTCTTCGCCGAGCAATACAACGTCACTCCCGTTCAGTATCTTCAAACATGCAGACTGCTTTTCGCCAAGACGTTGCTTTCCGACACCGGCCTTTCGGCCGCCAAAATCGCAATGATCTCCGGTTTCGGCAGTCTACGCCGTTTCAATGA
>JAITVQ010000069.1 GCA_031285745.1 Puniceicoccales bacterium | reverse complement strand
ACAACAGAGCCCGAGGTTTTCGCCTCGGGCTCATTTTGTTTACTCTCGATCAAAACAAAAAAGCGCAGGAAATTTCTTCCCTGCGTCTGGAAATGGTTATGAGGTTGATTAAGAAACCAGGGTAGGTAGATCATGCGGATTTGACCGCGATGTGTACGGAATGCCAGTTTATCCTCCGTCTGAGTCGATCAGGATTCGGAAATGGCCGCATAACCTGCTATGTAATGTCATACTTGCGTGGGGTAATCCGTCGCCTCCTGTATAAATCCGACTGCCCAAATATCACTTTCGCTGAACGCCGTGCCCAAATCTGACGCGTCGGAAACCTCCACGCCGGACAGCGTGGTACAATCTGACATGTCAGATTCATACAGGTCCGCCGAGGTTGGTGGTCGCCGACATGTCAGATTTCATCACCCGTGCCGGAGGTGTATTAATCCTTACGCTCAGATATCGCCGCGTCGACCGACGCGGACAAATCTGACGGCACAGAAAGTATGACAGCAGTCTGACGTGTAATAATCCGACGTGTCAGATTGTACCACCGCAGTCCGACTTCATCCTTTCTGACGCGTCAGATTTAGACACCGCAGTAGGAAAATAGGGTTCAGATATACTCACGGACTGACTATTTTCCCGTGCCAGACTCTAAGAAGTTATCAACCGCAGATGGACAGGTATGTCCATCTGCGGTTTCTTCGTCTTTAAATAACCCCTGCTTCCTAGGTTTTTTAGACCAAGGAATATATGCTTATTGAGGGAAAGTTTAAATGCTGACCCAGTCGTCCCCGGTGCGCGTGATGGCATTGACCCGGTCGAGTATCTTGGCCACGCAATCGCCCACACTCAGTTGATCCGTCCGTAATTCGAGCTCGGGGGTCGTTGGTATCTCGTAGGGGGCGCTGATTCCGGTGAAGTTCTGGATTTCGCCGGTTTTGGCCTTGGCGTAAAGTCCCTTGGGGTCGCGCAGGGCGCAGACATCCAGTGGCGCATTGACGAAGACCTCGATGAATCGTCCCCGGTCGACACGGTCGCGAACAGAGTTGCGCGAGGCCAGGCTGGGGGAGATGAGCGAGATGATGAGGATGGTGCCGGCATCCGCGAAGTGGCGGGCGATTTCTCCGGCCCGCCGGATGTTTTCTTGGCGATCTTCTTCCGAGAACCCGAGGTCGGAGTTGAGACCCAGGCGAAGGTTGTCCCCGTCGATCCAATATACCTGTCGGCCAAGGTCGAAGAGCTGGCGTTCGAGTTCGGCGGCGATGGTGGATTTGCCGGAACCGGAGAGCCCGGTCAGCCAGATGACGGCCCCGGGATGCCCGTTGCGGGATTCACGGGCCCGGCGGTCGACTTTACCGGTGGTCGGGTGCAAATGGGAATCGTTTTTCTGCCCGTCGGCATCGTTGACGAGAAGGATGCCGCCGCCAGCGATTTGCTGGTTGTCGGTGATGACGAACCGGCCTAGAGGGGAGATGTTGTCGTGGGAGTCGAAGACAATGGGCTTGTGGGTCCGGATCGTGATGTCCGCGACTTCGTGCCGGTTGATTTGCAGGGTGTGTCCCTCGGCGGAGCTGATGCTCTCCAGCGTGGCGGAGTCGATGACCCGCTCAATGCGGGTGATGATGCAGGAGGTCTCCTGGGTGGTCAGACGAATTTTATAAGTGCGCTGCTGGCGGAGCGGCTCACGGCCCAGCCAGAATATGCGGGCACTGATGGTCTGGGTAATGTAGGGAATATTTTCGGCAGGGGATGCTACCGCCCCGCGCTCGACGAAGATCTGCTCGGCAAGCGTGATGCCGACGGATTCCCCGGTCCCGGCGGATTCGAGCAGGGGACCATTCCAGTTTTCGATGGTTTTTACGGTGGCGGCCTTGTTGCCGGGAGAGAAGACGATTTTATCCCCGGGCTTGATGCGGCCAGACTCAATGCGCCCGGCAAAGATGCGGCGGGCATCCCAGCGGTAGACATCCTGGAGGGGCAGTCGCAAGGGTTTGTCATCCAGCGCGGCGGTGTTGGTAAAACTGTCCAGGGCCTCGATGACCGTGGGACCTTGCCACCAGGGCATGTTGTCACCCCGGTTGGCGATGTTCTCGCCGTGCCGGGCAGTGATGGGGATGAAGTGGTTGGGCTGGAGCCCGAGGGTGGACAGGAAGGCGGTGTATTCCGTGACAATGCCGTTGAAGCGTTCCTCGCTGTAGTCGGACAAGTCCATCTTGTTGACGAGGACGATGAGCTGCTTGACGCCCAGGAGACTAAGCAGCAGCGCATGGCGGCGGGACTGGTCCTGCACACCCTCGCGGGAGTCGATGAGGAGGAATGCGGCGGAGGCGGAGGCCGCGCCGGTGACCATGTTCTTGAGAAATTCCCGATGGCCGGGCGCGTCGATGATGGCGTAATCCCGCTTGCCGGTGTTGAAGAGGATGCGGGTGGTATCGATGGTGATGTTCTGCTCCTGTTCCTCCAGTAACGCATCCAGGAGGAAGGCGTATTCGAAGTCCATGTTTTCCGCTGCGCAGGCTTTTTTGACCTGCTCGATTTTGCCGTGCGGGAGCGAGTCCGTATCGTGGAGGAGTCGCCCGACGAAGGTGGATTTGCCGTGGTCTACATGGCCGACCACGACGATGTAAAAACGGTCTTTTTCCCGGGCTGGGGTGGTTTGGGTTAGAACGGGGCCGGAGATGGAATGGGTGTGTTCCCGGGGAAAGAAGGCGGGACTGCCGGAAGTGGCGGCGTAGGCTGCAGGTGGTTCCTTGGTGAGGGTGGCTGGCATGGTGGTGGTTTTATGCGGAAAAGAAAGTGATGAGTGGTGGTGGAAATAAGAAATGAGAAATCAGAAATAAGAAATAACTACGGATCGAGACGTAGTTGAATATAGGATACGCAGTGGGGATTTCTGATTTCTAATCTCGTATTTCTTATTTTACATGAATCCCTTGGCGCGGAGTTTTTGCATGGCATTGCGCTCATGGTGATCCTGGGCGCGTCCGGCGCGCTCGCTGGTCTTGGTGTGGCGGAGTTCCTCAATGATGTCGTCCACCGTCCGGGCCTTGCTGGGCACGGGATGGGTGATCGGCCAGCAGCCGAGCGAGCGAAAGCGTTTTCCCTCGCGGGAGAAATAGAGACCGGGGATTGGGATGTTCTCCCGGCGGATGTAGAGCCAAATGTCCAGCTCGGTCCAGTCGAGAAGGGGCTGGACGCGGATGTGTTCTCCGGGGCCGACCCTCGAGGTAAACTGATTCCAGAATTCCGGTGGCTGGTCTTTATAGTCCCATTCGAAATCGGCGTTGCGGGGAGAAAAATATCTCTCCTTGGCGCGAGTGGAGTCCTCGTCACGCCGGATTCCCGTGATGAGCGCCTGCCATTTGTGCTCGGTGATGGCTTGCTGGAGGGCGACTGTTTTCAGTTCGTGGGTAACGGTGACGGGATCATGAGTATCGTAGTTGACACCCCGGGCGATGGCGTCCTCGTTGACCCGGACGATGAGATCGATGCTGTGGTATTCCTTGGCCCAATCCCGGAATTGATACATTTCGGGAAATTCAAACGTGGTGTCGATGTGCAGGAGGGGAAAAGGAATCTTTCCGTAAAATGCCTTGCGGGCCAGCCAGATGAGGACGTTGGAGTCCTTGCCCATCGACCAGGGCATGGCGATTTTTGTGAAGTAGTGATAGGCTTCGCGAAAGATGAAGATGGATTGTTGCTCGAGTTGAGTGAGATGGTCCATGAGTTGGAAAATTGAAAACTTGAAAGTTGAAATTTAGAGTTGGGCAGGCGCGGATGTCTCAACGCCCGGCCTTTAATTTTTTACTTTGAGAAAGGTGTGAATGCCGCATTCCGTTTTGTTGAAACCGGTCCAGCGTCCCGCCCGTTCGTTGGTGCCGTCGGCAACGGCCCGGGTGCAGGTATGGCAGCCAATGGAGCGATAGCCTTGGTCGTGCAGGCGATTGTAGGGAAGATTGTGCTGGCGGATGTGTTCCCAGATTTGGTTGCGGGTCCAATCGACCAACGGATTGAGTTTCCAGAGTTGGCGTCCGTTCTCGTCTTCATTCAACTCAAGCACCCGAGCACTGGAGCGATTATCGGACTGCTCGCGGCGCACCCCGGTGATCCAGCAATCCAGCGAGGTGAGTTTTTCCTGAAGGGGAAGCACCTTGCGAATCTGGCAGCAGAGATCGGGATCATGTTTCCATAGTTCGGGGCCGAACTCACTGGCTTGCTGTTCCAGCGTGAAAGCAGGTGTGATGTTCTCGATGGTGATGCCGAGGTGCTCCTGCAATTCCGCCTTGAGCTCGATGGTTTCGATGAAATGCAAGCCGGTATCCAACGTGAAAACCGGGATGCGCAGTTTGGCCTGCTTGACGAGATGCATAGCCACGATGCCGGCCCCCTGGAAGCTGGTGCCGATGGCGGCCCGGTTGCCGAATTGACGGGATGCCCACGCCAAGCGTCCCGCGGCATCGAGTTTTTCCAAATAGTCCTGCAATTCGGCAATAGCTCCGGAGTCAGTTGAAAGCGGAGGTGGACTGCCTGATGACGAGGTGTAGGCGCGAAGTTTGTCGAAAAAAGCCGTGATCATGAGATGAGTATGGGCAGCACTGAAATCCAACAGGCATTAAACCTGCGAACTCAGGGAGAGATCAGTTGTTGAGAAGAACCCGGTGGGCGAAGTCCCCAAAGTGTTCGCCGGGAAGGCGTTCGTTTTTGAAGCGGGCGAGCAGCGGGCGAATCTCGGTTGTAAAATCCTCGAGCTTGATGTTCTCGCGGTAGGTCTGATTCAACCGGGTGCTGGTGTGGTTTCCGCCCAGCATGATATTGTATTTGTTGGGAGCGCGACCGATGAGCCCGATCTCGGCCATGTAGGGCCGGGCGCATCCGTTGGGGCAGCCTGTCATGCGCACAGAGATTTCCTCATTGCCGAGCCCGATCTCGGTAAACAGTTCCTCCATGCGATCTATGACCTGGGGGAATACTCGCTCCGCCTCGGTGAGTGCCAGTCCGCAGGTGGGCAGGGCAGGGCAGGATATGCCTGCGCCCCGGGTACGGGAGAGGTTTTCATTGATGCCTACTCCGTGTTTTTTAAAGAGGGTGGTGATGTGGCCAACGTCATCAGGCGAAATGTCGCCCAGGATGATGTTTTGCGAAGGGGTCAGGCGAAGATGCGGTTTGAATCCGGCGACAACTTCGCGAAGCGCTGTTTTCAGGGCATGTCCGGGGGCATCCTTGATGCGGCCGGTTTCGACAAAAAGGGTGAGATACTTTTTTCCGTTAATTTGATCATGCCAGCCGTAAGAGTCGCCTTGGGTTGTAAATGGGGTAGCTCGGGCAGGTGCGAGTTGGAATCCGGCCCGGTTTTCGACCTCGTTGCGGAACCATTCTTCGCCGCGTTCCTCGAGGACGTACTTCAGGCGGGCATGTTTGCGATTGGTGCGGTCCCCAAAATCGCGATGTGTGGTAATGACAGCCTTGGCAATATCGACAACGCGCTCACGCGGGAAGTAGCCGATGATGCTAGCCAGACGAGGAAAGGTTTCGGTGTTGCCATGGGTGCTGCCCAGTCCACCCCCGGCCAGGAGATTGTAGCCGGAGACATTTCCATTTTCGACAATGGCGACAAAGCCGAGATCGTTGGTGAATATGTCGGTGTCGTTTTGCGGAGGAATGGCGAAGCCGATCTTAAACTTACGCGGCAGATAGGTTTTTCCATAGATCGGATCAGTCACGGTGCCGTCAGGGGCCTGTTCGCCTTGCGGCGCTTGATAGGGGTTGGTTCCGGACGACTGCGCGAGCTTGGTAAGCTCAGCGATATCCTGTTCGAGTTTTTCCCCGTCAATCCAGATCTGATGGTAGGAGGTGGCAACGGGCAGCAATGCCCGGGTGACGATAAACGCGTCCTCCGTTAATTGGGTTTGGGCGGTGGTTCCATCGGGTGCGGGCGGAGCCGTGACATTGCGGTTTACGTCACCGCAGGTGGCAATGGTGGTGCTTAATGCCTCATTGATGGAATGAATCAGTTGGCGCAGGCCTCCTTTGACAACGCCGTGAAACTGGAAAGTCTGGCGAGTGGTAAGCCGGAGGGTTTTGTTGGCGTATTTGTCGGCAATGGCGTCATAGACGAGATATTGGTCGGGAGGAACAATCCCGCCGGTTTGCCGGGTTCTCACCATCACGCTGTATTCTTTGCCGGTTTTTCGTTTGTCTCGATCGTCCTGCTGGTAGATCCCGTGGAATTTGAGAAATTGATTATCATCCTCGGAGAACTTGTCGGTGGTGTCATCGGACAACGTCGCGGCGATGGTTCCGGACAAGGAGGGACTTTCGGACTTTAATACCTCGTTTCTGGTAAGTGCTTTTTCAGTCATTGAGAGAAATGCAATGCGG